>JBAVFD010000066.1:0-13312 GCA_049588075.1 Thiobacillus sp.
GCTGGCGCTGGGCTACGCCTACGGCTGGCTGCCGATGCAGCGCGATGCGGCGCTGATGCGCAAGGAGCTGCCGCAGCTGCGCGTGCAGACCCGGCAGCTGCAGCAGGATGCCGCCGAGGTCGAGCGGTTGCGGGCACAGCCCGCGGTGGCCCGTTCGGTAGAGAGCCTGACAAGCGCCGTCGAGCAGCGTGCCGTCGCCGGCGGCCTGCGCGAACGCATCGAATCGATCACCGCGCCGGACGCCCGCCATGTCCGGGTCGTGTTGCCTCAGGTGGCGCTCGATGACTGGGTCGTCTGGCTCGGCGAGTTGCAGGCGAAAGACGGGGTACGCGTTGAATCGGCGCACATCGTGGCGGGCGACGCGCCCGGCATGGTCCGGGTCGAAGCGGTACTGGCGGGGGGGTGATGTCCGAACCGAATGCGTTTCGATTACGTCCGTTGCACGTTGGGCTCGCCGTGCTGGTTTATCTGGCGCTGCTGCTGGCTTGGGCGCCCGCCAGCCTGCTGGCCTGGGCATTGCCGCAGCTGACGCAGGAGGCGGTGTGGCTGGAGCGCCCCGAAGGCAGTGTGTGGCGCGGCCGGGCTGCGGGCCTGGCGATTCGGCTGGGCACCGGGCCGGCGGTGCAGCTTGGACGGGTGAACTGGCAGCTGCGGCCGCAGGACTTCTTGACGGGGCATCTCGGCTACCAGGTAAACGTGGCCGGCGCCGATGTCCATGCCGCTGGCATGCTGAGTGCAGGCCGCAAGGGAATGGAGTTGCGGGCGACCCGTGCCGAGTTGCCAGCAAGCTGGCTGGGGCAGGTTTCCCCCGACCTTGACCTCTGGCAACCGGGCGGCAAGCTGGTCTTTGAAACCGACAGCCTGTTTTTTGGGCGCGACGGCGGCACCGCCGGCCAGGCCACCCTGCGCTGGTTTGGCGCCGTATCGGGCCGGGTGCGCCAGCCGCTCGGCAACTATCGGGCGAACCTCGAGGGCACCGGGAGGGGCTTCGGGATCAAGCTGTCGACGGAGGCCGGGGCGCTGCAGTTGCAGGGGTCGGGCCGCTGGAACCCCGGGGGCGGCATGACTTTATTTGGCCAGGCGCGCCCCGCGCCGGGCAGCCAGACGGAACTGGAAGGCCTGCTGAGCCTGTTCGGCCCGGCGCAGGCAAACGGCGACCGCGCCATCCGCATCGGCCGCTGAGCCCCTTGCCGGACCCCGCAAAAGCCATGCCCGCTCATGGCGGCGGCGGCCGCTTTTTTTTCCCAAAAAACGCACTGCGATTGACAATTGTCAATTGAGGTTTCAGGGAGAGTTCGATAGATTCATCCCATGTCCGGGCCGCTTGCGTTGCGGTTGAAGCAGGCGGCCAGGCGGCTGCGCGTGGGACCAGAAGAATGTGCGTGGTTTTTAATCCGATAATGTTGTCCACAATTGCTTGTATCTTGCTAGACTGGGTAATTGGTACACATCAAACAACGGATTTGATCCCCTGCCCGCATATAAAAAATATGGGTTATTTCGAGAGAGCCTTTTCATGAATCATTCAACTCTGCAACTGTGTTCTTGGGTGCGCTTGCGTACCGCCTGTGTGGCGGCTGCCTCTGCGGCCGCACTCGTATTGGGTGGCTGTGGCGGTGGCGGCGGATCTTCCGGCGACACGGCGAGCGTTCCGACCGTCATCGAGGCCAACATCGACACGCTGGCGGCCCAGATCGGCGGCGCCACGCAGGACGTCGCGTTGTACAACGACGGCACCACGGACTGGACGCTCTACACCATGGCCAACCGTTTTGCGGCCACCCCGGTGGGCATGAGCAAGGGTGCGGTGGCCGAGATCACGGTGCCGGGCTACATCCAGCACATCACGGTGGTCAAGGCCTACGGCGGCAAGAGCTACGCCCTGCTGTCCATGGGCGGCAAGGGCATCGGCGTGGTGGACATCACCACGCCGGCGGCCATGGTCTACGTGCGCACCATGACGGTGGATTACATGACGCCGGCGTACACCTATTCGGACGGCGGCGGCACGGTCTTCACCGAGCCGGCATCGACCGTGCCCCACACATCCGGACCGGTGAACGACCTGCTGGTGGATGACAACGGCACCCCTGCCGACACCACCGACGACCAGTTGTTCATCGCCAATGGCGCCTTCGGCATCCAGAAGACCAAGCTGTCGAACCTGATGGGCGCCGCAGCGGACGGAGCGGTCACAATCGACAGCCCCGCCGTGGAGGCGTGGACCCTGAAGTATTCCGGCGAGAACCCATACGGCGGGCCGTTGAGCCTGAAGATGCACGGCGGCAAGCTCTACGCGGCGCTCGGCTTCCTGGGCATCGGCATCTACGACCCGGCCACGCTGGTGCGCACGGGCGCCTACAACCTGTACGCCGACTGCGCCAACACCGCACAGGAAGACTGGTTCGGCTACCCGAACCTGAAGCCCGCCTGCAACGCCTCGCTGCTGGCCAACTCCACTTACATCGATGCGGATGGCATGCCCACGTACGAGCAAGCCGCGGCCGAGCTCGGCAGCAAGAACAAAGGCCTGACTGCCTACCCCTGGGCTCAGTTCGACCGCTACGGCAAGTACTACTACAACGCCCGCACCATGGACGTGCAAGTCATTGGCACCAAGACCATGGCTTACATCGCCTATTCGCTGGGCGGCCTGGTGGCGGTGGACGTGTCCAACCCCGCGGCACCGAAGTACGCAGGCTATGTGCCGGCCGCGCCGGCGCACGGCCCGGACGAGGCGCCGACCAACGTCGACAAGAAGGGCATCCTGTCGCACTTCGGCTCCGGCATGCTCAAGGAAGCCGGCGTGATGGGGGTGCACGTGGTGCCGGATCCGGACGCCGGCGCCGGCAAGTTCCGCGCCTACTACACCGACCACTTCGCCGGTCTGGTGGTGGTCAGTGGCGCCGAAAATCCGGCGGGACTGTGGAAGAACGGCGGCGGAACATTCGACAACGATACCGACAAGACGAAGGTGTTCTGGCCCGACTACGAGTTCGTCAAGTCCTACGACATGACCCCCGTGCCGGTGGGTGACGAGTCCATGCCCGCGTTCCTGGTGGGCGACGCCAAGGGCAACTACACGGGGCCGGTGCAGCTGGTGACGGGCGAGATCAATGGCCACGGCGGCGCGCTGTTCCTGATGCCCTGCATGCAGACAGCTAGCTGCGCAGCGGGTAGTGTCGACCTGGTGGAGGCTTCCGGTGCCGGCGGTGTGAGCTTCATCGACATCAAGGCTCTGACAGGCACCGTGAGCGCGGTGACCGACCGCTTCGCCGTGCCGGTGACCCTGGTCAGCACCAACGAGGTGGGCGCCTACGAAAACGGCTCGGCCGGACAGCCGATCGCCATCGGCCACGCCGAAGGCGTGACGGTGTCGGGCAACCACCTGTACCTGGCCGATGGCCCGCACGGCACGAGCGCGTGGCGCATCGCCGACGGTCTGACTCCGATCGACGGCCTGCACCTCGTCGCCAACACGCTGCAAAGCGAGTACCCCACGGGTACGGTGATGCCGACGCCGCACGCCTTCAAGGTGGGATTTGGCAGCGACCCGAACCAGGCTTACGTGATGAGCCAGAGCCTGGGCATGCGCCGGCTGAACGTGTCGGCCGTGCCGGGTGCTGCGGTGGGTGCACCGGTGCTGCTGGATGCGGCGAACAACATCTTCGAGCACAACACCGAATCCGGCAACATCGGCACGGTGAAGATCCTCGGCCAGGACCATGCCTATGGCGTGACCTTCTACGGCAAGTACGCCATCGTTGCCGACGGCGGCAACGGCCTGACGGTGTATGACACCACGGCAGTTCCTGGCTCGGCCGCGAGCGTGGTCGACAACATCGGCGGCACGACCACCGGCCAGGCCCCGGTGGGACGCGCGGCCTCGGTGAAACTGTGGACCAACCCGGCGACCAACCGCATCTATGCGGTGGTCGCGGCCGGTGCCTATGGTGTTTCCGTGGTCGACATGACCGCGCGCCTGGTCAATGGCCAGCCCCTGGACGTGACCAAGGACCTGATCAAGACCTTCGAGCCGTTGAAGTCCGACCTCGATAACGCCTTCGGTTCCGCCGACGGCAAGAGTGTGGACGTGCACGTGGTGGGCGACATCGCCTACTTCAGCTACGACAGCTTCGGTCTGGTGGCCTACCGCATGTCCGACCTGATCCTGCCCGTGGCGCAGTACGAGCCGGCCGTCGTGCCGGCCGGCCAGCCGGCCGGTATCTGTGCGACTGCCGACGTCACCAAGCTGAGCAAGAAACAGGGCGGCGTGGGCGAATGCCGGCCAATCGCTGCGGGCTACTTCAAGCTGCAGAAATATGGAGAGATACTTGATGCAAATGGGGTTGTTGTGACGCCCTCGCCCTATGCAGGCATGGACGGTGGTGCGCTGTACATGACGCCGCAGTACTTCCCCACGCAGTACCGCGATGCGACGGGCAAGGTGATCACGCTTGCCCAGCCCAGGCTGCTGTTCTATGTGGCCTACGGCGATGCCGGTGTGGTCAAGCTCGACTGGAGCAACGTGGCCAAGCCGACCATGATGGCCATCAAGGGCGTCATCGGCGGGGCGGGAGCCACTGCCATCAACAACGGTCGCGTGTACACGGCCGCTGGCTCGGGCGGTCTTACGGTGTTGAAGTAAGCCTTGCGGCGCAAGCCGCATGTCAAAGGCCGGGCCATTGCCCGGCCTTTTTTATGGTTTTTCAGAGGCACCGCTGGGCAGGCCATCCCGCGCTGGCTTGACGCCGCGCTGGCGGCTGAGCCTGCAAGGCCGGGATCGGGTATCCCGTTGCCGGAGGCCCCCCGGGGCTGGACGACGACTCGTATCTTCGCTTCAAAAAAATCTTTTGCGTTTGATATTTCTCAATTGATTTTTACCCTGGATATCGGATACTTATATCTTAAATATTAATCTTGTTTCAAATCGGGAGGGGACCATGAAATTCAAGCGCAAGCAGTTGGCAGTTCTGGTGGGCATGGCAGTGGCGGGGGCAGCCTATGCCGCCACGCTCTACATCAAGCTCGATCCGCCGGTGGTGGTGTCGACCGTCGATCCGGCCAACAACGCCTTCAAGGCCAAGATGGGCTGGATTTCCTACAAGTCGGATCCCGCGCAGACGCAATATGACGTGAAGGCGCAGGTGCTGGTTTATGCGGATGGCCCCGCCGGCGCGCAGAATATCTGGATCGCGCGCTCCATCGACAACGGCGCAAGCTGGAATCAGCAGCAGATCACCACCAACGGTGGCAATCCGCTGACGATCGCTTCAAGCAATTTCGTCATCACCAACAACAAGCCCAACATCTACGTCGCCCCGGTCGGAGTCGTCAACAGCGGGAAGGGCGCCGATGCCCTGGTGACCTGGACCAGTTCGGACTGCGGCGGCAGTGTGGCGCAGAAGATCAATACCAACCTGACTGCCGGCGCCCAGCCCTACATGTGCCTGTGGGCGGCGCGTTCGACTGACGGCGGCGTGACCTGGTCCACGCAACGCCTCACCGATGGCTCGCTGGATGCGGATGAAGACGTGCCGGCCGGCTATGTGAAATCCGATCTGACCGCTGGCGGCTTCGCCATCAGCTACCAGGCCGACCCGGCCGGGCTGCAGCAGGGCGACGCCGAAGGCCCGGGCGATGGCGCATCGGGCGCCAAGGTCAGCGCCGGCACCAATATCTGGTACACCTACCTCTCCAAACCCAACTTCGAAGCGGGCAATGCCTTCCCTGCACCGGTACAGGTGACTGACAACAACGACACCACGGTTGGTGCGGCAGGCGCCTCGCGCGCCAACCTCGGCATCAGTGGCGGTACCACCGTGCTGGCGTACGAGGAAACCAAGGGCGACGGCAGCGGCGGCAAGCAGATCATCTATCACAGCTTCCCTTACGCCACCCCGCAGACCAACAACCCCGGCACGGTGATCAGCAACACCTTCAACAATGCACGCCGTGTGCGTTTCGTGCTGCAGGGCAATGACGCCATCGGCGATGTCGAAGCGAATGGAGTACCAGATGGCGACGCCGCCGACGGCGACACCAAGGGCGTGCATGTGGCGTTGCTGTGGCGCGAGTCGACGTCGACCGAGCCTGCGGCCGCGGCCGATATCGAGTTCCGTCGCGGCATCAAGAACACCGCATTGCGCCCGGGCTCGACCGGCTTCCTGGCAACCGACGTGACGGCCGATGTGCCGGTCAACCTGAGCGACACCGGTGCGAACGACAATGCGCTGGCGCATCGTGGCGTGCTGCGCGGCGAGTTCGTTGCGGTTGCCTACGACCAGACGCCGGACAAGGCTGCGGCCGATGCGTATACCGGGACCTACAACCTGTTCATCAAGCGTTCCACCGATGGCGGCGCCACCTGGAGTGCGGCAAAAAACATGACCAATCTCCCCAACGCTTCCACCCGTGTGGTCGAGCCGCGCCTGGTCGGCACCCCGGGCACCATCAAACTGCCGGACGGGACAGCGACCGCTGACCCCTCGGACGTGCAGGATCGCAACGTGATGTTCGTGGCGTGGGGCACCGAGACCAACGAGGCCGTCGCCAAGCCGCTCGACATCTACCAGACGCGTACTGTCGACCAGGGCGTGACCTACGAGACGGTGCAACTGCTGGCCAGCGGCGTGACCGAGCAGTCCGAAGCCCAGTTGCGTTCGCCGCCCGATGGCAAGACGCTGGGTGCGCTGTGGATGGAGCATGATGTCGCCAACAATACAACCGACGTGATGTACCGCAATGGAGTTGAGGCGGTCGCGCCCGACGTGCCCGTCACTCCGCCGGCCACGACGAGTGGTGGTGGCGGCGGTGGCTGTGCCATCGGCTCCAGCGAGGCACCGTTCGATCCGGCATTGCCGATGCTGGCTGCGCTGGGCCTGATCGGACTGGGTCTGCGCCGCTTCCGTCGCAGCTAAGTTCGGCAACTGACGGAAGCCTGCGGCTTCCGTCAGCAACGACAGGGGATACTTGTTCGAAAGGAGCGGGTATCCTCTTTTTTATTCTTTCGTCACTTCCACCGGGAGGCATCATGAAACTCAAGACATTCAAGCTTCGCCACTTTGGCTTGGCTGTCCTGCTGGCCGGCGCCCCGCTCTTGGCGACCGCCGACGTGTCGCCTCCTGCACTGGTGCTTGGCGAGACCATCATCGTGGCGGGCATCACCGACGCGGCACCCACCGCCTGCACGAACATAGGGACAATCACCTGCGCCAATCTGCGTTCGGCCATCGCGCGTGCCAATGCCAACGGCAACGAAGCCACGGCCTACGACAGGATCGTGCTGGCCAACGGCAGCGTGCATACCCTGAGTATGGCGGATGGTGGCCTGGCCGAAGCCAATGACGCCAGTAACAACAGCGTGGGCGACCTCGACCTCACCACGCCGATGCACATCGAGACGGCGAACGGCACGCTCGGCAGGGCCACCATCCAGGGTATCGTGGGCTTCAACGACCGCCTGCTGCACATCAACGCTGCGGTGAAACTGGATAACCTGATCCTGACCAAGGGGCAGGGTGTGTTCATGAACGGTGGTGCCATCTACGTTGGCGACACCGGCAACGCGACCATCACCAACTGCCTGATCACCGACAACTTCGCCAGTTGGGATCTGCAGAATGGTACGGGCGACGTGCAGGGCAGCGGTGGCGGCATCTACAGCAAGGGCGTGCTGACTGTCTCCAGATCGACTCTGAGCAAGAACACCGCCAAAACCCTGCGCAATGGCGGGTTGCTCGAGGTTGACAGGATAGGCAGCGGCGGCGCGATTTACGCCAGCCAGGCCACCACCCTCGTCGACAGCATCATCGGCGGCTTGGGCGCCGGCAACGTCGCCGTCAACGGCGCGGGTCTGCAGATGGCCGGTGGCAGCAAACTGGAAATCCTGCGCACCACGATGAGCCACAACGACGCGGTGAGCGGCGGCGCCATCAACGTGGTGTCGCCAGCGGCCTCGCCGTTCACGATCACCAATTCGACCATTTCTACCAACCACGCGACCGATTCCGGTGCGGGCATCAACACCAGTTCGAGCGTGTCCATCCTGAACTCGACGATTGCCGACAACGTCAAGGTCACAAGCAACCAGGGGGCTGGCCTGAATCTGGCAGGCGGCACCGCCAGCCTGAAGAACACGCTGCTGGCGCACAACCTGGGCGGTGGCGTTTCGGCCAACTGCGGCAAGGTGGGTTCCGGTGTCCTTCCTGTTCTCACCCAGGGCGGCAATCTGTCGACCGACGGCACCTGCAACCTGACCTACAGCACCGACCAGCAGAACGTGGCCGATGCCAAGATTGGTCCGCTGGCGCTGAACGACAACACGCTCAATGGCGCCTTCACGCACGCCCTGCTGGATGGAAGCCCGGCGATCGACAAGGGTGTGAACGACGGCTGCCCGAGCAGCGACGAGCGGGGTTTCATCCGGCCGTTTGATGCGCTGGTTCTCGGCACCAAGGTTTGCGACATCGGGGCCTATGAGCGGTTCATTGACCGTCAGGATCTTGCGATCACAGGCGTCACTGCCGACCCCGAACGTATGCTGGTGGGCTCCAGTTCAACCGTGACCGTGCATGTGGCCAACACCGCCGCGACCGCCGCGACCGGCGTAACGCTGAAGACGACGCTGCCCAGTGGCGTGACTTATGTGGGGTTCGCTTGCACCGCGGCGGGCGATCTAGTCAACTGCGCCGTGGGTACTTTGCTCGCGGGTGCCACGGCGGATGTCGCCATGGAGCTCAAAGTTGCCAGTGCGGGGGCCAATGTGGTCACCTCGGAATTGTCCGCTGCTTCTGCCGATCCCGTTCCCGGCAACAACACGTCTAGCGTCACGCTGGTTGGCCTGACCGCAGCCGACCTGAACCTGACCGCCAGCGGCGTTTCGTTCGTGACAGGTGGCCAGGGGCAGGTGACGTACACCTTGCTCAACCAGGGATCTGGCGACGCCAGGAATCTCGTGGTGACAGGTGCGGTGCCTGATGGTCTGAGCCTGGTGAGCGCCAGTGGCGGCGTCTGCACGATCAATGGTGCGGCCTTCAGTTGCGATGTGCCAGAAGTGCTGGCTAACCAGAGCAAGGCCATCGTCGTGACCCTGTCGTCCGACAAGGTAGGCACCTACAGCGTGACGGCCCAAGTGACCGGTGACGTGGTCGATGGTGACGGCACCGACAATGCCGCCACGGCGTCGGTGACCGTGGCGGGTTCGACGAGCGGTGGCGGTGGCTGCGCGCTTGCTTCCGGCAAGATGCCGTTCGATCCGGTGCTGCCGACGCTCGCTGCGTTGGGCTTGATCGGTCTGGGTCTGCGCCGCTACCGTCGCGACTGAGTCGTCACGCCCTGCCCGGGGCGTCATGTCCCGGCACGACAAGGCGCCACCCGGCAACAGGCGGCGCCTTTTTTCATGCCTGTTGCCGGCGGGCCTGGCTCGCGTCAGCTCAGGCCGTGGTGCCTGAGCTTGCGATACAGCGTGCGCTCGGTGATGCCGAGTGCGGCAGCGACGCGGGCGCGATGCCCGCGGTGGGTATCGAGCAGACCCTGGATGTGCTCACGTTCCAGGGCGGACAGTGACTGCGGAGACGCCGCCGGACGCGCAGCGGTTGACGCCGGTGCGGCGGGCAGCCGCAAATCGGCGGCGCGGATCACGCCGTCGCGGCAGTTCAGCACCGCCTGCTGCAGCAGATTGCGCAGTTCGCGCACATTGCCCGGAAAATCGTAGGCACTCAGCGCAGCCAGCGCGCCGGCGTCGAGCCGACACGCGCTTTGTCCGCCGGAGAGCCGCTTCAACAAGAAATCCGCCAGTTCGGACATGTCCTCGGTGCGCTCACGCAGCGGCGGCAAGGTGACGTCGATCCCCGCCACGCGGTAATACAGGTCCAGCCGAAAGCGCTTGGCATCGACCTCGTCGAGCAACCTGCGGTTGCTGGCGGAGACCACGCGCACGTCGGCCGTCAGGGTGTGCGTGCCGCCCACGCGCCGGAACTCGCCGGTTTCCAGCACGCGCAACAGCTTGGCCTGCAGTCCGAGCGGAATTTCGCCGACTTCATCGAGGAACAGGGTGCCGCCATCGGCCAGTTCGAACAGGCCTTTTTTCAGGCCGCTGCTGCCGGAGAATGCGCCGCGTTCATGACCGAACAATTCACTTTCGAACAGGCCGTCCGGCACCGCCGCACAGTTGATGACGATGAATGCCGCGCCGGCGCGACTCGAACGGGCATGTATGAAGCGCGCGGCCAGTTCCTTGCCGACGCCGCTTTCGCCAAACAGCAGGATCGAGGCTTCGCTTTCGGCGACACGCGCGAGATTGTCGACACAGGCAAGAAACGCGGGCGAGCGTCCGACCATCTGCATCGCGTCGCACACGCTGCCCGCTTCGGCCTCCAGCGGAAACATCTGCTCGCCCAGAAACAGTTCACCGTTCGTCCCATGCAGGCGATGGCCACGGATGCGGGTGCGCTCGGGCTGGTCGTCGGCGTGGAAATGGGTATGCAGCACTTCGACCGCCGCGCCCTGCTGGAACAGCGCCTGATGGGGGCACTGCTCGCCGTTTTCGTGGCAAGGGCGTTGCGAGTGATGCGACACCGCATAGCAGTGTTGCCCGACGATGGTCGCGGGCGCTGCGCCGTAGGCATCGCCATAGCGCTGGTTGGCGGCGACGATGCGGTACTCGCGGTCGATCACCACGAAAGGCTGCTCATGCGTATCGATCAGGCTTTGGAGTGCGATGTCCATAGGTAACTGCCGTGTCATGACGAGCGGGCAAAATGACATGACACAACTGTCATGTCAACCCGGTTGGGCGTGGCGAGGCCGCATGGACAGGCCGCTTCAAAGTGGCACATCCGTTGCTATGATGTAGTTTCCAATACAACACATCGAGGTAGACATGGCACACATCGTGATTATGGGCGCAGGCATTGGTGGCATGACCATGGCCTATGAAATGCGCGAATCGGCGCGGGCGGAGGACAAGGTCACCGTTATTTCCAATCTGCCGTATTTTCAGTTCACCCCGTCCAACCCCTGGGTGGCGGTGAACTGGCGCAAACATGACGACATCACGCTGCCTGCCGCGCCCTATCTCAACAAGAAAAACATCGATTTCATTGGCGTCGGCGCGGCGCGCGTTCATCCCGATCGCAACCAGATCGAGCTTACCGATGGCCGCATCGTCGACTATGACTACCTCGTCATCGCCACCGGCCCCAAACTCGCGTTTGACGAAGTGCCGGGTCTCGGCCCGGAGGGGCACACCCAGTCGATCTGCCAGGTCGCGCATGCCTCGGTCGCGGCCAAGGCGTGGGACGAATTCGTCAAGGCCCCCGGCCCGATCGTGGTGGGCGCAGTGCAGGGCGCGTCATGCTACGGCCCGGCCTACGAGTTCGCCATGATCATGGACACCGACCTCAGGAAACGCAAAATCCGCGACCGCGTGCCCATGACCTACGTCACCGCCGAGCCCTACATCGGCCATCTGGGCCTGGGCGGCGTGGGCGATTCGAAAGGTCTGCTCGAATCCGCCATGCGTGAGCGCCACATCAAGTGGATCTGCAACGCCAAGGTCACCAAGGTCGAAGCCGGCAAGATGTTCGTCGCCGAGCACAATGACAAGGGCGAGGTCATCAAGGAACACGAACTGCCGTTCGCCTACTCGATGATGCTGCCTGCGTTCAAGGGCATCGACGCGGTATTCGGCATCGAGGGGCTGACCAATCCGCGCGGCTTCATCACCATCGACGCCTACCAGCGCAACGCCAAATTCCTGAACATCTTCGCGGTGGGCGTGTGCGTCGCCATCCCGCCGGTGGAGGCCACTCCGGTACCGACCGGTACGCCCAAAACCGGCTACATGATCGAATCCATGGTCACCGCCACCGCGATCAACATCCGTGCCCTGCTGGATGGCAGGGAGCCGACTGAAAAACCCACCTGGAATGCGATCTGCCTGGCCGACTTCGGCGACACCGGCGCCGCTTTCGTGGCGTTGCCGCAAATTCCGCCGCGCAACGTCAACTGGTTCAAGGAAGGCAAATGGGTGCACCTGGCCAAGGTGGCGTTCGAGAAATACTTCATGCGCAAGATGAAAAAAGGCTCGACCGAGCCGCTGTACGAAAAATACGTGCTCGGCTTGATGGGCATCAAAAAGATCAAATAATTTCCTCGTGGCTCCTGTCTTCAAGCGCCTGCGGGCGCTTTTTTTTGTGACGCCGGGATCGGCTGCACGGCTATAATTCGCTGCTCCCGGGGCTCGTTCGGGCTCGCCACGGCGCTCAGGCGTCGAAGGAATCACCATGCTTCTGATGATCGACAATTACGACAGCTTCACCTACAACCTGGTGCAATATTTCGGCGAACTTGGCGAGGACGTCAAGGTCGTCCGCAACGACGAAATCGATCTCGCCGGTATCGCCGCGCTGAAGCCCGACCACATCGTCGTCTCCCCCGGCCCCTGCACGCCCAACGAGGCGGGCGTGTCGGTGCCGCTGATCAGGGAATTCGCCGGCAAGACCCCCATCCTCGGCGTCTGCCTCGGCCACCAGAGCATCGGCCAGGCCTTCGGCGGCAAGATCGTTCGCGCGAAGGAACTGATGCACGGCAAGACCTCGATGATTCATCACACCGATACCGGCGTGTTCAAGGGCCTGCCCAATCCCTTCCGCGCCACGCGTTACCACTCGCTGGTGATCGAACGCGAATCGCTGCCGGATTGCCTGGAAATCACCGCGTGGACCGACGACGGTGAAATCATGGGGGTGCGCCACAAGACGCTGGCGGTCGAGGGGGTGCAGTTCCACCCCGAATCCATCCTCACCGAACACGGTCACGCCATGCTCGCCAACTTTCTGAAGGAGCGGGTGTGATGCAGTTCAAGGACCTGCTCACCCTGCTGATCGAGCGCCATGACCTGCCGCGCGACACCATGCTTGGCGCAGTGCGCGCGCTGATGGGCGGCGAATGGACGCCGGCGCAGATCGCCGGTTTTCTGCTCGCGCTGCGGATGAAAGGCGAAAGCGTGAACGAGATCGCCGCCGCCGCCGAGGTCATGCGCGAGCTGTCGACCAAGGTGCCGCTCGCGGGCGTCGAGCATCTGGTCGACACCTGCGGCACCGGCGGCGACGGCGCGCACACCTTCAACATTTCCACTGCGTCGGCGTTTGTCGCGGTGGCGTGCGGCGCGCGCGTGGCCAAACACGGCGGCCGCTCGGTGTCGTCCACCTCGGGCAGCGCCGACGTGCTGGAAGCGCTCGGGGTGAACGTCAACCTGGCGCCGCAAAAGGTCGCCGAGGCGGTGAAAACCATCGGCGTCGGCTTCATG
>JBAVFD010000067.1:0-19909 GCA_049588075.1 Thiobacillus sp.
TGCGACTCCAGCACCTCATGCAGATACGAGTAGGGATCGATCCCGGCCGCCCGGGCCAGGAGCTGATGGAAATCGGGCGCCTCGCCAGGCTCGCCGAGGCAGCGATCCAGATCGATGACGGAATCGAATTCGTACGTCTCGCCCTTGAACGAAAGGGACAGCCGGGCGCGGACCGTGTTGTTGTTCATGTCGATCGATAAAAGGAAAGCAGCGACTGCGGATTGCGACGCGGCTGCCTGAACGTCGTGTCGTCCCCATGTTAGCGCGGAATCCATTCGACCCCGGCCCCTTTACCCCCTTCCCTTTAACCCTTTCCCCGCGACAAGGCTGGACAAAAAGCTATAAAGACTGGATTGGCAATCCGGAGGAACACGTCATGGCCAACGCTTTCGTGCACATCGAACTGCAAACCCGGGACCTTGCCCAGGCCAGGGATTTCTATTCCAGGCTGTTCGACTGGAAGCTGGAAGACATACCCGCACCCGGCGGCGGCATGCCCTACACCATCATCAACGTCGGCGAAGGCACAGGCGGCGGCATGTTTGAGAATCCAGACCCCAAGGTACCGTCACACTGGCTGGCTTACATCGGGGTGGATGATATCGAAGCATCCACCGTCAAGGCGCGCGACCTCGGCGCCACCGTGTTGCAGGATGTCATGCCGGTAGCTGATTACGGCTGGCTGAGCGTGATCAGAGATCCCACCGGAGCGGTGTTCGCCCTGTGGAAACCGAAAATGGGCACATAGGGCAACACAGCATGGTCGGACGTGCAGGCAGGCGCGGTCTGTTTTTGCAACCCACTTCAAATGAAGGGCATTATGATTCGTGGTGTTTCTTTAACCTGAGCATGCAATGAATCTCGAAAAAGTCATCTTCGGTTTCTTCATCATCCTGGCCATGACGCTCAACTTCGGCTTCGTGATCGGCGACCTCGACAACCCCGTCCACCACGACAGCTACGAGCTGTTTTTTGCCATCGTGGTCAACCTCATCGCCACCGTCCTCAAGTTCGGTGAGCGCACCCAGATCGGCGCCATCCACCTGGCCAGCAGCTTCGTCGCCGACCTGCAGCTCATCGCCGCCGCCGGGGTCTGGGCCACCGCCGTCTACCTGACGGGCACCGGCCTCACCCCGGGCGTGACCGCCAGCATCGTGTCCCTTGCCGCCGGCGCCCTGGCGGCCAATGTCCTGTCGGTCATCATGCTGCTGGTGGAAACGGTGATGTTCCGCCGCTGACATGCACAGCACCCTGTTCCTGATCCTGCGGCGCATGCGTGCGCCGCTGATCTTTCTGATCGTCAGCTATGCCGTTTCCATCCTGGGCATGACGCTGATCCCGGGCGTCGACGCCAACGGCCGGCCGGCGCCCCCGCTGGATTTCTTCCATGCCTTCTATTTCATCAGCTACACCGCCACCACCATCGGCTTCGGCGAAATCCCCACGGCGTTCAGCGACGCCCAGCGGGCGTGGACGATCTTCGCCATCTACCTCACCGTCATCGTCTGGATCTACAGCATCGGCACCATCCTGGAGCTGCTGCAGGACCCCGCCATGCAGCGGGCGATGCGGGCCAACCGTTTCGAGGCCCGGGTAAAACGCCTGCGCCAGCCGTTCTACCTGATCGCCGGGTGCGGCGAGACCGGCGTCCTGCTCCTGCATGCCCTGGACAGCCGCAACCAGCAGGCGGTCGTGCTCGATATCGATCCGGCGCGGATCGGCGAACTGGAACTGGGCCAGTACCATCTGGACGTCCCGGCGCTCACGGCGGACGCCCGCTTTCCGGAAAACCTGATTGCCGCAGGCCTGCATCACCCCCTGTGCGCCGGCGTGATCACCCTCGCCAACGACGACCCGGCCAACCTGAGCGTGGCGGTGACGACCAAACTGCTGCGGCCCGACCTGCCGATCCTGTGTCGCGCGGACTCGCTGGACACGGCAGCCAACATGGCCTCTTTCGGCGTCGAGGAGGTGGTGAACGCCTTCGAAGTGTTCGGCGAGCACCTCGCCATCGCGATCAACAACCCGGGCCATCACCTGCTCTACCAATGGCTCACCGGCGTGCCCGGCGAACCGCTGGCCATGCCGATGGAACCGCCCCGCGGCAAGTGGCTGGTGTGCGGTTACGGCCGTTTCGGCAAGGCGGTCTTCCGCCACCTCGACAAGGAAGGCAACGAACTGGTCGTGGTGGATGAGCACCCGCCCGCCGGCCACGCGCACACCGTCGCCGGCCGGGGCACCGAAACGCATACCCTGCTGGAAGCCGGGATCGAACAGGCCGTGGGCATCGTCGCCGGGACCAACGACGACATCAACAACCTGTCCATCGCCATGACCGCACGTCAGCTCAAGCCGGAACTGTTCATGGTGCTGCGGCAGAACCGCCACGCCAACGCCGCCCTGTTCCAGCGCTTCGCTGCCCACGCCACCATGCAGCCTTCCAGCATCGTGGCCCACGAGTTTCTCTCCCTGCTCACCACCCCGCTGCTGTCGCGTTTTTTCAGCCTGGCCCTGAACCAGGGCGATGCCTGGGCGGATGTCACGCTCAGCCGGATCGCCGCCGTGGTGGGCGACACCGTGCCCGAGGTATGGGATCTGGAACTGTCGAAAACCAGAACCCTGGCGGTCTGGCAAGCGCTCGAGGAAGCGGCGACCGTCCGGCTCGGCGACCTGTTGCGCAATCCGGCCCACCGCGAAGAGAACCTGGCTTGCATCCCCCTGCTGCTCAAACGCGGCCGGGACGAAATCCTGGTGCCCGACAACGACACCCCGCTCCTCGACGGCGACCGCATCCTGTTCTGCGGCGAAGCGCACACACGCCGGCAGCAGGCCATGGGGCTGCACGACTACAACATGCTGAACTATCTGCTCACCGGCAACGAAGCACCGGGCGGCCTGATCTGGCGCAGGCTGGCGGGAACCGGCAAGTCGTAAACGGGTCAGGGGTTCGCCAACGCCCCTTGTTTGTTAAGCGACGGCGTGATTCGTGGGGAAACCTCAGTGGCAGACCCCATTGTTTTGCTGCAACGGCGTCTGCGGGGCTGACTTCAATTTCGCTCAACTTGCCCGTCGGTGGATAGCGCATACGGCACATGCCGGGGCACCATCAATGCCCCCTGCGCATTGGGGATGGCCTCGATTTGTATGACCGGGGCGGTTCCGCGCACGCCGCCGAACATGGTGGCAAAAGCCGAGTCGGCCGCATCGCGGCCGGTGCCAAAGCGCACAAAGCCCATCGGGATGGCCACGCCAGAAGGGTCGAAGATGTACCAGCGGTCGCCCAGATACACCTCGACATAGGCATGAAAGTCGGTCGGCCCCAGGGCCGGGTCGGAACCATAGTCGATCCCGGTGACAAAGCGGGCCGGTATGTTGACCGCCCGGCACAGGGCAATCATCAGATGGGCAAAGTCGCGGCATACGCCCACTTCTTCCACCAGGGTGTCGACCGCGCTCGTGTTGCCGGTGGAGGAATTGGAGAGAAAGGTGACGCGATTCAATACCCAGTCGCGGATCGCCTGCACGCGGCTGTAACCCTGCCACAAATGGCCAAATTCCTTGACCGCCAGCCGTTGCAGCCGGTCAGACTGGCAATAGCGGCTGGGATAGATGTAGGGCAGCACCGCCCCCGGCAGGTTGGCCACAGCCACCTCGCCAAGCTGCGCCGGCTGCGCGGTGTGGTGGTCCAGATCCACGGTGGCGTCGTACCGCACCGTCAGCGGCCCGGCAAAAGCCTTGAGCCGCAGATAGCGCGTGTGCGAGACCGGGTCGGTGTACAGAATGGGGGGCAGGCTCTGGCTGATACCCAGCGACTCGCTCACCACAATCTGATGCGGGGTTTGCGCGGCATGGATGCTGAAAATGAAATCGCAGCCGGGTGGGTCGATTTCGTAATTCAGTTCGATCGAGAATTTGAGTCTGAGCATTGGGAACATTCGGTGGATCGGCGTCGCCAGCGTGTATGCACATTGTCATGGTGGTCACGGGCATTGTAAGTCGCAGCCACATCGATCACCGAGCCGCGTTTTCCAGGCTGAAGGGATGAGGTCGGTTGCGGGTCTGAAATTAATTCGAACCCTGCCCCTTTAACGCACCCTCTTGCTGGCCAGCCGCTTTGAAACCTTCGTGAAAAGCGACGGTGCCCTGCGGAGCTTGCCCGCCAAAAGACAGCGCGAAGAAGACCTCCTGCGGCACGCCATCAAGCACCAGTCCCGGCATGTTTATGAAGCCGAATTTCCGGTAGTAATCCGGATGTCCGACGAGGCAACATCCTTGCGCATTCATGGCTTTCAGCCGTGCCAGCCCTTCCCGGATCAGGGCCTTGCCCACGCCTTGCCGCTGGTGCGCCGGCAACACCGAAACTGGCCCAAGGCCATACCAGTTCCGCGTGCCATCCGAAATGGTCACGGGAGAGAACGCAATATGCCCGATCACTCGGCCATCCACCTCGGCGACGAGCGATAGCGGGAGGGCCCCGGCGGCGCGGAGTGCCGCGATGATGAACTGCTCCGTGTGATGGCTGACCTCCAGGGTCCTGAATGCGGCGACGGTCACGTCGGTGATCGCGTCCACATCGGCATCGGTCTCGTTCCGGATAACGATCTTCGGGTTCATGGCGGTCCTGTGTCTCTGCCTTGCGGGCAACGTCAAAGAAAGCAATCGGCTATCCGCAGCCGTCGGGGTCAGGGGAAACCGGCAGCACCACCCAGCGCCCGCGCCCGCAACTGTCCGCAGCCGCCCTCCACATCCTGCCCCGCGGAGTGGCGCAGCTTGGTGAGCACGCCGCGCCGGTGCAGGCTGCGCGCCATCTCGGCCGCGCGCTCCCAACTCGGCCGGCGGAAGTCGTTGCCCTCGACGCCCTCGACGCCCTCGACGCTGTTGTAGGGAATCAGGTTCATCACCGCGTACTTGCCGGCCAGCAGTCGCACGATCCCGTCCAACTCGGCCTCGCTGTCGTTGATGCCTTCGAGCAGCGTCCACTGGACCTGGATCGGGTAGCCGGTATGGCGGGCATAGGCCTCGCCCAGCTCGACCAGTTCGGCCGGCGCGATGTCCGGCGCCCTGGGCAGCAGGCGGCGGCGCAGGTCGGCATCGGTGGTGTGCAGCGAGAGCGCCAGCGCGGGCTTCACCGTGGCCTGCGGCAGGCGCTCGAACACGCGCCGGTCGCCGACGGTGGAAAAGACCAGATTCTTGTGGCCGATACCGCCTTCCACACCCAGCAGCTCGATGGCCTCCAGCACGTTGTCCAGATTGTGGGCCGGCTCGCCCATGCCCATGAACACGACCTTCTTCACCGCGCGGCGGCTGCGCGCCAGCACCACCTGGGCGATGATCTCCGCGCTGGAAAGCTGGCGCAGCAGGCCGGCGCGGCCGGTCATGCAGAACACGCACCCCACGGCGCAGCCGACCTGGGTAGACACGCACACGCCGTCGCGCGGCAGCAGCACGCTTTCCACCGTCTGGCCATCCGCCAGCGCCACCAGCAAGCGGGCCGAGCCGTCCTCGCCGGGATGCTCGGAATGCACTCGCGCCAGGCCACTCAATTCATCGAACAGGCCAGGCAACTCGTCGCGCACCCTCAGCGGCAGAAAGTCTTCGGCGCGCCGTCTTCTGGTGTCGAGCGAACGCCCCTGCACCCACGCCCGCAGCACGCGGCCTTCGTGACAGGGCGCAGCGCCCAGATCGCGTAGACGTTGTCGGAGTTGAGGGAGTCGCATGGCGGGTTGGAGGTTAGCACGGGGCTGCGGTGGGCTGCAGGGCGGTCTGGCCGCCAGCGCCATGTGTTAATGCAAGACCTGTCCCTATCGTTCCCTCCGGGTTGCAGCGAGAAATGAGTGTTAACCCGCCCTAGCGATTCTGATAACGCTCCTCGTCCTCTTTTTTCTTCCGCTCATACTCTTGCTGGGCAGCCTTGCCCTTTTGAACCTGGTCTTGGGGCGCAGCCTTGCCCTTCGGTTCAGCTTGGGAGCGTTGCCGCTCCAGATCTTGTTGATGCTGCTGTTCTTTCTGGCGCTGCTGCTCTTTCTGGCGCTGCTGCTCTTTCTGGCGCTGCTGTTCTTTCTGGCGCTGCTGTTCTTTCTGGCGCTGCTGTTCTTTCTGGCGCTGCTGGTCTTGCTGGCGCTGCTGCTCTTTCTGGCGTTGCTGCTCTTGCTGGCGCTGCTGGTCTTGCTGGCGCTGCTGCTCTTGCTGGCGCTGCTGGTCTTGCTGGCGTTGCTGGTCTTGCTGGCGCTGCTGCTCTTGCTGGCGCTGCTGGTCTTGCTGACGTTGCTGCTCTTGCTGGCGCTGCTGCTCTTGCTGGCGCTGCTGCTCTTGCTGGCGCTGCTGGTCTTGCTGGCGTTGCTGCTCTTGCTGGCGCTGCTGGTCTTGCTGGCGCTGCTGGTCTTGCTGACGCTGCTGGTCTTGCTGCACACGCGGTTTGAAATACTGCTGCGTGACAGGCTCACGCGGCTGGTAGCGGTAATTCTCGGACTGTATCGAATGCTGCTGTTCTACTGCGCGAGGATAGCGGTCGCCGGGATAATTCCGCTGGTAAGTCGGCAACGGTGCGGGAGCCGGGGCGGACCCGCGGTCCCAACGGTCCCACCCGCTTCGACGCTGTTCCCAGTCGCGACCCCAGTGATCCCCCCAACGTGGCGGCGCGTCGGCATGCCAGCCGCGGAAATACGGCGGAGGCTGGCGGTAGTAGCGAACCGGGACGCTCAGCACATAAGCCGGCACATCGTAATAACCCACGCTATCCCACGGCCCGTTGTACCAACTGCTGGCATACCAGTTATCGCTCTGGAACACCCAGTAGAGGCCGTCGTAAAAGAAGTAATTCGAATCCACCCGGGGGGCGTAGTAGACGGGATAGCCCGGTATCTGGACAAGATCCGGGTACATCGAAAAATTGATGCCGATGTTGACACCAGGATATCCGACTCCGACTGAGACACCGCTGGATGGTTGGTAGGGGGGAGCGATATAGCAACCCTGGACAAGGGTCATCGATATCGCAATCATCAGGTAGCTCTTTTTCATTTTCTGCTCTTTCTGCGCTTTATTTAATCCCTGGTCATCGCCCAGCTATCGGGCATGACCCCATTTATCTGGGTGGCATCACTTCAAATGATGGTGACGGCAACCACCCTGGAGATGCGTCAGCGGCCAACACGAATGTTGCCCAGCGAACCTATCACGCCGAATACCTGTAGCAACCATATAACGACAGCAATGACGACGACAATATTCAGGATCTGTTTAATCTTTCCGTCCATGGGGATAAAGCTGTTAACGAGCCAAAGCAGCACGCCAACCACAATCAGGACGACGACCAAGTTAATCAGGGGCATAGGGATTCTCCGGTGGGGTGATCAATCATCAAGGGCAGCGGCCGAACCGAATAGTCGAGCACGCTGATCCCCCTTGAGTACACTTGCCATAATAGGCAATTATGATCGGATCTTCTGTTCGACAGCGAACATAGCAAGGCCACTGCCGCAGCGGCAGGCAGTGGTAATGTGAGCAGTACCGCTTATCCCAGACGCTCATCGCATGACAGATGCAGACATCCCTACCCCGGTCCACCGTGTCCACCTGCTCAAAGGCTTTGCGGCTGCGGCTACGGTCATCGTGGTCTGGTCCGGGTTCAACATCGTCTCCCGGCTGGGCGGACGCAGTCCACTTACCCCCTATGACATGGCAGCTATACGTTTCGTCTTCTCGGGAATCGTGTGTCTTCCGTTTGTGTTGGCCAGATGGCACCGCCTCGAGTGGCCGCGACTTGCGGTGCTGGCCGCGTTTGGCGGCATGAGTTACGCCTTGCTGGTTTACTCGGGCTTTTCCCTTGCGCCGGCCGCCCATGCGGGCATCCTGGTCAATGGCGGCATTCCATTTGCGACTGCATTGATCGCCTGGCTCATACTCGGGCACCGCCCCGGCATCCGGACTGAACTCGCCCTGCTGGTCGCGGGCCTGGGGATCGTGTTGATCGGCCTCCACAGCTTCGGTCAATTTTCAGGGGCACCCGCCCATCAATGGGTGGGGGATGTGTTCTTTCTCCTTGCCGCAGTCAGCTACGCATGCTTTGGCTTGTTGCTCAAGCATTGGCAGGTCTCGCCCCTCGAAGCAACGGTCGGCATCGCCGTGATTTCAATGGTTTGCTACACACCTGTTTACCTCCTGTTCCTGCCCAAGGCCATCACCACCGTTTCCCTGTCCTTCATCCTGTTGCAAGGCATTTATCAAGGCATCCTGGCCGCCTCGATTGCCGGCCTGCTCTTCGCCTACGCCATCCACAACATCGGGCCGCAGCGGGCAACCCTCATGCTGGCCATGGTTCCGGGCATCTCGGCAGTGGCAGCCGTGCCCTTGTTGAACGAATCCCTCGATGCCGTGACCATGGCCGGCGTCGTGCTGGTGACGATCGGCGCGGTTCTGGGCGCGACGCATCAATTGGCAGAACGAGGATGAAGGGGTCGGTTCAGTCTGACCCCATGTATTCGATGCCAAGGCAGTTAATGACATGAACCCAAGGGACCTGGAATTGCTCGTCACCCGGGAGATGCCATTTGGCATGCACAAGGGCCGAATCATCGCGGACCTGCCCGGCAATTACCTCAACTGGTTCGCGCGCAAAGGATTCCCAGCGGGTGAAATTGGCCGCTTGCTGGCCCTGATGCAGGAAATCGATCACAACGGCCTGGCGGACATCCTCACGCCACTCAGGCAGCGATCAGGCACTCTTCCCGGGCGGTCTGATCAAGCAGTATTTTAGGTGGATGGAGCGACGCCCCATTAGACTGGTCGCCGGCCGTTGCAGCCATACGAGCTGGGTGCAAAGTTCGAAGGCGCGCTTCGAGCGCTCGGCCATATTCAACCCAGTCGTATTTAAGCTTGTATCGCACGCTTTGATCCGGGAAAACGCATGATCCTTGCCGCAATCGTTCTGTTTGGTCTGGCGGTGGTGCTGGGCCTGTGGCTCGTGGTTCTGGGCGTGCGCTATCGACGGGGCTCCCGGGCCCTGGCGGCGGGGCACGCCGGCGTCGCCCTGCTGGGCCTGATCCTGTTGGGAAGGCATATCTTCAGCAGTCCCGTTCACATGTTGTACAACGATGCGGCGCTGCTGTTTATTCTGGCTCTGTTCGGCGGATTGGTTCTTCTGGCCCTGCGCATGGGCAATCACGAACATCGCTCGCCCCCGCCGATGATGGGCGTCAGCCTCCACGCGGCCATGGCCCTATCGGCGCTGTTGCTGTTGGTGTTGGGGTACACGCATCCCTGACCCCGGAATTCCCGGGCTTCCCGGACAGCGCAATCAATTCGAGCCTGGCCCCTTTGATTGCTCCGTTGCGGCGCTGCGCGCCTCCATGAACCCGGCCAGGATCGGACCGCAAATCACCCCCAGGGCCAGGCGCAGGCTTTTGCTCGGAATCACCATCGTGGTCGGACGCGACATGTAGGCGTCGGGAATGCGCCTGAGCAAGTCGGGAAAATCATGGCGCTCGCGGTCGCGAAAGTGGATGACGCACAGCGATTCGTCGGCCAGCGGCACGTCGCGCGCAATGAACGGGTCGGAGGTATCCACCAGCGGCATGCGCTGGATATTGATATCGGTCAGGCCGAATTGGGGAACGATGTAATGGATGTAGTCGTCCATGCGGCGCAGGATGGTTTCCACCGATTCTTCGGGCGAACACGTGCCATTCTTGCAGTCGCGGTGGATCTTCTGGATCCACTCCAGGTTGATGGCAGGCGCCACGCCGATCAGCAGGTCCACATGCTGGGCCACGTCGATGCCCGGGCGACCCGCGCGACGGTCGATTTCCGGCGGGAAGTGGCGCGAGTCGACCTTGCGGCGCGTCCAGGTGTGGGCCATCAGGCCGCCATGCTGCCCCTCGTAGAACAGGAGATCGCTGCCCGGCGGCAGCGGCGACCAGGGCGTGAACTCGCCAGCTTGCACGCCCAGTTCCTCGCCGTGCCCGGCCGTGTGCGCATACTGGCGATAAACGCCGCTGCCGCATTCGCCATAGGTCCGGAAAAACGATTCCAGCTCCTGGAAATGATTGCACTCGGGCCCGAACCAGGAAATGTTGCGGCCGCTGCGCCGCGCTTCCTCCAGCAAGGCGTCGAACTGCCGATCGGTATAGCGCCGGAAACCGTCGCCATGAACGATCGCGGGTTTGATGTTCAGGCGCTCGAAAATGAACTTGAACGCGTGGCGTATCGTGGACAGGCCGGCACCGGACGAGCCGGTGACAGCGATGATGGGATGCTGCTGGGACATGGTTGGTTATTCCCCCAGACTGGCCAGAAGGCAGTGGAGCAGAAAGTGTAACCCGGCGCATGTCACAAAGAACAGAACCCGATCACTGAGTGCCGAGTGCTTACTCCGAGGTCTTCCAGCGGCCATGTGTTAATGCAAGACCTGACCCCGATACCTCTATCCCCGTAATTGGAAATAAATTAGCTCGGCCATTCATCCTCTGGATTTAGAGTTTTGGGTTTCTGCTCCTGCTTTTGCATACGAATAAATCCCTTGTCACTTGAATTTGACCGCAACACAAAATAGGAAACTACCGAGACAAGCATTACAGCGCCATGAGTGGTGGAATGACTACCTAGAGCCTCCCAGAATACCAAGCCTGTTATCCATAAAAGAATGCATACCCCGACCGCTGGCCAAACATTCATTGGTCGTTTTAGTATTTTGAATCTAATAAAATAAGGTGGGAGCAGCCCGAAAATCCAAGTAAGAACAAAGCCAATAACGATATCCAACAGACCGATTTGAGTCATAGCCGCCCCCTTAATTTCCTCTTTTTCACCACCACAGCTTGTGTTCCATTGGGGGCGGGTAATTTTCAATTACTCGCCCCAAAAATCCCCCTGCCATCAACCCGCTGGCAGGCTAGGTATTGTTGATTTTCGGAAACCGTGGTCTGTCCCCTATTGTTCTTGCTGTCGCCTTCGATTTCTATGGCACGCAACTGGCCAAGCCGCGTCAGCGTTTCCTGCTCAAGGTTTGCCGCGGGTGCAACCGCAGCAAGAAACGCAAGGAGCAACCCGGCGAGAATCCTGATCGGATTGGGATAGCCAAGGAAGCTTCTCATCATGAGGGGCATATCACGCCTATCGAAATCCAAGCTTGGCCGTTTGAGTTCCTGGTCCCATATTTTTCGATGCATCAATGCAAGACCTGATCCCGAAAATACGAAATACGGGTCCGCAAAGCAGACCCCCGTTAATTATTCTGGCCAGCCTGTCTGAGCTGCAAAACCTCTGCAGTATCTGGTCTGATACTTTTTACCCAAGCATCAAATATTTCTGCTCCCAATTCATTTGGCTTAGGCTCATAAAGCGATGCAATGATTTCCCCCAAGGGTGTCAATACAATGCCGCTAACCCGCATCTCTTGCTTTGCCTTCAGCGTGTAGTGCTGCTGCCCATATGACATCAGAAACATGCTGGCCGCTGGAATTTTCCGTTGGCTAGTAAGTAGGTCACCAATTACTCCGAGATCATTAAGGAGAAATGTGATGTTGCCTAGCTCAAAGTCCTCGCCCAAAACGCAGTCTGGCAGCACACGGCCATAGTAACCAGTATGATTTGGGATCATGTATCTGCCCAGAATGATTGAGGACACATCGATTAATGAGGCAAATGCGTGAAAAACCTGATCATCAACAGTACCAATAAACCAAAGCGCACGAGGGCTGATACTGCCCGGATTTTGCGCTTCACGGGCCAGTGCTTTTGAAAGAAGTTCCTGCCGCCAAGCTTCATTTTGAAGTTGAGCAACCTCGTTGAACCTGTCCATCCAAGACGGCGATATTGTTCCAGTCGCATTGTTATCGGTTGACGCTTCATCTTCAGCCGGAAGATATTCCAGCGCTTTCTGATACACGCCAAGACGACGAGTGTCTTTTTCTATGTCTTGAAGATCGCGCTTTATTCTGAATCTCTCATCTTCGGGCGCGTCGTAGTATTTCTCGATAAGCTTTCTCCGCACCTCGTTCAAAGTATGGATCTCACCGAGCATCAACTCTTTGCATACCTCGACATGCGCAAGCCGCATTTGATGCTGCGCATACGCTTCAGAACCTTTCTCTGTTTGTGAAATCAAGAACGGTCCAATAGCCTTAACAATGCCCCACGCGGCACGAGCAATATTCGGTACAGAAGGTAAGTTATTGTTCATGTAAAAGCCTAACTAAAACGTTTGCCGATTAAACCTGCAACAAAATCCAACAAAAAAGGCGCAGTCCCCTGCGCCTTTTTTGCATCCCAGCCGGTCAATCCCAGCTCAACGCCCCGCCCGTCTGATACTCCGTGACGCGCGTCTCGAAGAAGTTCTTCTCCTTCTTCAGGTCGATCATCTCGGCCATCCAGGGGAAGGGGTTGGTGACGCCGGGGAACATTTCGTCGAGGCCGATCTGCTGGCAGCGGCGGTTGGCGATGAAGCGCAGGTATTCCTTGAACTGGGCCGAGTTCAGCCCCAGCACGCCGCGCGGCATGGTGTCTTCGGCGTAGCGGTATTCGAGCTCGACACCCTTCTGGATCAGGCCGCGGATGTCGGCCTTGAACTCGCTGGTCCACAGGTGGGGGTTTTCCAGCTTGATGGTGTTGATGAGGTCGATGCCGAAGTTGCAGTGCATGGACTCGTCGCGCAGGATGTACTGGTACTGCTCGGCGGCGCCGGTCATCTTGTTCTGGCGGCCCAGCGCAAGGATCTGCACGAAGCCGACGTAGAAGAAGATGCCTTCCATGATGCAGGCGAAGACGATCAGCGACTTCAGCAGCTTCTGGTCGGCCTCGGGGGTGCCGGTCTTGAAGTCGGGGTTGGTGAGGGTGTCGATGAAGGGGATGAGGAATTCATCCTTGTCGCGAATCGACTGCACCTCGTGATACATGTTGAAAATCTCGCCTTCGTCCAGGCCCAGCGATTCGACGATGTACTGGTAGGCGTGGGTGTGGATGGCTTCTTCGAACGCCTGGCGCAGCAGGTACTGGCGGCACTCGGGCGCGGTGATGTGGCGATAGGTGCCGAGCACGATGTTGTTGGCGGCCAGCGAATCGGCGGTAACGAAGAAACCGAGATTGCGCGTGACCAGGCGGCGCTCGTCTTCGGTCAGCGCGGTGGGGTCTTTCCACTGCGCGATGTCGCGGCTCATGTTCACTTCCTGCGGCATCCAGTGGTTGGCGCAGGCATCCAGGTATTTCTGCCACGCCCATTTGTATTTGAAGGGAACGAGCTGGTTCACGTCCGTCGCGCCGTTGATCACGCGCTTGTCGGCGGCCTGCACGCGGCGGGCCTGCGGCACGGGCGCATCGGCAACCTCGGCAGCAGGCATGGGCGCAGCAGCGGCCATGCGGGGGGCGGCGGGGGTGAAGTCTTCTTCAAAGTTCAGCATCGTTTACGTCTCCTTTGGTTCTTGTAACCACGGTGGTTGCCCACCGACATTCAATCTGTTGCTACGGTCTTCGGTTTGCTAGCAGCCCTTCGACAGGCTCAGGGCGAACGGTTAACGAATTACTACCCGCACCACTCCAAGCCCCCTTCAACAAGCCTGTCCTGAGTTCATCGAAGGACTCAGGGCGAACGGCTAGCGAATAACCAGCATCACCACCTCTGCACGCCGGTCTCCCCTTCTGCGCCACCTCGACTGGATCGAGTCGGCGGGGATGAAGGCGAGCACTGTCTGAGCTCCGCAGCAGGACACGTTTTGTGTGTCCTGCCAGGGCGAGTTGCGCAGCCGCCCCGATGGCTCGGTTCAGTCGAGGCCCGCCCCGAAGGGGTGGCGCAGCGGGGTCGCCTTCTTTTGGTTACTTTTCTTGGCGAGACAAGAAAAGTGACTAGCCGCCGGGCTACCCCCGGCCAACGAACCCCCGCTCATTGCGAAGTCATTCATTGACCAGGTTTGCCTCTTCTTTGGTGCTGCTCCTCCTCCTGCCAACTCTTTACTGACACGCCTCGCATTCCTCGAACCCCGGATCCCCCGGACGCATGGTGCAGGCCTTGCCGACCACTTCGGGCTCCGGCAAATGCGCCGGCGCAGCCGCGCTGCTCCCCGTCGCGCTCGATCCCATGGCCCCTGCCCCGCCACCCGACGACACCGCATTCAGCTCGCCGCCCTTGCCGGTGGATTTCTCAGCCGACGTGGCGCCCAGCGTGCGCAGGTAATAGGTGGTCTTCAAGCCGCGGATCCACGCCAGCTTGTAGGTCTCGTCGAGCTTCTTGCCCGATGCGCCCGCCATGTAGATGTTGAGGCTCTGCGCCTGGTCGATCCACTTCTGGCGACGGCTGGCACACTCCACCAGCCAGCTGGTTTCCATCTCGAACGCGGTGGCGTAGAGGGTGCGGATGTCGGCCGGGATGCGGTCGATCTTCGCCAGCGAACCGTCGAAATACTTGATGTCGGCGACCATCACCTCGTCCCACAGGCCGAGCTTCTTCAGGTCGGCGACCAGGTACTTGTTGGCGACGGTGAACTCGCCCGACAGGTTGGATTTGACGTAGATGTTCTGATACGTCGGTTCAATGCTGGCGGAGACGCCGACGATGTTGGCGATGGTCGCGGTCGGCGCGATCGCCAGGCAGTTGGAGTTGCGCATGCCGTGTTCGTTGATGCGTGCACGCAGTGCATCCCAGTCGAGGCTGCTGCTGGCGTCCACTTCCAGATAGCCGCCGCGTTCCTCGGCCAGCAGTTTCAGCGAATCCTGCGGCAGGATGCCGCGGCTCCACAGGCTGCCTTCGTAGCTGGAATAGCGGCCGCGTTCGGCGGCGAGTTCGGTCGACGCCCAGAAGGCGTAGTAGGCGACGGCTTCCATCGAGCGGTCGGCGAATTCGACCGCGGCATCACTCGCATAGGCCACGCGCAGTTCCTGCAGCGCATCCTGGAAGCCCATGATGCCGAGGCCCACCGGACGGTGCTTGAGGTTGGAATTGCGCGCCTTGCCGACGGCGTAGTAGTTGACGTCCACCACGTTGTCGAGCATGCGCATCGCGGTGTGGATGGTGGTCTTGAGCTTGGCCAGATCCAGCACGCCGTCTTTCAGGTGATTGACGAGGTTGACCGAGCCGAGGTTGCACACGGCGATTTCGCTGTCGCTGGTGTTGAGCGTGATCTCGGTGCACAGGTTGGAGCTGTGGACCACGCCGACGTGCTGCTGCGGGCTGCGGATGTTGCACGGGTCCTTGAAGGTGATCCAGGGATGGCCGGTTTCGAACAGCATCGACAGCATCTTGCGCCACATCTGGGTGGCGGGAATGCGCTTGAACACCTTGATTTCGCCGCGGTCGGCCTTGCGCTCGTATTCGGCGTAGGCCTCGGCGAAGGCGCGGCCGTAGAGGTCGTGCAGGTCGGGCACGTCGTTGGGCGAGAACAGGGTCCAGTCGCCGCCTTCCATCACGCGCTGCATGAACAGGTCGGGAATCCAGTTCGCGGTGTTCATGTCGTGGGTGCGGCGGCGGTCGTCGCCGGTGTTCTTGCGCAGCTCGAGGAACTCTTCCATGTCGAGGTGCCAGGTTTCCAGGTAGGCGCACACCGCGCCCTTGCGCTTGCCGCCCTGGTTGACCGCGACGGCGGTGTCGTTGACCACCTTGAGGAAGGGCACCACGCCCTGGCTCTTGCCGTTGGTGCCCTTGATGCGGGCGCCCATGGCGCGCACCGGGGTCCAGTCGTTGCCGAGACCGCCGGCGTACTTCTGCAGCATGGCGTTTTCCTTGATCGCCTGATAGATGCCGTCGAGGTCGTCGGTGACGGTGGTCAGGTAGCAGGAAGACAGCTGGGAATGCCGCGTGCCGGCGTTGAACAGGGTCGGCGTCGAGCTCATGAAGTCGAACGAGGACAGCACCTGGTAGAACTCGATGGCGCGCGCCTCGCGGTCGATCTCGTTGATCGCCAGGCCCATCGCCACGCGCATGAAGAAGGCCTGCGGCAGCTCGATGCGCGCTTCCTCGATATGCAGGAAATAGCGGTCGTACAGGGTCTGCAGGCCGAGGTAGCCGAACTGGTAGTCGCGGCCGGCATCGAGCACGGCAGCCAGGCGCGCCAGGTCGAACTGGCCGAGCTTCTCGTCGAGCAGCTCGGCGGCGATGCCCTTCTTGATGAAGGCGGGGAAATAGTCGGCGTAGCGCTGGCCCATCTGCGCCTGCAGCACGGCTTCGCCCAGCACTTCGTGGCGGATGGAATTGAGCAGCAGGCGGGCGGAGACATACGAATATCCCGGGTCCTGCTCGATCATCGAGCGCGCGGCCAGCACCAGCGCCTTCTCGACCTCGGCCATCGGCACGCCGTCGTACAGATCGCGCAACACGGTCTGCATGATCGGCTCGGCCTTGACGTTGTCACCGAGGCCGGTGCAGGCATCCGCCAGCAGCGCGGCGAGGCGCGCGGTATCGAGCGGCTTTTTCTGGCCGTCCTCGATCACGTGGAGCTGGACTTCGGGGACGCCGGCGGCCTTCTGCGCGGCGCGTTCCTGGGTGCGCTTCTCGCGGTACAGCACGTAGGAGCGCGCGACTTCGTGCTCGCCCGAACGCATCAGCGCCAGTTCGACCTGATCCTGGATATCCTCGATGTGGAAGGTGCCGCCGGCCGGGTTGCGGCGCAACAGCGCCTGCGTCACCTGGCCGGTGATCGTCTCGACCAGTTCGCGGATGCGCGCCGACGCTGCCGCCTGTCCGCCCTGCACCGCGATGAAGGCCTTGGTCACGGCGATGGCGATCTTGTTCGGCGCAAAGCCGACCACCGCGCCGTTGCGGCGGATGATCTTGTAGTCGGCGTAGCGCGTGTCGATCACCGCCGGCTCGCTGGTTTCGAGGGGCGGAATGGGCATGGCGGGGGTGGATTCGGTGGCGACAGACAACATCTGGGACTCTCCTTTGGTGGGCGCAGCGACAACACAAACAGGCAGCTGAGCGGTCGCTTCCGGCGCAGGGGGCGACCACTTTATCCACAGCTTACCCAGCCCCCGTACACAGGCTTGTTCACAACATATTGTGGTGTGGCGGGAACGCAGGTACAAATTCTAGGGGGTCGGGCGGGCTTGTCAACCGACTTTTGCGCAATTGTCTGCAACGAAACAACACGCAAAAAAAATGCACGCCAAATCAAGGTTTTTGGCAGGCGGCCTGCCTAAATCTTGACCAGTTGACGGTCCAGTCAGGGCTGGCGGCGCAAAACGCCAGGCCAGGCCCGTGGCCACGGCTTAATAAGCATTTGCTGAAGCTGGATCGGTGGCGGCGGGAATGCGCCGGAGGTGCTCAATCTTTGACCCGCATCCTGCATGCGCGCGCCATGCAGGATGGCTTCCGCACGGCGGTCACGGGAATTTTGGTTATGATTGGAAAAGAACCCTAATCTTTACGCCTGCGTGACGCCATGCCCCACACCGCCGTCCTGCTGATTTCCTGTCCCGACCAGAAAGGCCTGGTCGCTGCGATCGCCGATTTTCTGCTGCACCATAACGCCAACATCCTGCACGCCGACCAGCACCAGGACGCCGAACTGAAGCTGTTCCTGATGCGGGTGGAATGGGACTTGACCGGCTTCACGCTGGATCTGGCGGAGTTTTCCGCCGCCTTCCAGCCCCTCGCCGAACGCTTCGGCATGACCTGGCGGCTCGCCGAATCCAGCCGCAAGCCGCGCCTGGCCGTATTCGTCTCCAAGTTCGACCACTGCCTGGCCGACCTGCTCTATCGCTACCAGAGCGGCGAGCTGCATTGCGAGCTGCCGATCATTCTCAGCAACCATGAAGACACGCGCTGGCTGGCCGATGCCTACCGCGTGCCCTACCAGTATCTGGCGGTGCTGCAGGACGCCAAGCACGAAGCCGAGCAGACGCAGCTGGCGATCCTGCGCGACCAGCGCATCGACTTCATCGTGCTGGCGCGCTACATGCAGGTGCTGTCGCCGGAATTCATCCGCCATTTTCCCAACCGCATCATCAATATCCACCATTCCTTCCTGCCCGCGTTTCACGGCGCCAAGCCGTATCACCGGGCGTTCGAGCGCGGCGTCAAGCTGATCGGCGCCACCGCGCACTACGTCACCGAAACGCTGGACGACGGCCCCATCATCGAACAGGACGTGGCGCGCATCTCGCACCGCGACAGCCTCGGCGACCTCATCAACAAGGGTGCCGATCTGGAAAAGGTGGTGCTGTCGCGCGCGGTGAAATGGCATCTGGACAACCGCGTGCTGGTTTACGCCAACAAGACGGTCGTGTTCGACTGAAGCAGCATGCTCACGCTCAGCGTCCCCAGCATCGACCCGGCACGGCAGCACACGGGTGAAACCCGGCCGAAAGCGGTGGCCGCATGGCTGGAGCGCCTGCCCTTCGCCAGCCCGGTGGATTCGGCGCAGCAACTGGTCACCGCCTTGTATGCGCTCAATCGTCGCCCGCTGGACGAGGGCGCACGCACCACGCTGCAGGCGCTGGTTCGCCCGGTGGTGGCGCGCGTCAGCGCCAGCCTGGAAACGCTGCTCGCCGAATCCGGCGTGCCGCCCCATGCGCAGCAACGGCAGATCGGCGCGCTGCTGCGCGAATTGCAGATCGAGCACAGCATCGGCTACAAGCACCTGCTGCTGGCGCTGACCGGCCACCGCTTCGGCCTCCCCCATTCCAGACGCACCGCCGAAATCACCGCCCAGCTGCAGGCCGCGTTGCGCGACATCCAGACCGCCTGCCACCTGACCCACACGCCGCTCCCCGCCGGCCTGTGGCAGGAGATGCATGCCCTCCATGCCTACGCGCAGGCCTCGAACCAGGCCGACCACGCGGCAGGCGAGGCGCCCTCGCCCAGCCTGGCCTACCGTCAGGCCTTGCTGATCGCGCTGGCCGATCCGCCGCACATGAGCCACGCCGAGATCATCCACACCCGGCGCTACCTGGATCTGTTCGCCGGGCAGGCGCAACTGCTCACCGCGCCGGTCCCCACGCACCGCGGCTTTTCGATCCAGACCGACGGCGACACCGCGCCGGGCTATTTCTCGGCCAGCCCGCGACCCGGCAGCCTCTGGCTCGACACCGATGCGCTGTGCCGCCAGCTGTACGAAACCATCATGCAGTTGCGTGCCGGCGCGACGCCGCGCCGCCTCGGCCTGCCGCCGGACATGGAAAGCGAATTCGGCCAGACCTTGTGCAAGCGTCTGCTCAAACAATGGAGCAGCGGCGCGGCGCGCGCGTTCAAGCGTTACGCCACCCCCGGCCGCACCGTGCAGGCGGTGGCCGGCGTGAGCGCCATCCACCGCCTGCTGGAAGACGCGCCGCAAGCGCAGCTCGATCCTGATGAAGCGGGCGACCAGTCGATCCACGTCATCGAACCGGCGCTCGCCGCGCCCGTCGCCGTCAACACCACCGAATGGAGCGGCAGCAACGACAGCGCGGCCGGACTCGCCCTGAGCGGTGCGCCCGATGCGCCGCTCAACCTGAAGGTGGGCGATCCGCTGGCGGTGCGTGCCGGCGATGCAGCGGAGTGGTCGCTGGGCGTGATCCGCTGGATCCGCATGCGCGATGCGCGGCAGGTCGAACTCGGCGTCGAGCGGCTGTCGCCGCAGGTCCAGCCGGTGTGGGTGCGCCCCCTGCTCGGCGGCAAGACACCGGAGCCGGCGCTGTTCGTTCCGGGTCTGCCCGCGCTCAAGCAAAATGACCGCCTGCTGCTGCCGCGCCACCTGTACCAGATCGGCATGGACGCCGAAGTCTGGCGCACGCAGCGCCTCTATACCCTCACCTTCGGCCGGCGCTTCGAACACACGCCGAGCTTCGACCTGATCGATTTCACCGTTTTTGCAGAGTCCTGACATGACCGAAATTCTCGTGCTGTATTACAGCGCGCACGGCAGCGTGCGCGACATGGCGCAACTCGTCGCGCGCGGCGTCAACCAGACCGGCGCGGTGGCGCGGCTGCGCAGCGTGCCGCCGGTTGCCC
>JBAVFD010000068.1:0-32638 GCA_049588075.1 Thiobacillus sp.
CCCATCAGCCGCAGGTTGGCTGCTTCTTCCAGCGTCAACACGGCAAAGCCGTCTGCCGCCGCCAACGCACGTCGCGCACGCGACAGCCCGTGGCCGTAGGCATTCGCCTTGACCACCGCAAACACGCGCGCCGCCCCCGCGTGGCTGCGCGCCACGCGCAGGTTGTGCGCCATCGCGCCGGTGGAGATTCGCGCCTGGATCGGCCGCACTCAGTACGAGCCCGGCTGCGCCAGCGATTCGAAGCGCGTGTATTCGCCGATGAAAGCCAGCCGCACCGTGCCGATCGGGCCGTTACGCTGCTTGCTGATGATGATTTCGGCGGTGCCCTTGTCCTGCGTGTCGGGGTTGTAGACCTCGTCGCGGTAGATGAACAGGATGACGTCGGCATCCTGCTCGATGGCGCCCGATTCGCGCAGGTCGGACATCACCGGGCGTTTGTTGGGGCGCTGTTCCAGCCCGCGGTTCAACTGCGACAAGGCCACCACCGGCACCTGCAATTCCTTGGCCAGACCTTTCAGCGCGCGCGAGATTTCGGAAATCTCGGTCGCCCGGTTTTCCCCCGAACTGCTGGCCGACATCAGCTGGATATAGTCGATCACGATGAGGCCAAGCTGGCCGCACTGACGCATCAGGCGCCGTGCGCGCGCGCGCAGTTCCAGCACGTTGAGCCCGGGCGTTTCGTCGATGTACACCGGCGCATCGTTGAGCTTGCCGAGCGCGTAGGTGAGGCGCTGCCAGTCGTCCTCGCCAAGCTTGCCGGTACGCAGCCGGTGCTGGTCGAGCCTGCCGACCGAGCCGATCATCCGCATCACCAGTTGCGAGCCGCCCATTTCCATCGAGAACACCGCCACCGGCAGGCCGGTGTCGAGCGCGACGTTTTCGGCCATGTTGAGCGAGAACGCGGTTTTGCCCATCGACGGCCGTCCGGCGACGATGATGAGGTCGCCCGGTTGCAGGCCCGAGGTTTTCTGGTCGAGATCGTGAAAGCCGGTGGGCACGCCGGTGATGCCGGAATCGTTGTCGCGGTGATACAGCTCGTCGATGCGTTCGACCACTTCTTTCAGCAGCGGCTTGATTTCGATGAAGCCCGCCTGCCCGCGGCTGCCCGATTCGGCAATCTCGAACACCTTGGCTTCGGCTTCGTCGAGCAGTTGCGAGGCGCTGCGCCCGGCCGGGGAATAAGCGGTGTCGGCGATGCCGGTGGCCACTTCGGCCAGGCGCCGCATCACCGAACGTTCACGCACGATTTCGGCATAGCGGCGGATGTTGGCGGCCGACGGCGTGTTGCTTGCCAGCGCAACGATATAGGCGAGCCCGCCGACGCTTTCGAGCTGTCCCATCGATTGCAGCGACTCGGACACCGTCACGGCGTCAGCCGGGCGATTCTCGGCAATCTGCCGCACGATGGCGCGCAGAATCTGCCGATGATCCTGGCGGTAGAAATCGCTTTCAGCCACCACGTCGCCGATGCGATCCCATGCGCTGTTGTCGAGCAACAGTCCGCCCAGCACCGCCTGCTCGGCTTCCAGCGAATGCGGCGGCAAGCGCATTTGCGCCAGTTGGGGGTCGGAATTTGCAGTCAGCGAGTGGATAGCGGCCATGGCGGGATTCTAGTCTCGAGCCCCACCCGCACCAAGGGATAAGGCTGTGGGTAAAGCGTGGACAACCGGGAATATCCTGCAAGTGCATTCCCGCCCGCAGGGATGCAAATAAAAAAGGGAGCCAACCGGCTCCCTTTTTCGATGCATCCGGCGAGCTTACTGTTCGCCGGCCACCACCACCGTGATCGTGGCGGTCACATCGGAGTGCAAGTCCAGCACCACACTGTATTCACCCACGGCCTTGAGCGGGCCATCGGGCAGACGGACATCGGCCTTGGCCACGTCGTGACCTTGCGCCTTCAGCGCCTCGGCAATGTCGGCGTTGGTGATGGAACCGAACAAACGGCCATCCACACCGGCTTTCTGGCTCACCTTCACGCTGCAGCCTTCCAGCTTTTCACCGCGACGCTGGGCATCGGCCAGTTTTTCGGCGGCGATGCGCTCCAGTTCAGCCTTCTGTGCGGCAAACGCTTCCATGTTGGCTTGCGTGGCGCGGCGCGCGCGGCCGGTGGGGATCAGAAAGTTGCGGGCGTAGCCGTCTTTCACTTTGACCACATCACCCAGATTGCCCAGGTTGACGACTTTATCGATCAGAATAATTTGCACGGTCGTCTCCTTAATGCAGGTCGGTGTAGGGCATCAGCGCCAGGAAGCGCGCACGCTTGATCGCGGTACCCAGCTGGCGCTGGTAGTGCGCTTTGGTGCCGGTGATCCGCGCCGGAATGATGCGGCTGTTTTCGGCGATGAACTCCTTCAGCACCTCGATATCCTTGTAATCGACTTCAACCACCTTGTCGACGGTGAAGCGGCAGAACTTGCGACGCTTGAAGAGACCACGATTGCCGCTGTCGCGGCCGCCTTTTTTGGCAAACTTGCCACCTGCTTTACCACCCATGGGACGTGCCATGATTTATTCCTTTTCGATTCGATTCAATATCAAGATCAGCTGTCGGCTGTTCACACTGCGTCGGTTCAACATGCCTTCCAGTTTCACCTGCGTTCCGGCGGCCAGTTGCGTCAGCTGACTGGCCAGCGATCCACTCGCCTGTACGGTCAGCTCGCATTCCACCTGCCGGGGCTGCGTGGCCACTGTCTGACTGCTGCGGTGGTGAATCACCGCTTCGGCAATCGGCACGCCAGCCGGGCTGTAACGCAAGGGGTCAAGCTGGATAAGGACTCCGCTGATGACCAGCCGGTTCACTCATTCAGACTGCGGCCGGCTGTTCGGCTGCGGCGGCTTCGGCCTTGGCAGCTTCCGGCTTGGCAGCATCCAGAATGTCACGCGACTTTTCTTCCTTCATCATCGGCGAGGCGGTAGTCACCGCGTCCTTGCGCTTGATGGTCAGATGACGCAGCACGGCATCGTTGAACTTGAAGCCGTGCTCGAGCTCGTTCAGGGTTTCCTGATCGCACTCGATGTTCATCAGCACGTAGTGGGCCTTGTGAACTTTCTGGATCGGGTAGGCCATCTGACGGCGACCCCAGTCTTCCAGACGGTGAATGCTGCCGCCGCGCGTGGTGATAGTGGCGCGGTAGCGTTCGATCATGCCGGGCACCTGCTCGCTCTGATCGGGATGGACGATAAATACGATTTCGTAATGCCGCATCAAGTTTCCTTTCGGTTAAGCCCCCCGCTGCGGTGCGGTGGAGCAAGGTCAAAAAACAATCCCCGGCAAACCGGGGACTGCGAATCATACGCTTTTTGCCTGACAAATCAAGCACGCCACCGCACCCGGCAACCGGGATCAGATCACGCAATCAACGTAATACTTGCCGTCGCCACCATTCTCGACCAGGCCATGCACATCGGTTTCGAAGCCGGGGAAGCGCTCGTTGAAATCGCGGGTGAACTGCAGATAACGCACGATGGTGGCGTTGAAACGCTCGCCGGGGATCAGCAGCGGGATGCCCGGCGGATAGGGCGTCACCAGCATGGCGGTGATGCGGCCTTCGAGCTGATCGATTTCCACCCGTTCGATTTCGCGGTGCGCCATCTTGGCGAAGGCATCGGCCGGTTTCATCGCAGGCGCCATTTCCGACAGATACATCTCGGTCGTCAGGCGCGCGACGTCGTTGGCCTTGTAAATCGTATGGATCTGGTCGCACAAATCCTTGAGGCCGATTTTTTCGTAGCGCGGATGCTTTTCGATGAATTCGGGCAGGACGCGCCACAGCGGCTGGTTCTGATCGTAGTCCGACTTGAACTGCTGCAAGGCGGTGACCAGCGTATTCCAGCGGCCTTTGGTGATGCCGATGGTGAACATGATGAAGAAGGAATACAGCCCGGTTTTCTCGACGATGACGCCATGCTCGGCCAGGTATTTGGTCACGATCAAGGCCGGTATGCCCGAGTCGGCGAAGGCGCCGTCCATATCCAGCCCCGGGGTGATCAGCGTGGCCTTGATCGGATCGAGCATGTTGAAGCCGGGCGCGATGTTGCCGAATTCGTGCCAGCGATCGTTGGCGGTGAGCACCCAGTCTTCGCGCTCGCCGATACCTTCGTCGGCAAAGTCCTTCGGCCCCCACACCTGAAACCACCAGGAATCGCCGAATTCGGCATCGACCTTGCGCATCGCGCGGCGGAAATCGAGCGCTTCCTTGATCGATTCCTCCACCAGCGCGGTGCCGCCGGGCGCCTCCATCATCGCCGCGGCGACATCGCACGAGGCGATGATCGCGTACTGCGGGCTGGTCGAGGTATGCATCAGATAGGCTTCGTTGAAGCGATGGAAGTCGAGCTTGCGGTTCTCGGCGTCCTGCACCAGGATTTGCGAGGCCTGGCTCAAGCCCGCCAGCAGTTTGTGGGTGGACTGGGTGGCGAACACCAGCGCGTTCTCTGCGCGCGGCCTGTCCTTGCCGATGGCGTGCATGCCGCGATAAAAATCGTGGAAGGTCGCGTGCGGCAGCCAGGCTTCGTCGAAATGCAGGGTGTCGATCGTGTCGCCGAGCAGTTCCTTGATCATGTCGACGTTATACAGGATGCCGTCGTAGGTCGATTGGGTGATCGTCAGGATGCGCGGCCCGCCCTTGGCATCCTTGGCGAAGGGATGCGCGGCGATTTTCTTGGCGATGGTCTCGGGGCGGAATTCGTCGAGCGGAATCGGCCCGATGATGCCGTAATGGTTGCGCGTCGGCGTGAGAAAAATCGGGATCGCCCCGCACATGATGATCGCGTGCAGGATCGACTTGTGACAGTTGCGGTCGACCACCACGATGTCGCCCGCCGCGACGTTGGCATGCCACACCATCTTGTTCGACGACGAGGTGCCGTTGGTGACAAAGAACAGGTGGTCGCAATTGAAAATGCGCGCCGCATTGCGCTCGGATGACCCGACCGGGCCGGTGTGGTCGAGCAGTTGCCCGAGTTCGTCGACCGCGTTGCACACGTCGGCGCGCAGCAGGTTCTCGCCGAAAAACTGATGGAACATCTGGCCGATCGGCGACTTGAGGAACGCCACTCCGCCCGAATGGCCCGGGCAATGCCAGGAATACGAACCGTCGGCGGCGTAATGCGTCAGCGCGCGGAAGAACGGCGGCACCAGCGAATCGAGATAGGTCCGCGCCTCGCGCAGGATGTAGCGCGCCAGAAACTCCGGCGTGTCTTCCAGCATGTGGATGAAGCCGTTGAGTTCGCGCAGGATGTCGTTGGGAATGTGACGGGCGGTGCGGGTTTCGCCGTGCAGGAAAATCGGGATTTCCGCGTTGCGAAAGCGCACCTCCTCAACAAAGGCACGCAGTTTTTGCAGCGCCGCCTGTGCGTCTTCGGCGGTACCCGCGAGTTCCTCGTCGTCGATCGACAGCACGAAGGCCGAGGCGCGCGCCTGCTGCTGCGCGAACGAAGTCAGGTCGCCGTAGTTGGTGACGCCGAGCACCTCGATGCCTTCTTTCTCGATCGCATCGGCGAGCGCACGAATGCCCAGACCCGAAGCGTTCTCGGAGCGGAAGTCTTCGTCGATGATGACGACAGGAAAGCGAAAGCGCATGGCGTATCCTCTGGATGGCCGTGAGAAAGACGCGGATTGTACGATGCCGGGGCTAAAACTTCGTGAGGTTAAATCTTGGGCAGCGTGACGCCGACCTGGCCCTGGTATTTGCCGCCGCGATCGCGATACGAGATTTCACAGACCTCGTCGGATTCGAGAAACAGCATCTGCGCCACCCCTTCGTTGGCGTAAATACGCGCCGGCAAGGGGGTGGTATTGGAGAATTCCAGCGTCACGTGGCCTTCCCACTCCGGCTCCAGCGGCGTCACATTGACGATGATGCCGCAGCGCGCATAGGTGCTTTTACCCAGGCAAATCGTCAGCACGCTGCGCGGAATGCGGAAGTACTCGACGGTGCGCGCCAGCGCAAAGGAATTGGGCGGAATGATGCAGGAGTCGCCCTTGACCTCGACGAAGGAGTTCGGATCGAACGCCTTGGGGTCGACGATGGTGGTATTGATGTTGGTAAACAGCTTGAATTCGTTCGCACAACGCACGTCGTAGCCGTAGCTCGACGTGCCGTACGAGACGATGGAGCGACCGTCCACCGTCTTGACCTGACCGGGCTCGAATGGCTCGATCATGCCGTGTTCGGCCGCCATGCGGCGGATCCAGCGGTCGGACTTGATGCTCATCAGGTATTGGAAATCACGATGTTGGGGAATTTGGCCGAGTGATCCACAGCGGTTTCGCCGATTTTCACCGCCACGCGACGCGCGATCTGCTTGTAGATCTCGGTCACGCGGCCATTCGGGTCGGACACCACCGACGGCTTGCCGGAGTCGGTGTCGGCACGGATCGCGCCATCGAGCGGCAGCGCGCCGAGGAATTCGACGCTGTAATCCTTGCACATGCGCTCGCCGCCGCCTTCGCCGAAAATGCGCTCTTCGTGGCCGCAGTTCGAACAGATATGCAGACTCATGTTCTCGACCACGCCGATGATCGGAATGCCGACCTTCTCGAACATCTTCAGCCCCTTGCGCGCGTCGATCAGCGCGATGTCCTGCGGCGTGGTGACGATCACCGCGCCGGTCACCGGGACGCGCTGCGCCAGCGTCAGCTGGATGTCGCCGGTGCCGGGCGGCAGGTCAACCACCAGATAATCGAGGTCGGTCCAGTTGGTGTTGTTGAGCAGCTGTTCCAGCGCCTGAGTGACCATCGGGCCACGCCACACCATCGGCGTTTCGACGTCGATCAAGAAACCGATCGACATCGCCTGAATGCCGTGACCGATCAGCGGGTCGAGGTTCTTGCCGTCGGCCGACTCCGGCTTGTCGGTGATGCCGAGCATGGTCGGCTGCGACGGACCGTAGATGTCGGCGTCCAGCATGCCGACGCGTGCGCCTTCGGCAGACAGCGCCAGCGCCAGGTTGACGGCGGTGGTGGATTTGCCGACGCCGCCCTTGCCGGAAGCCACGGCGATGATGTTCTTGACGTTGGGGATCAGTTTGACGCCGCGCTGCACGCTGTGCGAAACGATCTTGAAGCTGACGTTGGCGGTGGCGCCGCTCACGCCATCGATGGATTTGAGCTTGTCTTCGACCTGCTGCTTGATGCTGGCCAGTTGGCTCTGCGCCGGATAGCTCAGCAGGATATCGACCGAGACGGCGCCGCCATCGATCTTGATGTTGCGGGCTGATTTGGTCGAGACGTAATCTTTGTGGGTGTTGGGATCGACCAACGCTTGCAGTGCGGTTTGCACCTGAAGTTCGGAAACGGCCATGTTTGCTCCAGCGGGTTTATAAGTAACTGCTCATTTTAACGAATTCCGCCGCTTTGGGTAACTTTAGAAGGAACGGGAACGCAGAAAATACGCGGGATTCCCTGCCGTTTGCAGGGACATTGGTGGCTGATAGCGACCACTCGGCAAACGCTGAAATGACTAATGGGGCTCGGCGTAATGCGCCACCAGCACTGCCTCCGGCACGCGCAACCGGATGGCCGCTGCCAGTTCGAAAATTGCACCCTGCCTGGGGCGCAGTGAGACCCACAACAGATTCAGTTTCAGATTGAGGTCGGCAAACACCACGTCCTGATGCGACGCCAGCACCGCCTGAATGTCACGCGATGCGCGCTCAATCTCGGCGGGTGGACGGCTGCGTAAACGGGGAATCAGCATCATGAAATCGGTGAGCCGCTTCCCCGTGCTGTCACGGGTGGGCGCAACCTGCCACAAGGGCAAACCCGGCTCGGCGCTTGCGATATGCGTCAGCGTGGTTGAAGCATAGATGCGTAACTTCATCACGCCTCCGCCATTGAGATTTCATGGCTCCAGTTGCAGATCCAGCGCGACGCCGCGCCGGTCGCACGGGTGGCGCGTTCGTTGCCGCAAATACCGGCCGTCCTTGTGCAGATAACGCTCCAGTTCCTCGAGCGCGAGTCGGTAAACCTCGCGCTTGAAGTCGACCACCGCATCGGTCGGCACCCAGTATTCGTTCCAGCGCCAGGCGTCGAATTCGGGATGCGAACTGGCGCGCAGCGAGACATCGCAATCGCGCCCGGTCAACCGCAACAGAAACCATATCTGCTTTTGGCCGCGATACAAGCCGCGATTGTCGCGCCGCGTCCAGTGAGTCGGCACGTCGTAACGCAACCATTCACGCGTGCGTCCGAGGATGCGCACATGCTTGGGGCGCAACCCCACTTCTTCTTCCAGTTCCCGGAACATGGCCTGTTCCGGCGTTTCCCCTGCGTTGATGCCACCTTGGGGAAACTGCCAGGCGTGCTGATTGATGCGCTTGCCCCAGAAAACCTGGTTGTGCGCATTGCACAATATGATGCCTACGTTCGGGCGGTAACCTTCTCGGTCGATCATGGCCGCCACCATCAGTAAAGTTTGATTATCTGCATTCTTTCACACCCACCGGAAATTGCAAACCGGCCGCGGCGCGAAAACTTCTGTTAATTGTTGTTTTAATTAACTTTTTGCACAGAAGCACAAATTTTATCCCGCCCGGACGGCTGCATGCTGGTAGCGGATCCCGGCTGACGTAAGCGTGCGGCTCGATCGAGCCGGATGGTTTCAATCCAGCAGCGGTGCGATCTCTTCCGCCCACTGAAAATCCCGCGCGAAACCCCGCAGGTCGAGGCCGTAGCGTTTCGACAGGTCGGCAAGACGTGGCTGGGTGGCGCTCAGCCGCGCCGCCGCACCGGGCTCGGTGAAAGCAAACACGATGACGTTGGTTTTGTTCTGCACCGATATCCAGCCGACCTCGCCGTCGAACGCGCGCGTCAAACGAGCAAAATATTCAGCGAAATCGCGATCGCGCCCCCACAAATTGACCACCAGCACCCCGCCCGGCCGCAGCACGCGGCGGCAGGCCGCATAAAACGTCTGCGTCGCCAGTGCCTCCACCTGATTGCCGGCATCGAAGCCGTCGAGCAGGATGACGTCGGCGCTGCCGGCATGCTGGCGCACATACAACGCGCCGTCGGTTTCGATCACGTTGAGCGTCGCATCGTCCGGCGGCAACTCGAAATGCGCGCGCGCGGCGGCAATCACCCGCGGATCAATCTCCACCGCGGTGATGCGCGTCTGCGGACGCTGCTTGCGGATGAACTTGGCAAGCGAGCCGCCGCCGAGGCCGATCATCAACACGTCCTGCGGGGTGCTGTTGAACATCAGAAAGCCCATCATCGCGCGGGTATAAGCCAACTCCAGGTCCCACGGCCGGGTGATCCGCATGGCGCTCTGAATAGCCTGGCTGCCCAGGTGCAGCACCCGCATGCCGCGTTCCTCGGTCACTTCCAGCCCGGCCTCGTCGGCCCGGTGTTTCCCAATCTTCAAACGCATCGCTGTTCTGTCCCAAAATCGAGGGCGAAAGATTACACGTCCGCGCGGTAAAATGCCGCCTTTCGTCTTTTTGTCCCGCTTTCATCATGCGCGCCAGCCAGTTTTTCATTTCCACCACCAAGGAAGCCCCCTCCGACGCCGAACTCGTCAGCCACAAGCTGATGCTGCGCGCCGGACTCATCAAGCGCCTGGGATCCGGCCTGTATACCTGGATGCCGCTGGGCTTGCGGGTGCTGCGCCGGGTCGAAGCGGTGGTGCGCGAGGAAATGAACCGCGCCGGCGCCATCGAGTTGCTGATGCCCGCGGTGCAGCCCGCTGAATTATGGGAAGAAACCGGGCGCTGGGCGGTATTCGGACCGCAGATGCTGAAAATCAAGGATCGCCACCAGCGCGACTTCTGTTTCGGCCCCACCCACGAAGAAGTCATCACCGACGTGGCGCGCCGCGAGATCAAGAGCTATCGCCAATTGCCCGTCTGCTTCTATCAGATCCAGATGAAGTTCCGCGACGAAATCCGTCCGCGTTTCGGCGTCATGCGCGCGCGCGAATTCCTGATGAAGGATGCCTATTCCTTCCACGCCAGCCGCGACAGCCTGATCGACACCTATCAAACCATGTACGCCGCCTACACCCGCGTGTTCACCCGACTGGGGCTGACTTTCCGCGCGGTGGCGGCGGACACCGGTGCCATCGGCGGCTCCGGCTCGCATGAATTCCACGTGCTGGCCGACTCCGGCGAAGACCTGATCGCCTATTGCCCGGATTCGGACTACGCGGCCAACGTCGAGCTCGCCGAGGCGCTCGCTCCCGCCGTGCCACGCGCCGCCGCGCAGGAAACGCTGCGCGAAGTGGACACGCCGAAACAGACCACCTGCGAAGCCGTCGCCGCGTTGCTCGACATCCCGCTTGCCCGAACCGTCAAGCTCATCGCCGGCATGGTTAACAGTGGAGCGGGCGAACAGATGGTCGTCCTGCTGCTGCGCGGCGACCACATGCTGAACGAAGTCAAACTCGGCAAGCTGGAAGGCCTCGCGGACTTCCGGCTGGCGAACGAGGCCGAAATTCGCGCAGCGTTCAATTGCCCGCCGGGTTTTCTGGGACCGGTCGGACTCGACCGCGCCAAGATACGTGTCATTGCCGACCGCACGGTTGCCGCGATGAGTGATTTTGTCTGTGGCGCGAACAAACCGAAATATCACCTGGCCGGGGCCAATTTCGGGCGCGACCTACCGGAACCGGATTTTGTAGCCGATATACGGAATGTCGCCCCGGGCGATCCCAGCCCGGACGGTCAGGGCACGCTGCAGCTGTGCCGCGGCATCGAGGTCGGCCACGTGTTCCAGCTCGGCAACAAGTATTCGCAGGCGATGAACGCCACCTATCTGGACGAGGCCGGCAAGTCGCAGGCGATGGAAATGGGCTGCTACGGCATCGGCGTGTCGCGCATCGTGGCCTCGGCCATCGAACAGCATCACGACGACAAGGGCATCATCTGGCCGACGAGCATGGCACCGTTCTTGCTCGTGATTGTGGCAATCGGCTACGGCAAGAGCGAGATGGTTAAAACTGCCGCCGATACGTTGTATGCTGAACTGACTGCCGCCGGGTTCGACGTATTGCTGGACGACCGCGACGACCGCCCCGGCGTGATGTTTGCCGATGCCGAGCTGATCGGCATCCCGCACCGCGTGACGGTGGGCGAACGCGGCCTGAAGGACGGCGTGATCGAATACCAGCCGCGCCGGGCCGCAGCGGGTGAAAGCGGCGAGGCGCAAAAAATTGCGCTCGCCGACGCGAAAGACTTTTTGACAGGATTGCTGGAACGCTGACATGAAGCACACAACGCACACCGGCCTGCTGATCGCCGCCCTGCTGCTGACCCAGCCCGCCCACGCGGGCGGCCAGCGCGAGGAAGCGCTGTCGGACAATGTGCGTTCGTCGCTGCAGCGGGGCTTGGCCGACATCCCGATCACCCGCACCGCATTTCGCAACCCGGCCGACGAAGCCGCCTGGCTGAAGGAAATGTCGCGCCGTCTCGCCAGAAATATGCCGAACGAAGCCGAACGGCTCGAATTTCTCACCACCCTGCACTGGGAAGCCTCGCGCGCCGGGGTTGATCCGCAACTGATGCTCGGCCTGATTCAGGTGGAAAGCGGCTTCCACAAGTACGCCGTATCGCCGGTCGGCGCACGCGGCTACACGCAGGTGATGCCGTTCTGGATCAAGGCCATCGGCAACCCCGACCACAACCTGTTCCAGCTGCGCACCAATTTGCGCTACGGCGCGTTGATCCTCCGCTATTACATCGACATCGAACGCGGCGACTACTACCGTGCACTGGGCCGCTACAACGGCAGCCTGGGACGTCCGGAATACCCCACCCTCGTCGTCGGCGCCTGGAAACGCAACTGGGATTACACGCCCAGCACCCGCTCGGCCGACGCATCCGTCGCTTCGCGCAGCTGACCACCCGGCTCCCAACGCATGTAATCGGGCTCAGGGATGAGCCGAAAAAATCACCAGCGGCTTGGGCTGACAGTCCGCCGCCACCACCGTCCCGGGCGCGCCCGGCACCGCGCTCACCACCCCGTCAAACGGCGCCTTGAGTTCGGCATCCTGCAGATTCTTTTGCGCAATCACACGACGGGCACGGGCTGCCTGCAGGTTCGCCTGCGCACGCGCATCGAGCAGCACGGCGGCATCGAGTTCGCTGGTCGATGACACGGTGCGGTTGAACAATTCCTGCGCCCGGTCCCGCTCGCGTTTCGCCTCGCCTGCATCCGCCTGCGCACGCGCCTGCTCCGCCGTGGCCTCATCGAGCCGAGCCTGCAAAACGGTCTTGTCCAGCCGCAGCAGCAACGCGCCTTTTTTCACCCGCTGACCGGGCTTGACCCACACGGTCTCGACCACGCCGGACACCCGGGTGGTGAGCTCCACCGACTCCGCCGCCCACAGCGGACCTGCGCCCGCCAACATCCATCCTGCCAGCGCCATGGCGGCCACCTGCTGCTTCATTTTTCTGCCCCTCCAACAGGCGGCAGGCTGCCGCCAGACATTGCTTCGAGTCGCGCCAGCGCCAATGCCAGCTGATAGTCCACCTGTTTGCGGCGCAACGTCGCCGCTTGCGTTTCCGCCATGCTGGTACCCAGATTGGTTTTCAGTTCGAGTTCGTATTCCGCGCGCGCGCGCTCCAGCGCCCAGTCACGATATTCAATCTGCTTGTCGGCGGCGGGCCGGCTGCTGCCGCGCAGCCACTCGATTTCCTGCAAAGTAGCGAGCAGGCTGTCCGCCAGATCGAGTTTGAGTTTTTCCAGCTCGGCCACGCTGCGTTCCTTTTGCGCCAGTTCACGCGCGACCTGCGCATCCACGCGACCGCCCTGATACAAGGGAATCACAAACAACAGGCCTGCGCTGACATTGTCGCGCGTATTCGATATGCGGCTGTACTCGGCGCCCACCACCTCGGCATCCAGAACCGGATTGCGCTCCGCCCGCACCGCAGCAATCCGCGCATCGGCCGCCGCGACTTGCGCCTGCAAAACCTGTACACGTGGATTTTTTTCCATCACCCAGGGCAGCATGGACTCATATGTCGCAACCGGTTGTGCGTTGCCCGGCAAGACCGGTTCAGCCAGCTCGGTCGGCAAATCGCCCGGGCGAAACATGGCATGGGCCAGTTTCTGCCGCGTACTGCGTACGCGTTGCAAACTGGCCTCGCGGCGCTCGCGGCTATTCTGGAAATCGGCCTCCAGTTTCATCAGCTCGGGCTGACTCAGCTGCCCCACCTTGAAGCGATCCTTCGCGTTGTCCCAGGACACATACGCCACCGCCATGAATTCGTTGTCGGCGGCATACTGCATATCGGCCAGCAGCACATCGAAGTATCGCGCCATGATGTCGATGCGGCGCAGGCTCTGGACATGGAACAGCGCAGTCTGGCGCGCCGCGACTTCCTGGTCGGCCGCTGCCACGGCCTGGCTGCTGCGGCCGAAATCGAACAGGGGTTTGCGCGCGACGAGACGGCCCAGGTTGTTGGCTCGCCAGCCGCCGTACTCGCCTTCCCCGCCAGCCAGCGTGCCATCGAGAAACAGGCGGAAATCCTGGCGGCTGGCCGCCTCGTCGCGATCGGCACGCGCCAGCGCCAGTTCGCTCTCTGCCATCTGGCGGTCGGGATGCGGGGCAGCCACACTGGCCAGCGCCTCCTCCAGCGTCAGCGGCTCAGCCGATGCCGCGGTGAACCACGCACAGGCCAGCAGCGCGACCCAGGCCGCGTGCCTCATTTGCCTTGCTTGTATCGGGTGAAAGGCTGGGTCGCGTATGCGCCTTCGGCCACATACCGGCCAAGCAGCAGAAACTCGGCCTTGTCCTTGGTGGGTCCGGTATGGCGCGTGACCAGATTGCCATCGAGATCGAAGAACAGGAGCGCCGGCGTGGCGCGCACGCGATAGGCGAAGGCGAAGGCCTTCTCGGTGGTTTCCTTGCCTTGAAAGTCGGTCAGCTGGGTATCGCCGTTGATGTCGATGGAATAAATCAGGAACTGCGCACGGTAGGCGTCCTGCACGTCGCTCTGGTTGAGGATGGTCGCTTTCATGCGCGCGCAGAACGGGCAATCGTCCATTTCAAAAAACAGGAAAACGCCTTTCTTGCCCTGCTGCTTCGCCGTCGCCAGCTCGGCCTTGAAATCACCGAATCCAGGCTGGAAAAAATAGGTGCCGGGGTCGCGCGTCTCAGCCCATGCGGGCGCAGCGAACAACAGGAAAAACGCAATCAGCAATGGGCGCATGGTGCTTCCTCGTATCTCGGTCAGCCCTTATTTTTTCGATTGGGCCGTTTTGCCGGCAATGTAGCTTTCCACCGCCGCCTGGGTCAGCGCGCCCACTTGCTGGGCAACCATCTTGCCCTCCGGATTGAAGAGATAGGTCGTCGGCAGCCCCTGTACCGGTCCAATCTGGTTGATCACGTCCGGCGTACCCAGCACAATCGGATAGCTCACCAGCAGGCCCTCGGCAAAATCGGTCACTTGCTTGGCACTGCGATAATCGGATGCCACCCCGATCACCACGAGATTGTTCTTCTTGTTCTCGTGCAGTGCAATCAGGTCGGGAATTTCCTCCAGGCAAGGCGGGCACCAGGTCGCCCAGAAGTTCACCAGCACCCATTTCCCCTTGTACCCCGCCAGCGTGTGGACCTTGCCGTTGGTATCGGTCAGCTTGAAACCCGCCGCCTGCGCCCACGATGCGGTGAATGCCAGCAACAGTCCGGCCAGCCACATCGGATAAAATTGCTTTCTTTGTAACGTCTGCATTGAGTGTTCCGTCATGAATGAATATCGCATCGAGAAGGACTCGCTCGGCGAGGTCCAGGTTCCCGATCATGCCTGGTACGGCGCGCAAACTGCGCGGGCGGTCGCCAATTTTCCCATTTCCGGGCGCCTTCCGGATAAGGATTTCGTACTAGCCCATGTTCGCATCAAACTGGCTGCCGCGCGCGCCAACTGCCAGCCGGGCTGGCTGGGTGCCGACAAGCGTGATGCGATCGTCGCCGCCTGCGAAAAGATCATCGGCGGCGAGCATCTCGACCAGTTCGTGGTCGACCGCTTTCAGGCCGGCGCCGGCACCAGCCACAACATGAACAGCAACGAAGTCATCGCCAATCTCGCCAACGTGGCGCTGGGTGGCGAAAAAGGCGTCTACAAACCGGTCAACCCCAATGACGACGTCAACATGGGGCAATCGACCAACGACACCATCCCGACCGCCATCCGCCTGACGGTGCTGGCCAAGCTGCCTCGCCTGGTCGCTGCCGTTCACGCCATGGCCGCCGAATTCACCCGCCTGGCCGAGCGTGAACAGGACACGGTGAAATCCGGCCGCACCCACTTGCAGGATGCGGTGCCGACCACGCTCGGGCAGGAATTCGCGGGCTACGCCTGGACACTCGGCCGCTGCGCCGCCGCGCTCGAAGCGGTGCGCCCGGCACTGTGCGAAACCGGGCTGGGCGGTTCGGCTGCCGGCACCGGGCTCAACACCTCACCCGACTATCCTTCGCGCGTCGCGGCGGAACTCGCCACGCTCACCGGCGAACCGGTCCGCGTCGGCCAGCTGGTCGCGCAGATGCAGTCGATGAACGACCTGGCACGGCTGTCGGGCGAAATCCGCAATCTGGCGCTGGAACTCACGCGCATTTCCAACGACCTGCGCCTGCTCGCCAGCGGCCCGCGCACCGGCTTGGGCGAAATCCAGCTGCCGCCGGTGCAGCCCGGCTCCAGCATCATGCCGGGCAAGGTCAATCCGGTGATGTTCGAAATGCTCAACCAGGTGTGCTTCCAGGTGCTGGGGCAGGACGCCGCGGTGAGCTATATGGTGCAGGCCGGGCAGATGGAGCTGAACGTGATGATGCCGGCCCTCGGCAGCGCACTGTTCGACGCCATGGACTGGCTGACCCACGCGATGAACGCCGCCACCGAAAAGAACCTCAAGGGCATCATCGTCAACCGTGAACGCTGCGCCTTCTTCATCCACCAGAGCGTCGCGCTCGCCACCCTGCTCAACACCCGGATCGGCTACAACCAGGCCGCCGAGGTCGCCAAGGAATCGGAGCAATCCGGCCGCCCGGTGCGCGACATCGTCGCCGAGCGCGGGCTGATGGGCGCAGCGGAATTCGACGCGCTGGTGCTCGCTGCCGCGCACGGCGTCGGCAGCGGTGGCGGTGCGGGCTAAGCCCGATCGCTTAATTCCATCCAATGAAACCCCATAAAAGACTCGTCCCCCTGCTCGAAGACGGCCTGATCGACGAGGTCGTGCGCCAGCTCATGAGCGGCAAGGAGGCGATGGTGTTCGTGGTGCGCTGCGGTGACGACATCCGCTGCGCCAAGGTCTACAAGGAAGCCAGCCAGCGCAGCTTTCGCCAGGCCGTCGACTACACCGAAAACCGCAAAACCAAGAACAGCCGCCAGGCGCGGGCAATGGCCAAAGGCACCAAGTTCGGCCGCGAGAAGCAGGAAGAAGCCTGGCAAAGTGCCGAGGTCGATGCGCTCTACCGGCTGGCCGCCGCGGGCGTGCGCGTACCCACGCCGTACAATTTCCATGAGGGCGTGCTGCTGATGGAACTTGTGACCGACGCCGACGGCAACGCCGCGCCGCGGCTCAACGACGTGTCGTTCAGCGCCTTTGATGCCCGCCGGCACCATCACACCCTGATCATGGAAGTCGTGCGCATGTTGTGCGCCGGCGTCATCCACGGCGACCTGTCCGAATACAACATCCTCGTCAGCGCCGACGGCCCGGTGATCATCGACCTGCCGCAAGCGGTGGACGCCGCCGGCAACAACCACGCCCAGGCCATGCTGGCGCGCGACGTCAACAACCTGACCACCTACTTCGGCCAGTTCGAACCGGCTCTGCTGACCACGCAATACGCGCAGGAAATCTGGGCGCTGTATGAACACGGTGAACTCAATCCAGACGTCAAACTGACCGGCCGCTTCGAGTCCACCCTGCCGCCGGTCGATCTGGCAGGCGTGATGCGGGAAATCGACGACGCACGCGAGGCCGAGGCGGCAAGGTTGCTGCGCTTGCAGGAACAGGAATAAGGGCGGGGCGGCTGTCGGGCTGACCACACCTGATGTCCGGCTCCCGGCCAACACCGTGACTAGCCACTTGCGTTGCCAGGGCGAATCGAATGTCCGCTTCGTGAGTTTCTGAACTGGCGGCATCGGCCCGTTTCGGACTGTTTGACTAATCGTGCGACAAGTCTGGCTTTCAGCCTGAAGGGACACCGTTGCCCTGTTGAATTTGGCCGAATCCGGCGGCTGGAGGTGTCTGGAAACGCAGTGGCGATTCATTTTGCTGCTTGATGAAAATAATGATATCGCCATCATCATCTGTGCTGTGTGCCCAGACCAGCGCCTTCAACCGCTCGGCCACGCTTCCACGGCGCACAATGAAGGTGAATCGTTGCGGGATGTCCGGTGGCAGGCTTTTGTGGTCCCTCCAGCGCTGGCTGCGGTTCGTCGCAACTTGACGGAATTTCATCAACCATTATCTCTGGACCAGCCGAAGTCCCGCATCAGCTGGCATTCCCTGGCATTTGACCGGCAATATCTGATTGGCATGAATGATGCTGATCACGGGGTGTCTGCGCCAACATGAAGTCAGCCATGCCCAATCTGTTTGAAATGGTGAACACGATCACCCACCGTAAAAGTGGGGGGGATGGCTCGCCATTCGACTCTGACAGAACCGTCCGCAAATGGTTGAAGTCCTTGCCCGAGGAATCCGATTACGACACGCATCACGCGCTGGTGGAGGGGTTGGAGCGTATCAACGCGGAAAATGCAGATGCCAATGCCGAACGTCTCAAGATGCTGATGGCTATCGAGGAAGCTGGCTTGCCGCTGCAGTTCCGAATCGTGGAACTGTATATGCGCAACCATGCATCGTTCCCTCTGGCGAACCAGACCTTGTGGCGCAAGTCCTGGGCGTTCTGGTCGCTGCTCGCCGTTGCCTGGTTCAACATGCTGAAGCATGTCTACAAGGGTCCGGCCCATCTTGAACTTCAGCCCTGGCGTGCGGAGATCGCCACGCGGGCGTTGCACTATGCCAGTCTGGCGATACGCTGGGATTACCACAATGCGCAGTTGCCGAGCGCTGCCGCCTGGCGGCTCTTGCACAATATCTACCGCATGGTTGAGCGAGACGGTTATGCCGACGTGCCAGTCTCGCTGAATAACCGCCAGACCAACTGTTCGCGCGAATATTCGCTGGCGGTGTTGATCGGAATGACGAATCCGACCGACTACAAGGCACGGGAAATCGAGGCGATCGCGCAGCTATTCGAGAGTTTCCCCGACCTGCCGTTGCCCGAGTCGAGTTTCCAGTCCAGCCGGCATACCCACGCCGTCGATCTGTCGGTCAATGAAGGGGCTTTCGTCCTGGATGACACTCTGCCGAGTGGCAAGCTGATACGCTTCTTTGCGCTGGCTCCGCTGGTCGAACACCTGCAATCGATCGAACCACTGTCCAGCGCAGACGGAGAAGAAGATCTCTATCGTCAGATAGCCAAACTGGTTTCGCGTGATGACGTGCGTCGCAGCTGTCAGCGCATTCACCGTTTCAAACGGGTATGGGTCGCTTGCGGCATGGGCAATATTCTGGCATCCCTTGCTTGCGCCAATGGCGGCAGTCCACGCCAGGCAATGGAACCCTGGATGCTGCGTGACGAGAGTAGCGAGGGCATGGGTTTCAGTCTGGAAGCATCCACCGCGCTGCCGCACGGCAGATTGATCGCGGTCAGCAGCAATCCCTCCGAGAATATCTGGCAACTGCTGGCGATACGCTGGAATCGGCAGGCTGACGGACAGCTTCTGGTCGGGGCGCAACGCCTGTCGCGCCACCCCAGGCGCGTCGAAATCAGCATCGTCCAGGATGCGGCAGACACCCCGAAGGCGCCCACGCATGCGGTGTTTCTGCCGATGTCCGATACTGAACAGTGCTTGAGCAACCTGCTGCTGCCTCAGACCTATTATCAGCCAAGGGCACAGATCACCTTCCGGGATGGCGACACCCTTTACTGCATGCGTCTGGGCCAGGTGTACGAAAGCCATGAACGCTGGGTACGGGTGGGCATGGATGTGCTCAGCCGCGAGCAGTTTGTGGCGGCGGCCTGATCGTCAGGCCGGGCGATTCTGAACACTCCTTGATTTCCGGACACGACCAACCGTCAGCCTGGGGCTGAAAACCGGGCGTGAGTGGCAATCGATCTGACTGTCCGTAACTGGCCGGTAGCGCCCGTTCGGAGCCAATCCTCAAACCAGACATTCGAGGGCTGATCGTTGCCATGAGTGGATAGCCGGATAGTCGCGGTGATTGTGACGCCCCCTTATAATCCGGCATGACCCATCCCCGCCCGCCCGTCCCCGACTCGCCGTCTACTCCTGCTGATTCGTCAGAATCATCGTCCAGCGCCTCCTTCGATCAGCTGCCCCTGGCACCCGCCGTGCTGGCGAACCTGCGGCAGCTGGGTTACCTCAGCATGACGCCGATCCAGGCCGCCAGCCTGCCGATCACGCTGGCGGGGCATGACCTGATCGCGCAGGCCAAGACCGGCAGCGGCAAGACGGCAGCCTTCGCGTTGACGCTGCTGGCCAATCTGAACGTGCGCGATTTCGCGGTGCAGGCGCTGGTGCTGTGCCCGACGCGCGAGCTGGCCGATCAGGTGACGCAGGAGATTCGCCGTCTGGCGCGCGCCGAGGACAACATCAAGGTGCTCTCCTTGGTGGGCGGCAGCACGATGCGCCCGCAGCTGGCCAGCCTGGAGCACGGCGCCCACGTCGTGGTCGGCACCCCGGGCCGCATCATGGATCACCTGCAACGCGGCAGCCTGGATCTGGATGCGCTCAACACGCTGGTGTTCGACGAAGCCGACCGCATGCTGGACATGGGCTTTTACGACGACATGGTGTTCATCGCGCGGCAGTGTCCGCTGAAGCGCCAGACCCTGCTGTTTTCCGCCACCTATCCCGAAGGGATCGAAAAACTGGGGCGGCAGTTTTTGCACCAGCCGCGCACCGTCAAACTGCTGGAGCAGCACGAGAGCGACAAGATCCGCCAGCGGTTTTACGAGGTGGCCAACGAAGATCGGCTGCAGGCGGTGGTCACGCTGCTCCGTCACTATCGCCCGGTCAGCACCCTGGCGTTTTGCAACACGCGCCAGCAATGCCGCGATCTGCTGGAGGTGCTGCGCGAGCAGGGTTTCCAGGCGCTGGCGCTGCACGGCGAACTGGAGCAGCGCGAACGCGACCAGGTCTTGATCCAGTTCACCAACCGCAGCTGTTCGGTGCTGGTGGCGACCGACGTGGCCGCGCGCGGCCTCGACATCGCCCAGCTCGAAGCGGTGATCAACGTCGACGTCACGCCCGACCCCGAGGTCTATATCCACCGCATCGGCCGTACCGGGCGCGCCGACCAGAACGGCTGGGCGCTCAGCCTCGCCAGCCACAACCAGATGCGGCGGGTGGACACCATCGCCAAAGAAACCGGCACCGAAGTGGAATGGCATTCCATCGCCGAACTATCCCCTGCCAGCGACGAACCGCTGCTGCCGCCGATGGTGAGCTTGCAGATACTCGGCGGCCGCAAGGAAAAAATCCGCCCCGGCGACGTGCTGGGAGCGCTCACCGGCGAAGCCGGATTCAGCAGCGCCCAGATCGGCAAGATCAACATCACCGAATTCCACACCTATGTGGCGGTGGCGCGCGAGATCGCGCAGCAGGCCTTGCGCTGGCTGGCGTCCGGCAAGATCAAGGGCAAGACGGTGAAGGTTCGCATCATGGGCGTTGAAGGCGACGCGCAGGCGGGCGCGCCCTCGCGTGCCAATGCCGGCATCCGGCGGCGACCGCAAGGCTGAACCCACCCACGCGGGCGACGGCTCGATCCGAGGCAGGAATGGTTGCAATTAAACCAATGTTTGTTATATTTATAACAAATGACCCCGGAGCAGCCCGTCATGAACCAGCCCGCCTTCATTCGTTCACCCTCGCCCCAGGAAGAACCCGACACCCGCGGCGCCTTGGCGCGCATGGTGACGACGCTGTTCGAACACTGGAAGCTCTCCAGCAACGACCAGCTTGCCCTGCTGGGCCTGTCCGCAGGCAATCGCCCGGCGCTGGCGCGTTATCGCAAGGGCGAACCGCTGGCCAATTCGCGCGATCTGCTGGAGCGGGCGGGGCATTTGCTGGCGATCCACAAAAACCTGCGGCTGCTGTTCCCGCATGATCGCGATCTGGCCTACGCCTGGATGACCACCCCCAACCGGGCGTTTGCAGGCAAAACGCCGGTCGAGCTGATTACTGAATGGGGCTTCGCAGGCTTGCTGCAAACCCGCGCCTATCTCGACCGGGCGCGCGGGGTTTGAGCGCCGGCAACCTGTTCGACGCATTGCGGCTGGCAGACATTCACCAGAATCTGGCGCGCAACATCGTCTCCATCCGGCAGTCGCAGGATCTGTTCGACGACTTGAGCCCGGACCCGCAGGACTGGAACGTGGCGATCCGTCACGAACTGGCGACCCAGCCCAAGCCCTATACGTCGGACTCGCCCGCCATCAACCGGCCCTTTGAAGAAGCCGTCTGGATCGAGGCGGTCGCCTATCCGTTCCAGCCGCCGAACTGGTCGCGCAGCCGGTTTTCGGACGGCACCTTCGGCATCTGGTATGGCGCGGACGCCATCGAAACCACGCTACATGAGACCGTCTGGCACTGGCGCAACGGGCTGCTGGCCGACGCCGGCTTCGACCGCGAAGGCGTGCGCATCGAGCGCAAGGTGTATTGGGTGCGGGGGGATGCCGCGCTGGTGGACTTCCGGCCGGAAATCAAACGGATGCCCGAACTGGTTCACCCGACGAGCTACGATGCCACCCAGCCCATCGGCAAGCGGCTGCATCGGGAAGGCTTTCCGGGGCTGGTTTCCCGCTCGGCGCGTTGCGACGGCCACACCTTCGGCATCCTCAATCCGGCCGTGCTGTCGAATCCGGTTCAGGCCTGCTCGCTGAGCTATCGCCTTGAAGCGGGCCATGTCGCGGTCGAAAAAGAAGCGGGCGTGAGCTGGCTGAGCATTTGATTCGTGTGCCCCGTCGGGCAGCCGCAAATCAATACGTTCAGCGTCGGCGGCTCTTCCAGGTCGCGCGGCACATCCCGTGCAAGTACTCGAGGGCGCGCTCCATGTAGGCGTCGGGCCAATTCGGGTCGGTATCGGCCAGCCGTTCTTCCGCTTCGCGCTTGAGGTCGTCCGCCCAGGATTTGCGCAGGTCTTCCCGCAGCGATTCAGGCGCATGCTGGTCGACAAAATCGAGCACGGCCTGCGAATCAAAACCACTCGTCCGAAAAATGCGGATGACTTCCTTGGCTTCTTTCAGCAGCATCGACGACTTGGGCGGCAGGCCGGTCGCCAAAAATAAAAACACCGTGGCAACCACCTGTGGATCATCCGCCTCGCCACGCGTGACGCGGTGCCATTCCCTGGCGACCAGGCGGTCGTATTCACTGACGTCTTCGTCCAGGCTTTCGCTGACGAAATAGGGCTGAGCCGCGTCCCCATACAGCAGCTTGTCCGCGGTGTTGTCGGCTACCCGAATCTGCGGCAGATCCTGTTCGATAAACCGTTCCATCGCGCGTCGCGCAAGCTGCTGGAACAGGGCCGGTGCATCATTGAAAAAAGCCCGAAAACGCGCCTCGTCGAGTTTGGCTTGGGCACGCTTGGCGGCTTTGATCAACTGCACGAATGCGGTACGGGTCGGCAGCGTCAGCGCGGCCTTGTCGACGAAGACCACCAGCATGGCGCTGCGGATCAATGACTCGGCATCCTCGTAGTCACCACGCGCGACGCCCATTTTCCTGGCCAGCCAAACTGAAAAATCAATCGTGTCCTGGCTGGCCTGACGCATGGCGCGTTCTGCCCGGTAGTCGGCCAGCGTGAGCGGATGGGTCGCGGTCTTGTCGTCGAGATAGGCGCGCTGGCTCTCGGGCGACACGGCATTGCCGATCACCAGGCTGCTGTCCGGCATCGCCTGCAGCCGCTTCAACATGTCCGACCCGCCCTTGGAATGCGACAGCAGGGTTTTGTCGCGCAGGGACACGGCTGCGATCTGCAACTCGCCCCCCGACACCTCCTCCAGATAGAGACTCATCAGATAGACCATACGGCGCAGCGCCAGCTCAAGATCAGGGCGCAGATAAGCGGTGCCGAAATAATTGGCGATCTGCACGATCCCCTTCGCAAAGTCCACCTGGATGGCGTGCAGGCGCTCGGGAGAAATGATGCCCTGCTTGAAGCCGTGATGCAGCGCCTTGTCGAAAAACGGCCGGGCATCAAACGCGGTCAGTCCAGTCAAACCCGTTGTCATTGCTTCAGCCATCTTTAAATCGCGGACTCTTCTTCGTCGCCCGTCGGCTCGCCGGAATCCGATGGCATGGCAAACAGCGTGGCATTCAGCGCTTCCACATGTTTTTGCACGCGGTCGCGCAGGATGATCATCAACTCCTCGAACGCATCGGGAAGCGCATCGCGCAGAATCCACGCGGTTTCCATCCAGTCGCCATCGGCCACTTCCGAGCGCGACAGCAGCGGCCGCGAGTTTTCGATGAAGTTGCCGAATCCCAGGCTTTCATCGAGTTCCTCGAGTTTTTCCATCAGCCAGGCGGCATGAACCTGAATGCCGGATTCCGGCTCGTATTCCGGTACAAACGTCCCGGTGGTCGCAAAGCTGAGGAGCTCGTCATAACGGTCTTCAAAATAGTCGGCCAGCGTTGTAATGCCGCCCTCGATTCCGACGATGGCCTCGAGGTATTCGCTGACGGTGTTTTCGTCGCGGTGGATGACGGCATTCACCATCGCGCGCAGGCGCTCGCTGGTGCGGTCGCCGTACTGCTTTTCGAGGACGATGGAGTGGGCAAACTGCTCGGGCGTCACCAGCATGTTGACGATGGATTCCCTGGAAGAATCGAACTCGCGCATGATGGCGAGCAGATCCTTGGGCGGCAGATCATCCAGCAGAGCGACCAGGGCGTGGTCGCCATGCTGATCGGCAACGGCCACCAGCGTGCGCTCGGCGCCCACGATGTCGCCAGAAAGAATCAACTGTGAGGATTTCAAAACAACCGGGTGCATGCTGCGTCCTTCTATTCCTGTTGGTATCGTGATGTTCAGCGATCCAGCGTTTCGAATCCCTGTTCGGCGAGCCAGTCGGCACCCGCTTCGCCCAGATCGTCCGCTTCGCCATCGCCGTCTTCGTCGCCCTCTTCCTTGCCATATGGCGCGTTCCCGGCTTCCGCTTCGGCTGCCGGTGCGGCAAACGTATCCTTGTTGCGCAGGAATTCCAGCGCTGCGGTCGCGACCAGAAAGGCGTCGCCGCCTTGAACTTTCAGCGACGACTCGATCAGACCCTCCGCCCAGGCGGCAACCGTCAGGTTTTCCTTCAACTCGGCCCAGGTGAGGAAGCCCGGCAGGTCGGGTTCGCTCAGCGCCAGCCGCTGCATGACGTCAGCCGAGCGAAAGCCATAGGCGTCATAAAAAACAACCGCCACCATTTCCGGACTGAAATCGATCATCGACAGGAGGGCAGCCATCTCGCCACGCTTGTCCTGCAGGCGCTTTTGCAGCACCGACTTGCCTTCGGAGTCGCTCACCAGGTCATCGATCTCGTCAAGGTAGCTTGTGAGGAGATCGGAAAAGTAACGCGATTTTTTCAACTGACAATTCCCTGAATATATTTCGCCGCCATGTCCTGCGCGACGGCCACGGGGTCTTCGATCAGACTGCGCTGGCGATAATCGTCATACGCCTGACGACGCGCTGCGTCGGACAGCACTTCATACGCATCCTGGACTTCGCGGAAACGCATCGCTGCATTCTCGGCCGTGTTTTTGTCCGGGTGGTACTGCGCGGCTTTCTTGCGATAGGCGAGCTTGATTACATCGGGTGTTGCACCGGGCGAGACGCCCAGTTTTTCATAATGATCCTGCATCAAAGTCCTTGTCATGCCTGCAGTGCGGTGCGGCCATCGTGGCGCATCCATCGATACGTGGTGGATGCGTGCCTGCCGCGCGGGTAAGAAGTGCAAAACTGGCCGCGCGCTGATTCGCCTCGCAGCGGGAGCGGGTGAGAGGTGCCCCGGATCGAACAACGCGCAGCACACCCCGCGTCGTCAAACCAGAATGGCGTGAATTATAGGGTTTTTCACCCGGATCGACCGATATTTGTACGTCAGAACAACGCGTTAAGCGGATAATCCCGCCTTTCCCCCCACCCCCCCACCCCCATGGCAATCCAGTGGTTCCCCGGTCACATGACCACCGCGCGCAAGAAGGCTGCGGAGACAATGGCGCTGATCGACGTGGTGGTCGAAGTGCTCGACGCCCGCCTGCCGGAAGCCGGCAGCAATCCGATGATTCACGAGTTGCGCGCGCATCGTCAGCGCCCCTGCCTCAAGCTGCTGAACAAGGTTGATCTGGCCGACCCCGAGGCCACCCGCGCCTGGCTGGATTATTACAACAAGCAGCCCGGGGTGATGGCGGTGGCGATTTCCGCCAAGAAGCCGGGCGACGTGGCCAGGCTGGCGGCGCTGGCGCAAAAGCTGGCGCCGCACCGCAACGACCCGATCAAGCCGCTGCGGCTGATGATCATGGGCATTCCCAACGTCGGCAAATCCACCCTGATGAACACCTGGGTGAAGCGCCGCGTGGCGGCGGTGGGCGATGAACCGGCCGTCACCAAATCGCAGCAGCGCATCAACATTTCCCCGCTGCTGTCGCTGGTGGACACGCCGGGGATGACCTGGCCGAAAATCACGCATGACGCCGACGGCTTCATGCTGGCGGCCAGCCACGCCATCGGCCGCAACGCGGTGATCGACGAGGAGGTGGCGGTATTTCTGGCAGGCATCCTGCTCGAACGCTACCCCGCCTTGCTGAAGGCGCGTTACGGCTTTACGCTGGACGGACTCGACGCGACCGGGGTGCTGGAAGCCGTGGCGAAAAAGCGCGGCTGCGTGTTGAAAGGACGCGGCGGCGAGCTCGATCTGGAAAAGGCCGCGATGATACTGCTGACCGATTACCGCAGTGGCACCCTCGGCCGCATCAGCCTGGAAACGCCGGCGACGCGACAGGCGATGCTGGCGGCAGCGCACAGCAAACCCGTACCGACGACGAACGGCGATCCCGACCTGGCAGGATAATTGCGGGCATGGAAATCATGTGTCGAAAGCGCCCGCAACGACTAGGCCGGCACGCTTAAATGCCAGCAAAACCACAGCCATCCGCCAATGCTGCTGATGCTGAAGATGAGACTCCAGACAGAGTCGGTCAGGTCTGCACGGTCGTACATCATCGCGTGCAGAGGCGGCTTACTTGCTGACGAGCTGATCGCCATGCTCCTGCTTGAGGGTTTCCAGTAGCTTCATGACTTCCTGGCGGCGACCGGCATCGGCATCTTCGCGCCCTGGGCGAGCGGGGGCGGCCAGGGCGCGCTTCAGATAGTCGGCTGCCTTGGCATATTCACCCTGGTCGGCAAGCATGTCCGCATAGAAGTAATTGGGATCGATCCCGTTCGGGTTGATGGCGAGCGCCTTCTCGAAATAGTCCCTGGCTTTTTTCTTGTCGCCGAATCCGATCGGCCATCCCGGAACCTTGGCGTAGAGGCTGCCCAGCGAATTGTAGATCGAGCCGTTCAGTGCAGTGGGATCGATCTTTTCGGCCGCAAGCAGATGGTCGCGTGCCTCCTTGACCTTGCCCAGGGCGCCCAATCCGCCTTCGGCCTTGGCTGCGCTGGAAAGGATGATGGCTTGCCAGATCAGCGGCTCGGCGCGGCCGGGGAAGGATTCGGATACTTGCTGGGCATGGGCGACCAGGGGAACAAAGGCCGCTTCCTTGCCGGCATCGGGCGTGTGGAAGGCGATCTTTGCCCAGCGATGGCCCTCGTCGGCGATGGCTTCATCCAGACTGGGCGGTGCGGCCAGGCTGGAAGCATTGAGGCCGGCGAACAGAACAAGGGTGGCGATGGATTTCAGGTACATGGGATTCTCCAGGGAGGGGGCGTTAGCGGGCGGATTCGGTGGCAAAGGGACGCATCAGGTCGACCTGCTTGATCAGGCTCGGGTCGACCAGGCGCGGGAGGATCGAGTTGATGCGCACAAAAAGCTTTTCGGGCCAGCCGAGGTAACGCTCCCGATCGCCGCGCTCGATGGTGGCGATGACGCTGGCCGCGACGCTTTCCGGCTCGTCCTGGTTCATCTTCAGGGCATTGGCCATGCGGGTGACCGCGCTGCGGTTGAAAGGGGTCCGGGTGAAGCGCGGCGCGACGTACGTCACGCCGACGCCGGTTCCGGACAGTTCTCGCCGCAGCGCTTCGGAAAAGCCGCGCAGCGCGAACTTGCTGGCTGAATAGGTGGCAAAACAGGGGAAGCCGATCGAGCCGAATATCGAGCCCAGATTGACGATCCGCCCCTTGCCCTTTCTGAGCATGTGGGGCAATACGGCATTGATCAGGGCAATCGGTGCGATGGTATTGACGTTGAACAGCGCCGCCATATCGGCTGCGCTTTCGTCGGCAAAAAAGCCGAAGTTCTGGGTACCGGCACAATTGATCAGGATGTCGATCGTCCCGGCCTGGTCGAGCGCATCCCGAACCAGGCGGGCCGGCTCACCGGGCGTGGCGAGATCGCCGACCAGCGTCGTGATCGTGCCGCCCGAAGCCCTGAGTTCTGCGGCGAAGGCCTCCAGCTTTTTACCGTCGCGATTGATCAGGATGAGGGACGCGCCGCGCTGGGCAAGCTGACGGGCGATGGCGCCGCCGATGCCGCCGCTGGCGCCGGTGATCAGAATCGTGCTGTTGGAAATTTTCATGGGGTCTCCTGGATATCGATGCTGCGAAAAACGTTGCCATACAGGCGGAAGAAGGTTTGCGCGTTGGCCACGACGGCCTCGCGGTCGTCCGGCGTTTCAAGGCGGTTGACCAGTTGCTCGAAATCGCCGATGTGCTCGACGTCGAGCGAGCCATGGCTGCTCAGATAGGAGAAGGCACCGGGCGGCAGGTCGAGGGCGCGCTGCAGCACGCTGGCCGCATTCGAAGCGAGGCTGACGCTGGTGCCTTCGAGCACATACACCATCCCGAAAAACCCGACCGGGTTGCGCCGCATCACCACGTCGTAGGCATAGGCGACCATCACATCGGTGTCGAAATCAGGCCGGCTGACCCGGACGGCCTCGGCATCGCCGCCGGCCGCTGCAATGTCGTTGAGGATCCATTCGTGATGGCCGATCTCTTCCTCGATATAGTGGGCAATGGCGCTCCGCAGCCATTCCTGGCGGTCGGGCAGTCGTGCGCCGCAGGCCATGAGCAGCGGAACGGTGTGCTTGACGTGGTGGAAGGCGCGGGTGAGGAAGTTGAGGTATTGCTGCCGGCTCACCTGGCCCGCCAGGGCGGCCGTGATTAACGGGGCTGAATGCAGGGTGGCGCGTTCGCCAGCGGTGGCGTGCTGCAGCTGTTGGTAAAAGCTCATGAAATTCCAGTTCTGTTTTAACGTTGATACAAGGATTCAACCTGGGCGGCGTACTTCCCAAGAATCGCGGTTCGTCGCAGACGGCCGTTCGGCGTCGACATGCCGTTGTGCGGCGTGAAGGGCTCGGTTGCGGTGATCCAGGCGCGGACCTGGGCGTAATCGGGAAGCCGGCGATTGGCCTTGTCCAGTGCGGCCTCGATAGCACCATCCGATGTTCCCGGGTAGGGCACGATCACCGCGCAGTTGAACGGCCGGGCTTCGCCGAAGATGGCTGCCTGGGCAATCCCGGGGTGGGAGGCCAGTTCGCCTTCCACCCACTCGGGCGCGACATTGCGTCCGAAGGAGGTGATGAACATGTTCTTCTTGCGCCCGGTCAGGAACAGAAAGCCGTCCGCGTCCAGGTAGCCGAGGTCGCCGGTGGCGATGCAGTCCAGCGCCTGTGCCGATGCGCCCTCACCCAGATAGCCCTGCCAGCGGGTCCCGCGAATCAGGATTTCGCCATCGTCGGCGAAGTCGATCCGGATATGCGGCAAGGGCTTGCCCACGCTCCCGCCCCGGATTTCTCCAGGCCGGCTGACGGCGACGACGGACGCACATTCCGATAGCCCATAGCCCTCATGGACAGGCAGGCCAAGCGCCTGGGCGTCCGCAAAGAGTTGCGACGAAACCGGTGCGCCGCCGACCGCCAGATAACGCAGCGTGCGGGGCAAGGTGGCGCCCGCCTGGCCTGCCTTCACCATCGCCTGCAGCATCTGCGGAACCATGATCGCGGTGCTGGCCCGCCAGTCGATCAGCGTGGCGATCAGGCGCCCGACATCCAGTCCGGAACTGCCGGACAAGCCGACCGTCGCGAGCCGGGGCAGGCAAACCGTGGCGCCCGCCAGCAGGGGCGCGTAGATGCCCCCGATATTCTCCAGCAGCGTGGCCAGCGGAAGCAGGCAAAGATGCCGGTCATCGCGGCTGGCCGCACTGGCGACTCCCAGAGAATCGGCCACGGTCTCCATGGTTTCCCGGCCCAGACACACCCCTTTCGGTTCTCCGGTCGTGCCCGAGGTGAACGTCACCTTCTGGGTGGCAGCGGGAAGCGAAGGAGCGGATGCCGCAACGGCCGGCAAACGCACGCACTGCAATTCGCCGTAAAAGGGCTCCGCCGGCAAGTCGGGTTGCTTCAAGGCAAACCGGAGTCGATCGGGCTGGTCGGTCAGCACCAGATCGATACCGGCTGTCGTGAGCACGTGGACGATCTGGGAAACAGAAAAGAACAGCGGCAACGGAACGGTCGGGATGCCTGCCGCATGAGCCGCCAGATCAGCCAGTGCCCAGGCCTTGCCGTTATCGGCCAGGATCGCGATTGCACGCGGGCGACATGCCTGCAGCTGTTCGGCCAGCGATTCGACTTCGTCCAGCAACTCGCCATAGGTGAGCGTGCTGTTTTCATCCTGCAGGGCCACTTTCAGGGAGGCGCTGGCTGCGTGGCGCTGCAGGGCGGCGATGATCCGGCTCATACGCCCCCCCCGGCCCGGAACCGGTTGGGCGCGGTCGGGAAATGCATGGCCCGGTAGCCTTCCTGGATATTGCCGACCAGCACGCGCGGGGCATGGTCGTAATAGCTTCCCCAGGCGGCGCGCGCATCCTCCGGCAGCCGGTCAGCGGTGGCCGCCTGGATATCGAGCGGGCACAGGCCCAGGCGGCAAAATGCATTGCGCAGGCCCGTGGTGCCGGTGAACACGACCCACTCGAAGCCCTCGCGGTGAAGGCGTTCCGTCAGCAATGCGATCATGGCCCGGACGGCTCCCGGAAAGGTTCCGGAAAAATGGCCGACCTCGACAATGACCTGACGCTCGACCTTGCTGCCGACGCGGGCCGCAATGGTTTTCTCGATCGGCGTGTCGAGATACTGTTCGAGAAACAGATTGCGATTGGCCGAACGCAATCCAAACGCGCCGCAGATGTCGCCGTTCCGGTTGCGCATGCTGAACAGGCGCGGCATGAACGCTTCGACACGGGATCCGAAATTGTCGGCAAAACACTGGCTGATGAAGGTTTCGGCGCTTGCGCGGTCGGCACCGACATGTTCGAACAGTTTGAATGCCGGGCTGCCGGTTGCCCTGGCAGCAGAGGGGGCTTCAACGGTCGGGGTTTTCCCGCCGTGGAACAGAAACGCGTGCAATGCCTTGATTGAAGCGTGGAGTTCGATCGGCGGCAGGAAGGTGCTGGACAGGCTGGTCATAAGATTCCTTGGCATGTTTGCGGCTCGCGCCACTTGGCAGACACCAGGGAGACAGCAACACCCATACCAGCTCGAAAATCAAGCTGAAAAAATGGTTTAACCTGTTGATATTTATAATGGAAACAAACCGGACCCCAAGCCTGTTCAGGGGGGCGGCGGCTCGTCGAACCTTCCGATCCTGCAAGTCCTGTCAACCAAACTTGCAGCAGCCCGTTACTTCGGGCAGGGGAGCAACTCGCCAACCGTCAGGACGACATCGACCCCGTGTTCCGGGACGCAGGCTGACACGTAGCCGATCGCGCCTGGCGTGGAGCCCACAAACAGGATGACCGCTTCCTCGGACGCCAGGACATAGGGCGGCAGCACCCCATGGAAGTACATCTCCCGCCAGTAGTCTTCCAGAGCCTCGGGCGTTTGCCCCAGAATGGTTTGCGAGAAGGCGCGGCGCAGGGGATGGGTCGTTGGCAGGTTGACCGGCTGGATCCGGGTGCCGTTTTCCCAGTATTTCTGCTTGCGCTTGAATATCAGCGAAATGGATTCGCGCGTCAGGTGATGTTCCGTGGCGCCGGGCGCGGTGATGACGACGAACGGCCGGTCAGCCGCCCAGGCATTGGGCATGGCAAGGGCAAGGACCAGCAGCACTGAAGCCAGCAGGGACAGAATCGTCTGCATGCGCGTCTTCAGAAGAGGATGCAGAGCGAAGACATGAAGCCTTCGGGGGCGCCGATGTGGTTGTTCTTGCTGCCGACCCATTCGGCCTTCAGCACGACCGCGGGGGTGTACCGATAGTTCAGGCCGGCGACAAACAACTGGGTCGCCTGGGTTTCCAGGGCCGGCTGGAAATATTCGTATCGGCCCACGGCGTAGGTCTTTTCGGAAAGCGGGACAACCAGTTGCCCGAAGATCCCCTTCTCGTCCCACAGGCTCCCGTTTTCCGAGAATCGGTAGACCCCCTCGGCGCTGAACTCATAGCGATTGCGTGACCAGACGAAATCGACCCCAAGCAGGCGTTTCTTCTCGCCTGGGGAATTTTCCTGCTCGAAGCCGGCAAGCGAGAAGCCGACTTGTCCGTCCATCGGCAAAGGGACGGTCGCATGCGCCCCGATGACCTCATAAAACGGATCCAGGGTCGGATTGGGGCGGATCTCGTCTCCTTTTGACGCATACAGGGTGTACTCGACGCCATTCGCCACGGTGGGCAGCGTTCCATAGAGCATCAGACCCGTCACGTTGGAGGGGAAGGGTCGGGTGGTGGTGAGGGGGCGCGAAGTCGTCCACACCAGCGGCGTGGCGTGGATGAGGTTCCATCGACCGATCGGCGTGAGGAATTTGCCGACACGGACGGTGGCCATGTCCGTGACGTCGTAGTCAAGATACAAGCGCTCGAGCGCCAGGTAGTCGTCTTCGCCTTTCTGGCCGGACGAGTTGGACGTCAGGACATTTTCGAAATCGAGCTCTGAGAAAAATTTCCAGCGGCCTTCGCCTTGCCACCAGACGAACAGGCTCAGGTTATCGAGTGCGGTTCGCGCGGGGGCGTGGGGTGGATTTTCATAGCTGGCCGTGGCATAGCCGCCCAGCGAGAAACCGGTATCCGCCACCCTGAGGCCTTCGCCCAGCCGGTAGTCGATGTCGGAAAACAGCTTGTCGTCAGCGCTCGCCTGCCATCCCGCGAGCGCCAGACAGAGGGCCGCGACGAATCGCACGGCAGGCGCGAGAAAATGCCGCAAAATTAACGGTACGCGACCCGGACGCGAAACGTTTGCCCGGGTCATGAGGTCTTTCTCATATACTGCCTGCGCGCCAGCCCATTCCAGACTTTCATTCGGCTACCATCCTTCCGTGAGTATTCGCAAGACGCTTCTCATCGCCTTTCTCAGCGTCGGCCTGCTGCCCGCCATGCTTCTGTCCAGCCTGGCATTCGTCAAGGCCCGCGAGGCGGTGCACGCAGAAATCGAACGCAATCTCGCCATCCAGGCGACCG
>JBAVFD010000069.1:0-8184 GCA_049588075.1 Thiobacillus sp.
ATCCCGGCGTTGCCCAGAGCGTGGCCGGCGCCTTGCCGGAAGCACAGCGTCCGGCCGCAACGCTGTTCGACCAGGCCACCCGCGATCCGGCGCGTCTGCTGAATACCGATGGCAAGCTGGATCTCGACCAGCGCGGTGGCCGCGAAATCGCGCTTTATGCGATCGATCAACTGGCCAAAGGCAGTTCCGTCCTGGCCGAACAGGCACTGCGCAAGCGTGCGCAACAGTTCGGCGCGGACGAATTGCGTACTGCCTGGGCGCGCCTCGCCACCTGGGCCGCCCGCCGTCATGAGGCGGTTGCGCTGAGCTGGTTTCAGCAGGCGGGATACGTGGCGGTCAACGATTTTCAGCGCGAGTGGTGGGCGCGCGCTGCGCTGCGCGAGGGCGACTGGCCGACCGCGCTGCGGGTAATCGACAGCATGGGCGATGCGGCCCGGGCGCAGCCGGTGTGGCGCTACTGGCGCGCACGCGCGCTGCAGGAAAACGGCCAGCGACAGTCCGCCAATGCCCTGTTTTTGCCGCTGTCGAGCGAGCATCATTATTATGGCCAGCTGGCGCAGGAAGAGCTGGGGCCGGTGATGCAGGCGCCGCAGATCAACATCAAAACCGGCAGCGATGACATTGCCGCGATGGCGCGTCAGCCCGGCATCGGGCGGGCGCAGGCGCTGTATCGACTCGGCCTGCGCAGCGACGCCAATCTGGAATGGAACTGGACGATCCAGACGTTTACCGACACCCAGCTGCTGGCCGCCGCCGAGCTGGCCCGGCGCATGGAATGGTATGACCGTGCGATCAGCACCGCCGAGCGCACCCGCGAACTGCACGATTTTGAATTGCGTTTTCTCGCGCCCTACCGGGAATTGGCGCACCAGGCCGCGAACGACAACCAGATCGACGAAGCCTGGGTGTTTGGCCTGATGCGGCAGGAAAGCCGCTTCATCAACGTGGCGCGATCCAGCGTCGGTGCCTCCGGCCTGATGCAGATCATGCCGGCCACCGCGCGCTGGATTGCACAGCGCCTCGGCATCAAGCGATTCCAGTCGAGCGAGATGCAGGATCCCGCCAGAAATATCCAGTTCGGCGCGTATTACCTGAAACATATCCAGACCAGCCTGGACGGCTCGCCGGTGCTGGCCACCGCCGCCTACAATGCCGGCCCCGGCCGCGCGCAGCGCTGGCGCGACAGCCGGCCCATGGAAGCCGCGATTTACATTGAATCGATTCCGTTCGCCGAAACACGCGATTACGTCAAAAAAGTGATGAGCAACGCCATGTATTACGCCCAGCGTTTCGGCGAGCCGTCGGTGCTGCTGAAAGACCGGCTCGGCATGGTGCCTGCCCGCAAGGGGCCGATCGAATCAGCGCCACCAGCGGAACTCGCGCCGGAAACCGGCCCGACTGATGACGAGCGCGGCAATTGACGCGTTCCGCGATAAAATCAGCATCGCCTTATATTCAGAACAGTTCCCACATGAAGATTGAACGCATTTGCATCCTCGGCGGATCCGGCTTTGTCGGCACCCATCTCGTCAGTCAGCTCGCCGCGCGCGGCCTCCACGTGCGGGTGCTGAGCCATCGCCGCGAAATGGCCAAGGAGCTGATCCTGCTGCCGACGGTGGAAGTGATCGAAGCCGACGTGCACGACCAGCAGGAACTGATCCGCCACTTCCGCGGCATGGACGCCGTCATCAACCTGGTCGGCATCCTGCACGAGAGCACGATCGGGCGCGTTGACCGGCCGAGTGCGCGCCGGGGGGATTTCCAGAAGACCCATATCGAACTGCCGCGCAAGGTCATTCACGCCTGTGGCGAGGCCGGGGTGCATCGTTTGCTGCACATGAGCGCGCTCGGCGCCCATCCCAACTCGCGCTCGGCCTACCAGCGTTCCAAGGGCATCGCCGAAGCACTGGTGCGCGAGGCCGGGACGCAGCATATCGAACACGAAAACTGGTATCTCAACGGGCCCAAGTTCATCCACGGTTATGGACTCAACATCACCCTCTTCCGCCCCTCGGTGATATTTGGCCGGGGCGATTCCTTCCTGTCGATGTTCGCCCGTCTGCTCAAAGTCTTTCCCGTGCTGCCATTGGGCCGGGCGAGTGCGCGCTTCGCCCCGGTGCATGTGGACGACGTCGCGCGCGCCTTTGCCGACAGCCTCGACAACCCGGCCACCTACGGCCAGACCTACGATCTGTGCGGCCCCAAGGCCTATAGCCTGCAGGAACTGGTGAGCTACGTCGGCGAAGTCATCGGTAAAAAGCGCAGCATCATCCCGCTGTGCGACCTGTTCGCCTATCTGCAAGCCTGGGCGCTGGAACTCAAGCCTGGCAAAAAACTGATGACGCGCGACAACTACTACGCCATGTGTACGGACAACGTCTGCAGCGGCGGCTGGCCGGCGGTGTTCGATTTTCAGCCGACCACGCTCGAAGCCATCGCCCCCGAATACCTGCGTGCCGATACGCCGCGTGCGCGCTATGAGGGGTATCGCGAAAACGCCCACCGTTAAGCCTGCCGCGCCACGATGAAAACCTACATCGTTGGCGGCGCAGTGCGGGATCGGCTGCTGGGCTTGCCCGTGGCCGACCGCGACTACGTGGTGGTCGGTGCCACGCCGGAACAGATGGTGGCGCTGGGCTACCAGCCTGTCGGCAAGGATTTCCCGGTTTTCCTCCATCCACAAACCCACGCCGAATACGCGCTGGCGCGCACCGAACGCAAGTCCGGCCCCGGCTACAAGGGCTTCACCGTTCATGCCGCGCCGGACGTCACGCTGGAAGAGGATTTATCGCGGCGCGATCTCACCATCAATGCCCTCGCCGAAGATGAGACGGGCGCATTGATCGATCCTTACGGCGGCCAGCGCGACCTGGCCGCTAAAATCTTTCGTCACGTCAGCGCGGCCTTCGCCGAAGACCCCGTGCGCATTTTGAGGGTGGCGCGCTTCGCCGCCCGCTTCACCGATTTTTCCGTAGCAGTGGAAACCAATGCGCTGATGCGGCAGATGGTGGACAACGGCGAGGTCGACGCGCTGGTACCCGAGCGGGTGTGGCAGGAAGTCGCGCGCGGCCTGCTGGAAGTGCAGCCTTCGCGGATGTTTCAGGTGCTGCGCGACTGCGGCGCGCTGGCCCGGTTGTTCCCCGAAATCGACTGCCTGTTCGGCGTACCGCAGCCGCCCGAACACCATCCCGAAATCGACACGGGTGTGCATGTCATGCTGGTTGTCGACTGGGCGGCGCGCCAGGAGTTCAGCCTGCCGGTGCGATTCGCCGCCCTCACCCATGATCTCGGCAAAGGTGTCACGCCGCCGCAAGAGTGGCCCAGGCACCCCGGCCATGAGGCCACGAGCGTGGCGCGGGTGCGCGCGCTGTGCGAGCGGATTCGCGTGCCCGCCGACTGCCGCGACCTCGCACTTGCCGTCGCACGTGACCACGGCAATGTCCACCGGGCGCTGGAACTTCGCGCCACCACCGTCGTCGAATTGCTGGAACGCGTCGATGCCTTTCGCCGCCCGGAACGCTTCGCCGAATTTTTGCAGGCCTGCGAATGCGATTTTCGCGGACGGCCGGGCTACGAACTGCGCGACTTTCCTGCATCGGCATACCTGGCACAGGCGCTCGCCGCCGCACGCGCGGTCGATGCCGGGGCGGTGGCGCGCAGTGTCGCACCTGATAAAATTCGCGACGCGGTATTTCACGCGCGGGTGGCTGCGGTTGACGCCTGGCGCAAGCAACCATTCAAGGAGTAAAACCCGATGCCCTACAGTGAACAAATCGTGCAGTCCGTGCGTCCATGGTCGGACAAAACCTTCAGCTTCACGCTGACCCGGCCGCAGGATTTTGACTTTGCCAACGGCGAGTTCGTCACCCTCGGGCTCAAGCGCGAAGGCAAGCTGGTGGCGCGCGCGTATTCCATCGTCTCCACCGCCGACCGCGACCATCTGGAATTCCTCAGCATCCACGTGCCCGACGGCCCGCTCACCAGTCAGCTCGCCCACGTCAAACCCGGCGACACGGTGTGGGTGAACAGCAAGACCACCGGCTCGCTCACGCTCAACCATGTGCTACCCGGCCGCACGCTGTACATGCTCGCCACCGGCACCGGTCTCGCACCCTTCATCAGCCTGGTTCGCGACCCCGAAACCTATGCGCGGTTTGAACAGGTGGTGCTGGTGCATTCGGTGCGCACCGTCGCCGAGCTGGCCTACCGTGACGAGTTCGAGGCGCTCGGCAACCCGCAGTTGTATTACGTGCCGACGGTGACGCGCGAAGCCTTCGCCACCCCCGAGCGCGGTGCCGACCTGTTCCGCACCGGCTTGTTATCGCAACGTCTCGGGCTGCCTTTACCCGACACCGAGCACGACCGCGTGATGATCTGCGGCAACCCCGAGATGACGCGCGAAATGACCAGGCATCTGAAAGACGCCGGCTGGACGCTGACCAACCATCGCGGCGTCGGCAATTTCAGCACCGAACTGGCCTTCGTGGTCCATCACGAATAGGGCGCGCTCGCGCTGCCGCCTCAAAAATCCGAGGGGATTTACCTTTGGATCAACCGTGCTCAATCATCCCAGCCCCGACCATGATCGCGGCCGCGATGGTCGTTGTCGTAGTGGCGGCGATGACGCTCGCCGCCATGCCAGTCGTTGCGTGAGGGATAATATTCGACACGCTGCACCGGGTAATACGGCATCGGAACGACAACCGGTGCGCGGTAATAGACAGGCGCCACGGGTGCGTAGGGATAGCCCCCGCTCTGGTAGTACAGGTTGAATCCGTTGAGCGGGACGCCGATTGAAACGGCGATGCTCGGCTCGGCAACGACGACTCGGCTGCCGTAGCCGCCAGCGTAATAGCCGCCGGAAGCGAGTGCTGCGACCGGGGTGACGAAAAGTGCGGTGGCGAGAAGTGTGGTGCGTAACATGGTCAGGTTCCTTTCATGAAATGGGTGTGCGCGGCTCAGTCATCTCAGCTGCGATGACCGTTTTTCCAGCCGCGCCCGTGTTGATCCTGCGCAATGCGGTATGACACGTCGAGGTTGATAAACTCGCCTGGATCGTAGGGCAGGCGGGTCGTGAATTCGCGGCCGTTGAAAAGGTAGTTCACGTCGTAGCCGATCACCACCTGGCGGTAGTTGTCGCGGGTGCGGCAGCGTTCAACCTGGGTGGGGCGCGACTCGGTGTAGACGCTGCGATCATTCCAGCGGTCGCCCACCACCGCGCCGGTGGCTGCACCGACGGCAGCCGCAGCGACTTTGCCGTTGCCTTTGCCGACGGTTGAGCCGATCAAGCCGCCTGCGATGGCACCGATGATCGCGCCGCCGGGGCTGTTCGGGTTGCGGTAGGTCTGCGTTTCGTGGCCGGTGGTTTCGGTCCAGCATTCCTGGCGCGGTTCGTTGAGGGTGTCGTAAACCGGCACGCTGGCAACGACAGGGGCGCGCACGATCATCTCGTCGTCCTGATAATGGTCGGCCTGGGCGGCGCCGCTGGCTGCGAGCAGCGCGGCGATCAGGGTGGTGTTGAGTGTGCGTGAACTCATGCTGACTGTCCTCGTTGGATTCAAAGTGATGCGGGTTAGTGACGGGGCTGACGCGGTGCGTTGCCTTTATTGCCGGGTTGATCCTGCTGCTGGCGGCGCTCGTAGCCATAGCCGTAGCTGGATGGTTCGTCGCGCCCCGCTTCGCGCTTGCCGGGGCTGCGCGCGCCCTTGTTCTCGGCGGCGCGCGGATCCTGGCGAACGTCGTCGCGGGTATCGCGCCTGGCCACCATGAACGATCCATCCAGACCATCCGGATTCGCCTGAGCGGGCGTGGCCAGCGCGAGTCCCAGTGCGGCCAGACCAAGCATCCATGTGTAAGGTGTATTCATCGTGGTTTCCTCGTTGGGGGGCGATGTCCCGCTTCCATGCTTCGCAGTTTGGGTGAGAAAAGTAAGCGCTTTGTTTCACGCAAGGATGATTTTGTAACCGTGTGTAACCGGATGGGATGTGCGCAGGGGCCGCGTTATAGTTGCCGCATGGACAAAGACCTGATTTATGTGACGGATGACGACCCCGGGATCCGCGAACTGGTGGCCGAATACCTGGGTACGCAGGGCTACGCGGTTGAAACGGCAGCAGATGCGGCTGCACTGGATCGGCTGCTGGCGGTGCGCGTGCCGCAGCTCGTGGTGCTGGACTGGATGATGCCGGGGGAAGACGGCCTGTCGATTGCGCGGCGGCTGCGCGCGCAGCCGGGCTTTCCGCCCATCATCATGCTGTCGGCCAAGGGCGAGGACATCGACCGCATCATCGGCCTCGAAGTCGGCGCCGACGATTACCTGCCCAAACCGTTCAACCCGCGCGAGTTGCTGGCGCGCATCCGTGCGGTGCTGCGGCGGCATGACGGCGGCCCCTCGCAGGCTGAGGCGGCGACCGCCAAAACGTTTGCGTTCGGCCCGTTCGTCGTCAACCTCGACGCGCGCATCCTCAGCCGCGACGGCAGCGAGATTGCGCTGACCACCGGCGAATACGAACTGCTGGAAATTTTCGCCCGCCATGCCAACCGTGCACTGTCGCGCGACTGGCTGATGGATCAGCTGCGTGGCTTCGAGCGTGACCCGTTCGACCGCAGCATCGACGTGCGGGTGAATCGTTTGCGCAAGAAAATCGAGGACGACCCGGCCAACCCGGCTTACATCCGCACTCAGCGAGGACAGGGGTATTTGTTTGTGCCGCGGGGTAAAGATTAGTAGTCTGTTGGACGTAGCGTATTTGCGCGATCATCATGCAAACTGATCGCTGGCTTTTGGGCATACACCTCCTGTCAAAAAATCGAGATGACTTCTGCTTCTTCCGGAACGGGTAAAAAGGAACAGCGACGCCATGCGCGGCTGGCCACGTCGCAGACCGCGCAGATCCGTTTTGGCGAAGGCGAGGTCATTCCGGCCGAAATTCGTGACTATTGCCCGACCGGGCTGTACGTGGCCTTTCCTGGCGCGCGGACACCCGACGCCGCCATCCCGGTTCTGGTGGGCGATTCCGTGCAGGTGGCGTTTGAAGTGGGCGGCTCCGGCATATTGCGCTGCGAGGGTCGGGTCGCGCGTATTTCGCCCGGCGGCGTAGGCGTCTTCACCGCGGTCCTGGCCGAAGATATCGTGCAGGCCTTGCGCGCGGCGAGTGGACAGCGCGCCCAGCCCGGTTCAAATGGGATGGGCTCCGGCCTGAGTCCGCAGCAGTCCCAGGCGCTGCAACTGGAATGCACCAGCCAATTCCGCAGCTTTCTTGATACGGTGATGCAGGATTTTTTCCAGCGCGCGGTGGAGCGTCTGGCTGAAGCAGGCCAGGACGAGCCGAGTTTTCTGGAGCGCTCCCGTTATGACTATGGTGTCCAGGAGCTGACGCAGCTCCGCAGCCGGATCGAAGAGGCTTTTTTCAATGCCATTCGCGACCGCATTCAGCATGTCGGGGCGATCACGGACACCTCATCGGAGGGGGCGGAGGCGAACAAGCTATCCCTCGTCGACGAGGCCGAATTCGAGGACTGGCTGAGTCTGTCGGCGGTCATCAAGCAGATCGAGGTGGGCATTGCCTCCCCGCTCGGTGAGTTCGAGCAGCGCTACAGCAGGCTGATCGGCATGCCGGTCGACCGGAAGAACAATCCCCTCGGCCCGGAAATGATCGGCCATGCCTTCCAGGATGCCATTCAGATACTGGATTTCTCCAACCCCATGCGCGCGGTTCTCTACAAAGCGCTCGGGCAAGCGGTGTCGAACCAGAGTTTGGCGCTATATCAGCAACTCAACCAGACGCTGGTTTCCCTGCAGCCGCTCCCCCTGCCCGAGCCGAGCCGCGACAAGGCAAAGCCAGCCCCGCCCGCAGCGGCCGAGGCCCAATCCGCCGAAGGCGACAAGTCCGGGGCGGATCTCGCCGAACTCGCCGATACCCTGAACGCGCTCTACAGGCAGGATCAGTCTGGCGCGCCCCAGACTTCGGAAAGCGCGGAGTACAGCCTGGACCGTATTCTGGCGACGCTCAATCAATCCCAGCGACGCACAGCAAGCGACAACGCACCGGTGGCGTCTGCAGCGCGATCCAGCCATCAGATGGGTGCTTCCCCAGGGCATCCGGCCACCGCGCGGCCTGAGGTTCTGCAAATGGTCAGTCGCTTGCAGCAGACCGCCCGCCAGATGATCGGACGCGACGAGGC
>JBAVFD010000070.1:0-4433 GCA_049588075.1 Thiobacillus sp.
TGTCACGATAGTGCCGCCGTCGAGTTCGACCACCACCTCCAGCGCGGCAGGCAGCACGGCAGCCACGCCCGGCAGCGGCCAGCGCGGCTGCCAGTTGCCGGCCGCGTCGAGATAGCGCAACTCGAACCGGCTGACCCCTTGCAGCAAGGGATACACCGCGGGGGCGCTGAGCGGCGCCTGGTCCAGCACCGGCCACGCCAGTTGCTCGAGCGTGCCGTTGTTCAGCCGGTAGCCGTGGCGCTGCACGTCGGCCGCCACGCCGGTCTGCCAGGCCAGGCCCATGCGGCTCAGGCTCAACGTCGCTTCGCTGGCGAGCGGCTGCGGGTTGCCGACCAGCGCCGGCTGCAGCAGGCCGCCGCTGTCGCGCACCGGCCGGTTCACTGCCTGACTCAGGTCCTGCTCCAGTTGTGCCAGCGTCAGCGCGAGATCGCGCCAGCGCCGGTTGTCCTCGGCGAGGTGCTTGCGCGTCTCGAGCACCGAGGTCAGCCCGCGGTAGGCCAGCGTCGACATCAGCGCGAAGATCGTCAGCGCCACCAGCACCTCCACCAGGGTAAAGCCGCGCTGCCTCATTTGTCCTCGGCCCGCGCCAGATAACCGGTCAGCTGCGCCAGCGCATGTTCGTCGCGCCCGCTCTCGCCCACGCTGATTTCGACGCGCCGGAACAGCGGGTTGGGCGTGGTGCCGACGGTTTCGCGCCAGGTCAGTTTCAATCCGGCCTGTTCCGCTTCGCCGGTGCGCGTGCCCACGCCGGGCCAGGCGCGCCGCGCCTGCAGTTCGGCCAGCCGGTTCTGCGCCACCCAGCCTGCCAGCAGTCGCTGCCGCAACTCGGCCGAACTGTCGGCCATCATCACCGCGAGGCGGCTGGCGGCAGCGAGCGCGATCGCGAGGATCGCCAGCGCCACCAGCACCTCGACCAGGGTGAAGCCGCGTTGCAGCCTGCTCATCCGGCCATTCCCTGCGGCCACTCGATCGACACCCGGCCGAGGCGGTCGCCCTGGATGCGCGCGCGCGCCGCGTTGAGCGTGAGGTCGATGGTGAACGGCTCGTTGCTGCCCGCAGGGAGGAACAGCAGGCGGTCGCCTTCCGCCAGAGGCGTCTGATTGACCAGCAACGCGGCCAGCTGCACGCCGTCCGCCAGCGGGCGTTCCCGCAGCAGGTCGTCGCCGCTGGACAGCACCCACTGGTTCTGAGCATCCCGCACCCAGAAGCGATAGCGCCCCTGCTCCACCGACAAGCCGATCGGCTCGCCCGAGGCGACGGCCTGGTCGCGCGCCTGCTCCAGCAGCAACGCCAGCCGCTCGGCCTCGGTTTTCAGCCGCCCCGCGTCGTCCGGCATCATGCGCACGCTGACCAGACCCAGCATGATGCCGATGATCACCAGCACCACCAGGATTTCGATCAGGGTGAAGCCGCGCTGTCTCACAACTCCCAAGAGCCGATGTCCGCGTTGTTGCCTTCGCCACCCGGTGCGCCGTCCGCGCCCAGGCTGAAGATGTCGACCTCGCCGTGTACCCCGGGGCTCAGGAACTGGTACGGATTCCCCCAGGGGTCCTTGGGCAGGCGTTCGAGGTAGCCGCCGGATTTCCAGTTGCCCGGGATCGGCCCCGAAGCGGGCTTCTCCACCAGCGCCTGCAGGCTCTGATCAGTGGTCGGATAGCGATGGTTGTCGAGGCGGTAGAGGTTGAGCGCCTGCCGGATCGAGGCGATGTCCTGCTTGGCGGCGACGATGCGCGCCTCGTCCGGGCGCCCCATGATCTTGGGCACCACCAGCGCGGCCAGGATGCCGAGAATCGCGACCACCACCATGATCTCGATCAGGGTGAAGCCGTGGGCGGCGCGGGTCATGCAGGCAGGTCTGGATTGCATCGTGTTTCCTTGAGGTTGGGTGGATAGTGTCTTGGGGATACGGGGGCTCAGGGCACGCTCAGTGTCAGGCTCGCCACCTGCTCCGGGGTTTTGTCGGCAGCGGCATACAGGCCTTTGAAGCTGGAGATCTGGCTGTTGCTCGCATACGGATCGAGCGCCGTGACATGGCGCGGCGGCACGCTCTGGTAGAGCAGTTCCACGCTCACCTTGTACGGTCCGGTGCGTCCCGCCGTGTTCACGCTGTACGTCACTCGGTCGCTGCCGCCGATGAAATTCGCATCGGTGCCGATTCCCACCACCTGAATATCAGGATCGGTCGCGCTGGGGCTCATGCCGGCTGGCAACAGACGATTGTCCTTGAGATAGCCCGCCGCATACATCAGCCGATACGTCAGCTGGCCGTGCACATCGCGCATCACCGACTCGTACACCTGAACCTGGCCGGGCTGGCTGATGCTGTCATAGTGGGGCTCGTAGCCGACGTCCAGGCCGACGATCTCGCCGAACGAATCGAAGCTGCCGGATTCGAACACCGCGTTGCCTGCGCCATCCTCCACCTTGACGTGCAGCCACGCCCGGCGGCTGGGATAGCTGGTGGGAAATTTATGGCCGGTGAGATTGGTGACGGTCACCGGCACGCTCAGCGCGTCGCCTGTCCGACACGGACGGGCGTCCAGCCGCGCGGTGTGCTGTGTCAGATTGTTGCGGGTGCGCACGATCGACGCCTCCAGTGCACTCAGGTCGGCCACCAGCCCGAGGGAATTGGTGGTTGCCCGATCCTGCTTCAGCATCGTCAGCATGAAGCGGTTGCCTCCGCTGAAGTGATGCTTGCCGAACGGCGACTGGGTGCCGGTCGGACCCACGCTGGAGAGACGCACCGGGCCGTCGGCCGCCGGCATGTGGCAGGACTGGCACGAGCGGGTGGTGCTGAAACTGCTGGCAAGCCATTCCTTGTAGGGCATCTGCTCGGGGAACAATGCGCCGGTAAAGTCCAGGGTGTCGGGATCGATGGCCTCGGTGGTCAGGGTGTGACAGGTTGCGCACAGCTTGCTTTCAAGGATATGCGCGCCGTAGGTGGGGGTGAAGGCCACCTTGTTGATCATCGGGTTGACGGCGACGCTAGTAAACGGCCCGTAGATCTTGCGGGCGCTGCCGGTCTCGTCGCCGATGAGGAAATTGCCCGAGAAGCTCGCCTCGGTGCCGAGGTTGCCGGGCTCGATCCGGTGGCACAGCGTGCACGACACGCCGTCCTGGCCGAGGCTGCTGACATGCAGGTCCGTCAGGGTGAACGGCGTGCCTGCCTGCTTGGCGTCGTACACCGCCATCGGCGCATGACAGGTCAGACATTTACCTTCGATCGCCCCGGCATGTGCGGGGTTGGCTGCGCTTTCCGCGGACACGACGGCCAGAAAATACGGATCGCGCGCCGAGTTGGCCATCATGCTGCCGGACCAGTCGGCGGTCAGGTCGACCTGCTCGCCGGTCAGCGTATCGAAGTTGCTCGGCGGGCTGACCGTGCTGTCGGCGCGGTGGCAACTGGCGCACAGACCCGAGCCGGCGAAGCGGGTCGAAGTCGCCGTGGTCAGGTTGGCTGCCGTGAAGCCGGGCGGCAGCACCGCAGTGACGGCCGACGGAACCGAAGTACCGAGCACGCAGTATTCGGTGGGGCCGTCGGTGGTGCTGGATGCCGTACCCGAATCGCCGCCGCCCCCACAGCCGGAGAGCAACAGGCCGGCAATAGCCAGCCCCGGGAGTGTCGACCGAATGAATGCCATGATCACTTACCCCTTCCAGATAAACGGAAGCAGAAAATAGCCCGCGTTATAAAAAACGTGCAGCGCGATCGCCGGCAGCACGCTGTCGTGGCGGTCGCGGAAATAGCCGTACAGCAGGGACGGCAGCAGCACGCCGGCTGCCCACAGCGGCGGATGGCTGATGAAGTGCATCGCGGTGAACAGCAGCGTCGCGAACAGGTTGGCCAGCGTGAAACCGCCGAGCTGGCGCCGGCCCCACGGCCGCGCCCGCAGCCTGCCCTGCAGCAGGCCGCGGAACAGCAGCTCCTCCAGCAGCGGCTGCAGCAGGATCAGCGAGGCCAGTGCAGCGAGGCTAGGCGCGGGTGCAGGCTCGGCCAGTTGTGCCAGCGCCAGCCAGAACAACAATCCGGCCAGCAGCGCCAGCCCGAAGCGCGGGTCGGCGAGCCAGCCCCATCCCGGCCGCAGCCCGATATCCCGCATCCAGCCCGGGCGCGGGGCAGCGTCAGCGGAGCGGAAGTTGAGCGGCTTCATCGGTGTCGGACGCATCAGTGAACCAGCTGGTTCATCTCGAAAATCGGCAGCAGGATCGCCAGCACGATCACCAGCACCACCGCCCCCATCACCACGATCAGCAGCGGCTCCAGCAGGCTGGTCAGCCCCATCACGCGGCTCTCCATTTCGCGGCTCTGCTGCGCGGCGGCGCGCTCCAGCATGTGCACCAGGCGGCCGCTCGCCTCGCCGCTGGCAATCATGTGCACCAGCATCGGCGGAAACAGCTTGGCGGCGCCAAGCGCGCGGCTCAGGCTGCCGCCC
>JBAVFD010000071.1:0-38746 GCA_049588075.1 Thiobacillus sp.
ATTGCAGCTGGCCGAGAAACTTCCCGTGGGAACCGGCCTGGAGCACGATCACATTCCGGCTGCCGTCGGCGTTCGCGACGACCGGGGGCGTATAGACATTGTGATGCGTATGGGCGCCGACGATGACGTCGATGCCGGTCGTATGCGCGGCAAGCTTCTGGTCAATATAGAAACCCATGTGCGAGAGCGCGATGACAAGATCGGGACTTTCAGTGGCACGGATCGTGGCCGCCAGAGCCGAGAGATCGTTTTCAAAGGCAGTTCCGACAGCCGGAGCACCTCCGACACCCGAGACCACGAAGTCCGTCCCTGTGCCCGCCCCCGCGTTGCTGGTCAGGCCGATGATGGCGACCTTCAGGCCGCCGATCTGCTTGACGATGTAGCGCGGGAAGACGTAAGTGCCGTCTGCGTTCTTCAGGTTCGCGCACACCATGGGGAAGTTGAGCTGACCGGTGACCGACATGAAATCGGCCTTGGTCCAGGCAAAATCGCGGTTCCCCGGCGTCCATGCGTCATAGCCCATGGCGTTCAGCACCGGGACAACGGCATTGCCCCGGGTCATCTGCGCCACCGGCGAGCCATCGAAGGTATCGCCGGCATCCACGAACAGGGTGTTCTGTTCCCAGATCCCCTGTTTCAACACTTTGACCAGCCCGGCAATTTGCGCGTATCCCCCCACCTTGCCTTCGGTCGCGGCGGTATCGGCATAGGAATCGATTTCGCTGTATTCAGCGTGGTAAACCGGCAGGAAAAAACCGTGCGTGTCATTGGTCCACAGTATCTGCAACGGCATGCCGCTCGGGAGCGGGGCCTGGGCTTGATCCGGGAGATCGATCCCCTGGTTGTGGGCCCCTGGCGGCACATTGGGCACTTTTCCCATGTGGGGTGCGGCGATGGCCGTACTGCTCAATAATATTGCAGACGCGATAACTATCTTTTTCCAGCTGAAACACGCCGGAATATGCACAAGTGGCACATATGTACTATTCATGGTTATTGTCTCCAGTGACAGGAACACGTTTTGTCTTTTCATATCACCCTCGTCCTGATTTAAAGGTCGTGGTGACAAGCGGCTTTACGTCATGACCCGTTAGCAACCGGGCTTTCTCTCATTTGGCCAAGCCATCATGCTCCTGCTGGCCATATCCATCATGGTGCTGGCGATTCGCTTACAAGATTCAACAGAATGAAGCATCCCGGAATTGGGAATAAGTAGTAAATTTGTACTATTTTTCTGTCTTATGCTCCAATAACTGGGCATTTTTAGTGTTATTCGGCATAAAAAAGCATGATTTATACCTGTTATTATTAATCTACGGGAGTGCCTATACTTATCAATATGTTATTGAAATCGGCTGCAAGAAATTCCTCGGCAAACAATCGCAGGTGTAAGGTTATCCGACAAAACACTTCTGCAATGCCGCGCCCCGGACACCCTGCCGGTAGGGTTTTTATGCAATGAGCAATAACGACGCGGTGTTCAGGGGCGTAAAGATTCCCGACAAGGTTTCATTCTCTTGCCGGATGCCCTGATGTCAGCAAGCCATGCGGGACGGTCAGCCCAGCTGAAGGCGTTTCACCGATGCAGCCGCCCCGCCATCGGCTGCAAATCCGCGCTCACCGCCTCGCGCTCGTCGAACACGAAGCAGTCGCCGTGATAATGCGCGCCGCCCACCTCTTCAAAATATTTGAGGATGCCGCCTTCGAGCTGGTAGACATGTTCGATGCCGATGGCTTTCATGTGGATGGCGGCTTTTTCGCAGCGGATGCCGCCGGTGCAGAATGAGACGACGGTTTTGCCCGCATAGTCGTCGCGATGCGCGGCGAGCTGCGGCGGGAATTCGCTGAAGATGCCGATGTGGTAATCGACGGCGTTGTCGAAGGTGCCGGCGGCGACTTCGTAGTCGTTGCGGGTGTCGAGCATCACCACCGGGCGGCCTTCGTCGTCGCAGCCGCGATCCAGCCAGTGCTTCAGCGTGGCGGCGGCCACCGACGGGGCGCGACCTGCCTCCGGCCGGACAAGCGGCATTTTCATGGTGATGATTTCCTTTTTGAGCCGCACCCGCATTTTTTTGAACGGTGGCCCGGCGGAGAGGCTTTCCTTGGGCTGCAGATCGGCGAAGCGCGGGTCGGCACGCAGATGGACGACGATGGCGTCGATCGCTTCGCGCGCCCCAGCCAGGAACACATTGATGCCTTCGGGGGCGAGCAGGATGGTGCCCTTGAGACCGAGCGCCTGGCAGCGCGCGGTGAGGTCGGCTTTCAAGGCCTCGCGGTCGGTGAGGGTGACGAATCGGTAGCAGGAGATGTTGACGACGGACACGGCAAACCCTTTGATCAAGGCGGCATTATACGAAGCCGCCGCACTGATTCCGGGTTTCGCCATTTGTCGTTGCGTCTTTCCCCGTTTCCACCCGGCCAGCAGGTTTTGATACCCTTCGCGCATCCACTCTCACGCTAGCCCGCCATGAACGAACAACTGCAAACGCTGGAACACGCCCAGAACACCGCGATCGACCTCGCCCTCCAGTTCGGCCCCAGGGTGGTGGTGGCGCTGCTGATCATGGCAGCGGGGTTTTATGTCGGACGCTGGGTGGGCCGGATGGTCGACTCGATGCTGGTGAAGCTGGGGCTGGACGAAACGCTGCGCCAACTGCTGATCCGCATCGTGCGCATCGCGGTGCTGGGGCTGTTTGCCATCATGGCACTGCAGAATCTGGGGGTGCAGCTGCTGCCGCTGCTGGCCGGGCTGGGCGTGGCGGGCGCGGGCATCGCGCTGGCGATGCAGGGCGTGCTGGGCAATCTGGCGGCGGGATTGACGATCATCTTCACCCGGCCGTTTCTGGTGGGCGAATACATCTCCATCGCCGAGGAGGAAGGCACGGTCGAGGAAATCAAACTGTTCAATACCGTGCTGAGCCATCCCGACCGCTCGCGCATCGTCATTCCCAACCGCAAGATCGCCGGTGAAATCCTGCACAACTACGGCACCCTGCGCCAGCTCGACGTGGTCGTCGGCGTCGCCTACGACACCGACATCAAGCTGGCGCTGCAAACCGTCCACGACCTGCTCGCCGGACACCCGACCATCCTGCGCGAACCCGATCCGGTCGTCAGTATTCTGGCGCTGACGGATTCCGGCGCACAAATCGCCATCCGCCCGTGGGTGACCGTGAGCGACTTCATCGACGCATCGAGCGACATCACCCAGGCAGTGCTGGAAACCTTCCGCGAACGCGGCATCCATATCCCCTACCCGCAGCGCGAAGTTCGGCTGCTGGATTCGGCCCGGCTCGATTCGACCCGGCCCCTCCCGGCATGAAGCGCGCCAACCCGTCTGCCGCCCCCGCCCCGAAAGCGGGTTTCACCGACCCGCTGGCCGATGTGCTGCGCCCCGGCCAGTCGATCGAACTGCTGAAGGAGCTGCACATCCTGACGCGCGACGGCAAGCTCAATCAGGACAGCCGCCGCAAGCTCAAGCAGGTCTACCACCTGTGCAATTTCATCGAGCCGCTGCTCGACGACGTGCTGAGCCGACAGGACACGCTGACGCTGGCCGACCACGGCGCCGGCAAGTCCTACCTCGGATTCATCCTGTACGACCTGTATCTGAAAGGCCGTCCCGGCAGCCACATCTACGGCATCGAAACGCGCGACGAACTGGTGGAAAAATCGCGCGAGCTGGCGGCGCGATTGGGGTTTCCGCGGATGAGCTTCATCAACGCGACGGTGGCCGAATCGACGCAATCGGCACAGCTGCCCACCACCATCGACATCGTCACCGCGCTGCACGCCTGCAACACGGCGACCGACGACGCCATCCAGTTTGCGCTCGCCAAGCAGGCGCGCCACATCGTGCTGGTGCCGTGCTGCCAGGCCGAGGTCGCAGCGGTGCTGCGCAAACACAAGAATGAATCGTTCGGCAAAACCCCGCTGTCGGAAATCTGGCGCCACCCGATCCACACCCGCGAATTCGGCAGCCAGCTCACCAACGTGCTGCGCTGCCTGCAACTGGAATCGCACGGCTATCAGCTCACCGTCACCGAACTGGTCGGCTGGGAGCACTCGATGAAGAACGAGCTCATCATCGCCACCCGCAGCGGTGCGCCGCGCAAGAACGCAAGCGAGCGTCTGCGGCAGATTTTGCGGGAACTCAATTTACAGGAACTGGAAGGGCGCTTTCTCGCGCCCGTCCAGGTTTAAACCCAGGGCTTAACGCGGCACTTGCAGCCGCGTCAGCGCCACCGGCACGCTCTCGGTTTCGCTGTTGAGCCAGATTTCGCCGTCCTGCACCATGCATTGCAGGCGCATGCTGCGCGCAGCCAGTGCGGCCAGCGCCTGGCTGGTGGCAGCGGGCAGTTGCAGCACGGTCAGATTGGTAAAGCGCGTGAGCTTGCTGGCGATCTGCTTCCACCACACCTCGCAGCCCGTGCCGTAACACAGCACCACCACCTGATCGGCACGGCTGCAGGCGCGGCGGATGCGCGCGTCGTCGGGCTGGCCCAGGTCGATCCACAGCGTGATCTCGCCGACCAGGTTCTTCACCCACACTTCCGGCTCGTCGACGTCGAACAAGCCCTTGGTGAAGGCAATGCCTTCCCCGGCATACAGCGCATACGCCAGCACGCGCGCCATCATGCGCTCGTCGGTTTCGGAGGGGTGGCGGGCGATGGTCAGCGCGTGGTCGCCGTAGACATGCCGATCCATGTCGGTAATTTGCAGGTCGGCTTTGTAGATGGTGGCTTTCAGCGCCATAAGAACGTTCTCGAATCAAACAGGATAGCCATAAAAAAACCCCGGCGAACCGGGGTTTTTCACATCAGGTCGGAAGAATTACGACACGACCTGGATGTTCGAAGCTTGCTTGCCCTTGGGGCCAGTGGTCACTTCGAAGCTGACCTTCTGGTTTTCCTGCAGGGATTTGAAGCCGCTGGAGTTGATTGCGGAGAAATGTGCAAACAGATCTTCGCCACCGTTATCCGGCGTAATGAAACCAAAACCTTTTGCATCGTTGAACCACTTGACTGTACCCGTTTCCATCTTGTTTCCTATCTATCTAAAAAAAATTGAGCGACATGCTCTATCGATCGAATTTCAAGGAAAACGCTTACCAGAGGTACCGCAATTTAAAGCTTGAATCCAACAGACGGCGTATAAATAGCACAGAAATTTGAGATGTCCAAACGCTTTTTATCAAATACCCGCTGCGCGCAGCACCAGCGTATCGCCCCGCTGGGTGAATTCCAGCTGTTTCAGCACGCTCATCCCGAGCAGAATCTGGTCATCCGCCATGCCGGGATTGAGGCTGGCGCGCACGTCGCGCAGCGTGAACGGGCCGAACGCCAGCGTGCCGACGCGCGTGGCGCGCGTATCGACGGTGCCGTTGGCGGTGACCGACGGCTGGTGCGCGCCTGCCTTCAGTCCCAGTTCGTCCGCCAGATGCGCGGGCACCGACACCAGCGTCGCGCCGGTGTCGAGCAGAAAGCTGACCGGCTGGCCGTTGATCTCGCCCGGAAACACATAATGGCCGTCGCGGCCGCGCTGCAACACCAGCTCGGCGCCGGGCGCGACCTGTAGCTGGCGATTGGGATTGTTGCGTGCCTGCAGGCTGCCGTCGAAAAACAGATACAGCACACCCAGCAGCGCCAAGCTGGCCAACCAAGCCATGCCGCGCCCTAGGGTGCGGTGCGGATTATGCAAGGGTTCGTCCTGTTTTGAGTTCACAGCGTGGAGACCGATTGGACGGATGATCGTTCAGCGCGCCCGTTATCCATTTATTAGGAACAAGCAAGAAAATCGACGCGCCGGACGGTCAAGCCTCACGCAACTCCCCACACGGAGAAATCTCCGTGCGTCTCCACTCGGCGGCGGCGCCGTGCGCTCCGAACCTAGTGCATGCGCGCCCGGCTGAAGCGGCAGTGCGGCGCATCGCCGAAGGCCTCGCGCAGGTAGCGGGTTTCGATGTGCAGCAAGCGCTCGTGGTCGCCGGCTTCCAGATAGATATCCGGCTGCGCCATCAGCGCGTCGTCCCACACCATTTCCACCCCCCAGGCATTCGGCAGGCCCGGCACCACGCCGGGCTCGCACTCGCTGAACAGGCGGCTCACGCTGGCTTCGTCGGCCAGACTGAATTCCACGCCATGCTCCAGCCCCAGCTTGCCCAGCTGAACCTCCTGGTCGGCGGGAATCATCGCCACCATCTGGCAACCGATGCCGTCGAGCAGCACCCCCTTGGCCACACGATCGGGCGTCACCCCGGTCGCGCGCGCCGTTTCGGCGCTGGTGTGCGTATGCGGGTGCGCAACCAAGCTGAACGGGATCATGTGCTGATCCAGAAAACGTTCCATCCGATACAGTGCTTTCATGGTGAACTCCTTGCGAAACAGTTGGAGGGTTTTCACTATAGTCCACCGCTGCCCGCCTGCAGGAACGCTAGCGCCGTTTGGGGTGGTCGCCCGCTCGAAAATGCCGCCGTGACGCTTTGGGATGTTCCTGCGTCTGGCAGGCACGGCGAAATGCCAGCAGGGTCTCCTGCACGTGGCCCAGCACGCTGTCGTGAGGATAGTGCCCCGTCGCGTTCAGTTCGCCCGCCGCCACGCCGGTCAGCAGTTCGATGCCCGCGGTCACATGCTCCGCGGTATGAATGTGGAAGCGTCCCTGGGCGACCGCCTCCACCAGCCGCGGCGCCAGCATCAGGTGGCGGCGGTTGCGGCCGGGAATCAGCACGCCCTGGCTGCCGTCCAGGCCGGCGGCCTCGCAGACGCGGAACCAGCCCTCGATCTTTTCGTTGATGCCGCCCACCGGCAGCACTTCGCCGTGCTGGTTGACCGCGCCGGTGACGGCAATGCCCTGTTTGAGCGGCAGGCCCGACAGCGCCGACAGCAGCGCATAGAGTTCGGCGCACGACGCGGAATCCCCCTCGACGCCGTGGTATTGCTGCTCGAAGACGATCGACGCATTGAGCGAAAGCGGCGCGAGATGGGCGAACAGCGCGGCCAGATAGTTCTGCAGGATGAACACGCCCTTGTCGTGGATCGGGCCGGACAGTTCCACCTCGCGCTCGATGTTGAGCAGGCCGTCCTCGCCCGCGTAGGCGCGCGCGGACAGCCGCACCGGCAGGCCGAACCGGTAATCGCCGAGGTCGATCTGGGTCAGGCCGTTGGCCTGGCCCACCCGGTCGCCGTACAACTCGATCAGCACATCGCCCTCGGCGATTTCTTCGCGCAGGCGCTGCTCGGGATAATCGTGGCGCGCAGTGTGCGCCGCGAGGGCCGCCTCGACGTCTGCCATCGTGACCAGGCCCGGTCCGCGCGCGCGGCAGATCGCCGCACTTTCCATCACCAGCGCCTCGGTACGGGCAAAAATCGCGCTCTGGCGCGCCTGCTCGCCTGCTTCGCGATGCGATTCCTCGAGCAGGCGCGCCACCGCCGCCGCCGAAAAATGCGGCAGGCCGAACTCGCAGCAGGCGTGAGCGACGAAAATCGACGAGGCACGGCGAGTATCCGGACTGGCCACAAAACTGTCGGCGAAATCCACCTTGGCGCGGAAGTGCCGGGAGATTTCCGGCGCCTCCTCCTGCAGTTCGTAATACTGTTCGCGCGAGCCAATCAGCACCAGCTTGACCTCGACGTCGACCGCTTCCGGCACCAGCGACACCGCCGCGATCGGCGAGAACGACACCCCCGGCTCCTCGATCTGCAGACGGCCGCTGCGCAGGAAGCGCCGCAACTTCTCCCACACCAGCGGGTCGGCCAGCACGTCGCGCAGATGCAGCATCAGAAAGCCGCCGTGCGCCTGCAACAGGCTGCCGGCGCGGATGCGCGAGAAGTCGGTCACCAGCACGTCGTTTTCGGACTGGTATTCGATGCTGCCGAACAGCGCGCGGAACAGCGGGTTGTCCTCGACGATCACCGGCGCGCCGCTGAGGCCGCCGTTGTCGACCACCAGATTGACGCGGTAGCGCGCCAGCACGCTTTGCAGCGCCTCCTGCTGGCCTTCGTCGTCTGCGCCGCCCTGGAACAGTTCCAGATTGTCGAGCACGTCCTGCGCGATCGCGTCCAGATAAGCGTTGAGCTTGGCGGCGTCCTTGATCTGCTTTTTCAGCCCGGCACGGATCGCCTGCATTTCGCGTTCCAGCAACGGCTTCACCCCCTGCCGCCGCAGCGCCGCCAGCGCCTCGTTCATCGCGCGTTCCAGCGGCTGGGTTTTCTCGATATAGCGGGTGATCTCGGCGCGCAGTTCCTGCTCGCCCTGCTCCACCTCGGCCCGGCGCGCTTTCGGCAACGCCAGCACTTCGTCCTCGGTCAGCGCCTGGCCTTTCTTGCCCAGGAGGGTGAACACCATGCGCCCGGCGTCGCGGTGCAGCGAAAAACTGCGCGCCTCGGCAAACGCCGTCAGCTCGGCATAGTGCCGCGCCACATCGTCCTTCCAGGCCTTCTCGATGCGCTCGCTCTCGGCCTTGTAATCCTGCCCTTCCAGCCGCTGCGGAATGTCGCTTTGCAGCGTCTTCACCGCGTGCGCCAGCAGCTGGCGCAGCAGCCGCCCCTCGCCCGCCGGCAGGCGCAGCGCCAGCGGCTGTTCCGGCGCGTCGAAGTTGTGGAGATAGCACAGATCGGGCGGCACCCGCTTGCTTGCCGCCACCTCGCGCATCGCCTGCCTGAGCAGCGACGAACGGCCGCTGCCAACCTCGCCCAGCACGAACAGGTTGTAGTTCGGCTGATCCATCCCCAGCCCGAAGCGCGCGGCCGCCTCGGCGCGTGCCTGGCCGATCCACGGCAGCGGTTCCTGCAACAATTCGGAGGTGTCCGCGAATCCCAGCGAGGCGGGGTCGATGGTCAAGCGCAGCTCGGCGGGCAACAGGGTGGCAAGCGTCATGATGTGGGTTCAGCCCCGTGTGTGATGGTCAGATTATTGCGCAAGTCCGCGTGTCTGGCCGGGTTCATCGAGAAGGCGTCAGCATGCTGCTCCACTGCGCCTGACTTTGCAGGTAGTGCGCACACAGCGCCGCTGCATTCTCCCGCAACACCCCGGCCGGCACGGCCAGCGCCTGCATCACCGCGGACTCGATCTGGCTGACCGCCACGCTGCGGGGAACCGCTTGCGGCTCCCAGGTTTCGGCAAACGCGGCACGCTTGTCGGGACGCCGACCCTGCTGCGGGGAAACCAGACTGACCCGCGGCAGGCCATAGGCCAGCGCGACGATCCGGCCATGCAGGCTGCTGCCGATCACCCCCTCGCTGGCGGCGATGAGGGCGCAGATATCCCACAGATGCAGGGACGGGAACAGGCGCGCCGAGCCGGGCGGCAGCCGGCGCTGCACTTTTTCATACAGCGCCGGATCGTCGTGCCACGGCGCCGCGCCCGCGCGAAAAAGCGCCAGACCCAGGCCGGTTGCGGCCGCCACCCGGGTTAAACCCTGCGCCAGCGCGTCGAGGCTGGCGTCGTCGGCGAAATCCGCGCTGAACTGGCACGCGAGATAGCCTTGATGAAAGGCGTCCAGCATGTCCTTCACTGCGCCTTGCTGCCGATGCTTCAGGATCAACTCGCCGCAACATTCCGCCACCATCACGGCCGGGTCGGGACACAGCGGCGCGTCTATTCCCTCCGCCCGCAGCGCGTCCTGCGTGACATGATCGCGCACGCTGACCCAGTCTGCCTGCCTGAGTGCCGCGCTGACTTCATCCCGCTGCGCTGTCGATAAAAATCCCCATTCCACTCCACCCACGGCGTTGAAGATCAGCCGTCCGCCCGGCGCGACCGCATCGCGCCCCACCACGTAGGGAATGGCACGCGAGGTGCCGAGCTGCCGGGCGGCCCAATCGGCGGCAGCGGCGGGATCGGTGTCATAGCAGGCAATGGCCTGGGCGGCCTCGGCCGCATCGAGCAACATGACCGCGGCGTGCCAGGCGCTGCAGGTCAACAGTTCACCGCCGACGTGGATCAGGTGGGCCGGCTGTGCGGCTCCCTGCGCAGCCAGCGCGCTCACCCGGTGTCCACCGAAGGCGCGCAAATCGCGCGCTGCCAGACCGGCAAACTCGAATGACTGGCCTGGAAGCAGCGCGGTCATCAGGTGCGGAAACAGCAGGTCGCCGAAGTTGTGGCGGTCGAATGCGCCAAACAGCAGCAGCGGGAGATTGTCAGGCGGGTTCATGTGCTGCGCGGCTCGACTGGCGACATCCCGTTCATTTCACATTTGCCCCTGCATTCGCATGCTTAACGATTTCACACTACATTCCAGAAACCCCTGTTCAAAGCATAGCGCCTGATGAAGCCTTCCCAACCGTCTTTCTTCCTCCTGATCGCGCTCATCGGCGGGCTGGCCATTTTCAGCTCCACGCTGTCGAAAACCCCGGTGCTGCCGCTGTTCGCCCAGTCGCTTCACGCCAGTCCGGCCGAAATCGGCTGGATCGTCATGGCGTCGACGCTGCCCGGCATCCTGATCAGCTATCCCGCCGGCGTGCTGTCCGACTATCTGGGCAGGCAGCGCGTGCTGCTGGCCTCGCTGGTCGTGTTCGCCAGCGCACCGTTTCTGTATCTGCTGATCACCAGCGCCTGGCAACTGATGGCGGTGCGCTTTTATCACGGCTTCGCCACCGCCATATTCGGCACCGTGGCGAGCGCCGCCATCGCCGAGCGTTACACGGCAGACCGTGCGGCGCGGCTTTCAACCTATTCCTCGGTCACCATCGTGGGGCGCTCCATCGCACCGTTTCTCGGCGGCGTGCTGATTTCGCTGGCGAGTTTCGACGCGGTCTACATCGCCTGCGCGATCAGCGGCGTGCTGGCGCTCGCAGCAGGCCTGCTGCTGCGTGACCACCAGCCGCGTTCCAAAACGAAACTGGAGATGCCGCATTTCTGGGCCAGCCTGACAACCGTGCTGCGCGACCACGGCATCATGCTGGTGAGTCTGGTCGAAGCCGCGCAATACCTGGTATTCGGCGCCATCGAAGCCTTCCTCGCCCTGTTCGCCGCCTCGCTCGGCATCCCCGCGTGGCAGATCGGCGCCATTCTTGGCGTGCAGCTGGTCAGCATCGTGTTCACTAAACCGCTGATGGGCCGGGTGTCCGACCGGGTGGGCCGCAAACAGGTCATCATTCCCGGCCTGCTGGTCGGCGCAGCCAGCGTCGCGCTGCTGCCGGTTGCGCCCAGTTTCATCGGCCTGTCGCTGCTGAGCCTGGTGTTCGGCATCGGTTTCGCCACCGTTACCTCGTCCACCTCCGCGCTGGTCGCCGATCTCACCCGCGACGGCCGTTTCGGCTCCTCGATGGGCGTGCTGCGCACGGTGATGGACGTCGGCCAGTCGATCGGCCCCGTGCTGACCGGCTTCATGGTCGGCGTCGCCGGCTACGGCAGCGCCTTCACCCTGCTGGCGGCGATCCTGTTATTGGCAGCGCTGTTGCTTGGGCTACTGTTCAAAGAAGCGTAAACGGGCGGAACGCATCCCGCCCGGCCACGATCAGATATAGTGGATGCAGCCGCATCGTCCCAAGGAGCCCGTCATGAACATCCGTTTGCCGATTGTCCTGTTTGCCCTGCTGGCGTTTGCCCAGTCGCTCTTCCTGCTGCCCGCCACCGCAGATTCAAGTGTGCCGGTCAATCCCGCACCCGCTGTCGAGCAGCTGCACGCCGTTGCCCCGCAAGCCTGTCCGGCCAACCTGAAAGGCGCGAATCTCGCCCAGGTCACGTCGGCCGAATGCTGCAAGGAGCAGAAAGGCATCTGCGGTTGCCGCGCCGGCAAGATCGTGTGCTGCGACGGCAAGGCAAGCACGCATCCTGGCTGTACCTGTCATGGCGACGAGGGTCTGGCCAACTAGCCTGGATTATTCAGACGGGGGTTATTTGGATAGCGCCACCCAAACCCCATCCCAACCTGCATCAGGCGGGGCCTGCCGGAACGCCGCGATACGGTCCAGCATGACCTGGCTGGGACGGTCCGCCGGCACAGCCCCAAGACATTCGCGAAACGCCGCCTCGGCGCCATTCCAATCCTGACGGCGGTAGCGTTCCAACGCAGCCTCATAGGACTGCGCCAGATGCCGGCCGGCCTCGCCCAACGCATCGGTGTAATCCATCAACTCGAACACCCTGACCGGCTCCTGCTTGCCGGCAACCCGCAGACTGTCGATTTCGCGGAACGCCAGCGCGTCGCCCGCCGCCATGCGCGTCGTTTCACTGACCAGAATGCGCGTGCCGTAGAACTTGTTCGCCTGCTCCAGCCGCGAGGCGAGGTTGACCGTGTCGCCGATCACCGTGTAGCCGCGCGATGTCTCGGAGCCGATGTTGCCGACCGTCACCTCGCCGCTGGCGATGCCCATGCGCACGTTCACCTCGGGCAGGCCGTGGCGGACGCCGAAGAGTTCGGGCAGACCGGCGCGGAAGGCTTCCATCCTGTCCATCTGCTCAAGCGCAGCGAGGCAGCCCAGGCGCGCGTGGTCGGCGGGGTCGGTGAAGGGCGGCCCCCAGAAGGCCATGACCGAGTCGCCGATGTACTTGTCGACGATGCCCTGCCGGCTGCGGATCACCTCGGCCATCATCGAAAAATAGCGGTTGAGGAAGCGCACCGCGGCGTCCGGCGTGAGGCCTTCGCACATCCGGGTGAAGCCCTCGAGGTCGGAGAAGAACACCGTCATCACCTGGCGTTCGCCCTTGTCCGCCGCGATATGGTTTTCCAGCAGGCTGCGCACGATGCGCGGGTCGACGTACTGGCCGAAGGTTTCGCGGATGTGTTCCTTCTCGCGCAGCCCGACCACCATGTGGTTGAAGGAAGTGGCGAGCGTGGCCAGTTCGTCGTGGGTCTTGACCAGGATTTCCACCTCCAGGTCGCCCGCTTCCACCGCCTGTGTCCCGCCCAGCAGCCGTTTGACTGGATCGACCAGTGAACGCGTCACGAACCCGGCGAAAATCAGCCCGAGCGCGGTGGCGATCGCGGTGATGACCCAGTTGAGCGTGGTGGCGCGCGCCTCCTCCGCCTTGGCCTGAATGGCCGTGTCCTGGGTCAGCTTGTTGAGCAGGTCGATGGTCTTGCCGATTTCGACATCGACCGTATCCTTCTCGCGCAGCAGGGCGTCGCGCACGATTTTTTCCGAACGCGGCGTGCCTTCCTCCGCCTCGATCTGGAACTGCCGGAAGGTCATGTGAAAGTGCTGGCGGGCGGTCTGGATGGCAGGCAACTGCCGGCCCAATACGGCGAGCGTCACGCGGTCGAGTACGATGCCCTTTTCCGCTTCGGCCTCGGCCAGCATGCGCAGCGAGGAATCGACGATCTGGTCGGCGTTGATGCCGCGCATGTCGAAGCCATTCGACTCGCGGGCGAGAAAGTCCGCATCGGGATGCGCCACCTCCATCCCCGCCAGCACCCGCTCCATGTGCACCATCTGCTGGCGGATGAGGATTTCCACGCTGGCCACCTGCTGCTGCAGCGGCAGGTAATAGTCGGAAAGCGCGCGGACCTGGTTGTTCAACTGACGGAAGTTGAGCACCGACAACCAGGTGACGACCACCATCAGCGCCAGCAGGGACGTGGTAATGCTGAAGATTTTCAGGCTGATGGGCAGTCGCATGGAATCACCCCGGTAGGCGGACATAAACGCAGCCACTGGATTTCAATCCGTGATTGGTCACTCTATCAAAGAAACCTCAGATCACATGAAAAAGCTGCCAAACATTCACCCTGGCGAAGTGCTCAAAGCAAAGTTTCCTGAACCCATGAGCATCAGCCAGTACAAACTGGCCAAAGCCATTGGCGTACGACCGATTCGCATCGGCGAGATTTGCGCCGGTCGCCGGTCGATCTCAGCCGACACGGCGCTGCGCCTGGCGCGCGCTTTCGGCACCCCACCGGGATTTTGGCTCGGCTTGCAGGCCGATTAAGACACCGAAGAAGCCGAACACCTGGCAGGCGATACGCTTAATCAGATTCAACGACTGGCCGCCTGAAATCTAACGTCCACCCAAAATCTGGTGCATCGCACCCTCCAGACGGCGCACAAAGTCCCGTGCATCGCACAAGGGTGAATCGGCCAACTGGCTACGTAACATTCCGCGCAAACGGCCAAGCCCGGCCACATCAGCCGCCCGTGTCTGGGCAATGGCCACGTACGACTCGGGCGCATCGGCCAGCCAGCCCGTGAGGCCCGCCGCGCTCAGCAATGAGGCGCCGACCCGCCCGGCATGATGTTTCCCCACCAGCGACAATACCGGCACCCCCATCCACAGCGCCTCGCAGGTGGTCGTCGTGCCGTTGTAGGGGAAAGTGTCCAGCGCGATGTCCACCCTGGCATACAGGGCAAGGTGTTCCTGGCGCGTGCGGGTGTGCCCCAGCAGGTCCACCCGCTCGGCGCCAATGCCCAATGCCTGCAGGGCAGCGCTCACACGGTCGCGCACAACAGCGTCCGTCAGCGCGGGGCATTTCAGCAGCAGGCGCGACCCGGGCACCTGCTTGAGCACCTCGGACCACAATTGCAGCACGCCCGGATTGATCTTGCTGAAATTGTTGAACGAGCCGAAGGTAACATGGCCGTTTGCCAAAGCGGGCAGTGGCGCCACCTCCGGCGTATTCGGGTCCGGCTGATAACTCAGGAAACAACCGTCAAGGCGCAGCAGTTCCTCGCTGTAATAAACCTCCTCACCGACGGGATCGGCGATCCAGTCGGTGATCCGGTAGTCGATGGTGCGCAGCCCGGTGGTGTTCGGATAACCCATCCAGGTCATCTGGACCGGCGCAGGCTTGGCCGCGAAAACGCCCAGGCGGTTGTTGCTGGTATGGCCCGAGAGATCGATGAGGATATCGATGCGATCTTCGCGAATGAGATGTGCGGTTTCTGCATCCGATAGTTTGTCGATGTCCCGCCACCCATCCACAGCTCCCTTGATCCGCCGCGTCGTCTCGTCCGGCTTAGGCAGGTTGGAATAACAGTAAATCTCGAACTGGCTACGATCATGATGCGTAAGCACCGGTTCGATGAACGCGGCCACCGAATGCTCTCTAAAGTCCGGCGACAGATAGCCCACCCTGAGGCGCCGCTGCGGATCGTCCACAGGCTCGATCAATTCCAGGCGCGGAATCCGGGCTTCGGCGACCCGGCCCCACTCGATATGCTCCTCGAACACCGTGGCCACATCCGCCTCCGGCAGATAATTCAGCAACATCAACCAATTGGAACGGGCTTGCAGGTCATCAGGCGTAGCAGCCAGGCATTGTCGATAACAGCGCTCAGCTTGTTCGAAATCGCCCTGGCTTTGATAAGCGCCACCGAGGTTGTCCAGGGACACCATCAAACGCGGATTGATCCGCAAGGCCGCCTCGTAGGCAGCGATAGCCTCCTGGACACGTCCCATCGCCTGATAGACCGAGCCCAGATTGCTGTGTATTTTGGCGTCGCGCGGCCAAATTGAAAGTGCCTCTTTCAGTACCTGCACCGCAGCCGGCCAGTCGTAAAGCGAAATATAGGCACGTGACAGGGCTTCCATGGCCTCACCGTAGGCCGGGCGCAACTCGGTCGCCCGCTTGAATGACTGGGAGGCCTCGGCGAATTTGTTCTGGCTACGCAACGCGATCCCCAGATTGAAATGGGCATTTGCCAGCTTAGGATCGATCGCCAGCGCCTGCCGGCAATAATCCTCCGCCAGCGCATTGTCGCCACGCAGCCCCGCGATCACGCCGCAACTCAGCCGCGCATCGGCGTCCAGACGATCCGCCTGACACAGCCCCTGGTAAAGCGTCCAAGCCTCATCGTGTCGCCCGGCCTGGAAACTCGCCAATGCCTTTTTTTTCTTGCCACGCAATAACACATTTTGTTTGCCCATGCCCCTCTTCCCCTCCATCTACCAGATTGCCACGCGAGCCATTGCTCCCACCGAGTCAGACCGCGAAAAGGCGATGACCGCGCCCACCCCTTTCTTCGGTTTAATCCAGGCACAAAAAAGCCGGGGATGCGTCCCCGGCTCAACCTGCATCAAGCAAGCACGCTGATCAGAACGCCACAGTAAAACCTGCCGTCATCAGATCAATATTGATGTCATTCAGGTCAAAGCGTTCCCAATCGGCACGCAGTTTAAAGTTATCTACCAGCGCGTAGCTCACACCCACCCCGTAATAGGGTTGGTAGCCGTCATCACCATGACGCTGCGTAAGAGCCGAACCCGCCTTGACGTTTTCCTTGGTGAGCACATAGGCAGAGCCCAATTTACCCGTAACCGAGAACTTGTCCGTCAACGGATACGAACCGACAGCAGCCAGCGTCCATGCGTCGCTGGACATGTTGGTTGTGACCACCTTGGTAGGCGTTGTGGTGTGGGCGGTCATATCGTTGAGGTTGGCATAGCCGCCTTCAACGCCAAGGTATTTGTTGAACTGATAACCCGTGTAAACCTTCCACGCTTCGGAGGTGGTACTGGCCGAAGTTGAGGCAGTCACACCCGTCGAAGCGAACCCGGAATTGATACTGGAAGCAACATCTTGATATTGCGATTGCCCAAACCCAAAGCCCGCATACCAGCCAGTGAAGTCAATGCCGGCCCAGTCCGCGTCACCATACTCTTCCAGCGCGACCGGCCCCGGATCCAGCACCCAGCCCAGACTCAGACCGTACACGTTCTGGTGCATGTTGAACGAGGCGCAATCGACGATGTTCTGACTGCAGGCCGTCTGGCTATTGGAGGCGACATACATATACGCGCCGGTCACTTCCAGCGTGTCGCTTGCCTTGTAGGTGAAGCCCATCGAATAGTGGCTCTCAACCGTAGCGGGAGCAATCAGGTTGAATGTCACTTGGTTGTTTGGAATTGGCGACTTATTGTAATTGTAGCCGGCACGCACCTGTAAGCGGTTGTTGACGCCATACTGGACGCCCAACTTGTAAACGGTCATGTTCTCCCAGCCAAAACCCATGCCCTGGTCATTCCCCAGGCAATAAGGGTTGGCAAGGCTGGGACAAGCCGTTCCAGGGTGCGTTGAAACGTAGTCCATCGCCGGAATGCCGGATAGCCCGCCCCCCGGATTCGTGCCGGGACCAGGATCGCCAACCGAGGCGATATCGTTGTAATTGATGCGCAGCACATCGGCCGCAATCACCAGATTCTTGACTGGCTTGATCGCGATGCCAATGCCGTAGCTTTCCGGAACATCGAAATCGCCTTGCTCGGCGAACAGGCCACGGTACTTGTCGAGCTTGGTCATCCAGGTTCTGGACGTATAAGCCAGCCCGACGGTTAACTTGTCATCCATGAACTCGCCCAGCCAGCCCAACTTGAACCCGGCGCCATAGCTGTAATCAAATCCCTGATCCGTAAGATGGGCAACGTCCCCGTTGATGGGAAACGCCTTGAATGCACTAAGTCCATACGCCCGGAAGCGGGTTTCTGCCAGCACCAGCGAGGCGCCAATCGAATGGTTCTCGTTGACCCTGTAGGCAAGACTGATCGGAGCCAGCAATTGCATCATGTCCTGCCCAAGCGTCGTGTCAGGCGGCGGGGTGCCCTGAAGATAAGGGGGGAGATATTGAAAGGAAAAGAGGTTTGTCCGATAGGTAGTGTTCATGCCGCCGTTGCCCACCACGGCCAGAGCCACATGCACATTCTCGGTCAGCGGCATGGAAAAGCCCATTTCCGGCACAATGAAATATTTTGCAGCGCTCTCGGATTGGAAATTGAAAAAGCCGAATTCCTTAGTTGCCGGATCATTCCAATCTCTGCCATTCCGCTCGGGATTGAACACGCCAAAGCCCAGATCGCCGCGCATGCCGGTGTTAACCGCATTGGCCGGGTTGGCCGCAGTGGACAGGGAATCACGGCCATAGGCAATGCCGACGCCGCCCATGCCCTGCGAACGATAGCCGAAGCCCGGCAGGAAATAACCGTTGGTGGCATGGGCCGGGAACGCGGCCATGCAGGCAGCGGCCAAGGCCGCGTGTTTCAGAGCAAAACGCATAAACTCCTCCGTTTGAATTGTGGTGCGTATTATCGAGTTAGAATTATTAGGGAAGTTTGAACTGAAAGTCCCATCCCATGCAGAAAGTATCTGCAATTTTACCTGCCGGCCGGCAAGCGCACCATCACAAAAAATACAATTTTATGGTCAGTTGTATAAAGCCCACAAATAATTAAAAATTCCCAAGCAGTCCGGAAATTGCTTGACGATTAAAGAACTGGATGGCCTCCCGTCGCGTCGCGCGCGCGAATTTCTCCGGCATGTGAACGGCCATGCCACCAAAAAACGCCCGCAATACCCATCATAAGTAGACCAGCCATCAGTAATAAACCATCACCCAATGCAGAATACAGTCTCATTGACCAGAACAGGGCTGCGGCACTACCTGCAGCCATTGCGAACCACCACCAACCTATTAATGCAGCCTCCGAATCACGCATCAAACTCGATTGCATAACAGGTAAAGACATCCCTAGCAAAACGAACACGATCCCAGCAACACTTGCATACAACTTGCTGTCATCCACAGTAAATTGCATAAAACGGGTGGCCAGATACATCATCAGAACCAACGCGGATGCAAACGCAAGCAACAGCGGCGTTCGTCTTGTGATGGCGACCGATTCTTTATATAAATGCATCAACATAGCAACAAGCAGCAGAATGGCCAGATAAAGCAACCTGAACTCTTGCGTAACACTTGATGGATAAACAATAAGAAAAGCCAACGTAACAACCATCAAGATACCTGTCGCGCCACCTGTCACCATCCATATGGCAGCGCTTGGACCCTGCAATGTTTGTACGTTTTCAACCTGACGAAGCTTTTGAAGCGGAAACAGAATAATTCCAATCAGCATACCCACTGACAAGACGAGCATATTTTTATACTGCGGGTATACATCTTCGACGAATTGATAAGGAATTGATTGATGCGAACTTGATGCTTCCAGCGTCAAATGTTTCCCGGACATGCCGGATATTCCCTGTGTAAATATGGCATGCACTTTATTCATGTCATGCTGATAAAACACATGGTAGGGTGGGCTAGGTGTTATGCCATAACCGAATAAATACCTGACAGGCAACGCTATTACCTGAGCTCTGATTGCCTGTGCGAATTTTTCATCCCTTGCCTTCTTGGTCAGAACAAATGCATAGCGATAGGGACTGTCAATAGTCCCTGTATCAACTGGCGCGACACCCCACGCACGATCCAGAAACTCAATATCAGACATCCCGCTATGGTTCAGCGCAGTCCAGACACTAAAAAATTGCCTTAAAAACACTGATTGCTGTCTCGAAAGCAATACCAACACACCATCCTCATCCAGACCCGCCCAGTACGACAGGATATTTTCCTGATTAAGGAAAGTCTGCTCGCCTCCATTCGAACTGACCCAGCCTTCTTTCCCTTCATGTCCTGACGAGAGAACAATCATATCGACAGGTAATTTGATCTTTTTTTCCGCAGACGAAACGGGTTGTTTCAGCATCACGACTGATTTCCGGATTAAATCAAGACCGGGCCCCGATACGAGAGACCAATCATGCGATCCGTATACCCCATAAATAGTCCGCCCATCCCGGCCAATGGCTCGCCAGGCCATTTCACTTGGAATCAACCCAATATCGACGACAGACTTCGGCTGCACGGCATCGTAAATTGCCATCGCCAATGGGGCTTTTTGCGCCCACCAGGCATCATCATAACGGGCCAATTCATCCGTCAGCACCAAACCAGGCGAACTGCCATTGGTGTACAACCATGCGGCGCGTCCGTCCGTACCTAATGCGTACATTTCCGACACCCCTGCCGGCCCCCAGATTTTTTTAACCGTATTCCTGTCAACATTTTCTGACCCGGCCTTGCCGTAATCCAATATCCAGCCCAGCGAGGCTGGCATCACGTGATATTGCCTGGCTTGAATCACGGCCAACGCAATCAAACACACGATTAATAGATATGCGACGTTTTGCATCTTCTTCAGGAACTGAGCGATGCATAGCGCAGCAGCAAAAACACACGCTATTAAAATAACCACCAGCGGATCCATATTCAGATAAGCAATAAATACGTACCCGAGCGTCAGACCAAGCATCACGCCTGTTGCAGACCAAGCAAGCTGTTTCTCCTGCACAATGACAAACCAGAAAGAAACATACGTTGCCAATTCAACAATAACGAGCAATAAAAAAAACAAGGATGGACCTACCGATGCCGCATACCGATACACGGCAACGCACATCAACATCATCAATGCACCGAATAGGGGAAGTAGCCGCAACCTTCCTGCATTGATTGATGTTACAAAAGACAAGCGACCCATTCCGGCAGTCAGGAACAACCCCACCAGCGTCATTCCAAACGGCAATAAATAGAAGTAATAATCAAAAACAGAAACCAATGCGATCGATTGGGAAATCGTAAATAACCCAACCACACACGCCATACACAACACAAAAATTAGATTCATACGAGGATCATCAAAGATTTCTGATAAATATCATCATGCTTATATTCAGCAATATATGAGCTATGGCCAGCCCCATGATATTTCTTGTTTTTAGGGCGACCATGTCACCCAGAATACCCAGAGTAAGCGTTAATCCTATTGCGCCCCACAAAGTCAAACATCCTGACAGTTGAGCAATCTCACTTACATGTCCCAAATACCAGAGCGCATTCTGGACGATGATGGCGAAGATCAACGGGCTATAGCGGGCAAGCCCAAGCAAGATGAAACCACGCGTGGTGAGATCGGTACCTGACGCAACTATGCTCATGCTAAGCAAAGTTAGCATTGCCTCTTTTGTACTTGCGTGTCGCAATACATGGTTAGCAATGAAGGGGTCGTTGCTGCAACTTATAAATGCGATCAACGCCAGACTATAAAGCAGGCAGCCGAGAATGGTTGTCTGGAGCAGATTCTTGGTTGTGATGCCCAGTTCACTCAATGGCAGGCACAATCTCTTGTTTGCCCACCAATACAAAACAATCACTGTTGTAAAAAATTGCCATGACGCGCCGGCCAGAGATGACCATACCGGATCGCTTGGCATTGGCAGTAATTGCATGGCGGTAACGAACCATGCCAGAAATATTCCCAGGCTGGTGATTCCCAGCATACCGAGAACCAGGTTGAGGTTTGCGCTGACGGACAGGTTTTGGTGAAGATTATTTCTCATCATCATTTTAACTTGGGTGACTGTTGCATGAACCGCACTCAATCGAGCGCACCCATGAATCGCTCAAAACCCGCTCTAAGGATGTGCTGATAAATTCGGCCCGTTCGCGCCCTGAGCCCTCTTCGACAAGCCTGTCCTGAGTGCAGTCAAAGGGCCAAAACTGAATTGGCTCTAACGGTGGCATGCCGTCCGCATGACTCACTAACCGGACACGGCTGAATGCCAATAAAGAATCGGCACATAAGTGCCGACTCCAAAGTGCGCCCTAAAAGACAACTCAGGCCGGTCTGCGCCGGCGCGCCGCCATGCCGCCGACCAGTCCCACGCCTATGAGCATCATCGCGTAGCTCTCTGGTTCGGGCACGGCGGTGGTCACATAGTCGGAGTGCCCGGTCGGATTGACGTAGTCCAGGATGCGCATGCCGTCGGCGCGCAGCACGTAGGCAAAGCCGGCATAAGAGTTGCCGTGCCAGACCGCGCCGGCCGTACCCGCGTCAACAATCGTCACGTCCCACACCAGGGTATTCTCGCCGGTAGTTGCGTTGTGGTCAGTGCGCATTTTTCTCGTCCCGTCCGGATTGAACGAATCCGCCGATACCCATACGCCCCTGGGCAGCACGCCGGCGCCAAGGAAGGAGACATCGTTTTGGAAAGCGGGATCAAGCGTGCCGCCCACCCCCGCCACGATCGATTCCGGGTTGGTGTTGTTACCCACCGCGTGGCCCTCGAAGCTCTGCAAGTCGCCCCCCCCGGTGGTGACGTTGACCTTGTAGTCGCCATAGCTGCGCATGACGAAGCCAGGTACGAGTTGGGTGGCAGAAAAGATTTCGGGTCCGCCAAAGTCGAAATACACGTCCATGGCGAAATCGAAGGTGACCTGGCCGGCCATCTGCGCCAGGCCGCCGGGGTTCGGCGTCAGCACCGAGCCGCACCAGCCCTTGGCGTCGGAGACGGTATAGGGCTTGAAGTTGATCCGCGTGTCGAAGCTCTGGTTCGGGTTGGTGCCGGTCATGTCGCGATACTCGAACATGTCGTATTTCCCGAACGACATGTCCTGCTTGGCGATGTGGTAATTGCCGGCGGTGTCGATCTGCATGTTGTTGAAGGTGCTGTTCGCCGGCGTGGTATAGCCCCACTGGTAGAAGTTCACCCCGCCGTCCATGTTGGCATTGGTGAAATTGGTGTTCGGAGCGCCCAAATCCCCCACCACGTTGCTGGCCGGGTCCGAAGTCAGATAGTCGGGCGCCTTGGTGACCACGTGCTGGATTTGGCCGATGCTACCGGCATTAAAGCCCGTGCCAACCTGGAAGTCGTTGGCACCCACCGTGTAGCCGCCCACCGTGGGGCCTTTGTAGCCCCAGTCGTTGAAGGTGATGGTGCCGGTCGCGCCATAGGACGCGGCATCGTAGGTGGTGACCCAAGCACCAAGGCCCGGATCCCAGGCAGTGGTGGCGAACGCGGGACTAGCGCACAGCGTGGCGGCGAGCAAAGTCAGCTTGAGTTTCATATTGGTTCTCCCGTGAAGATGGGCGCAAAAAAATACGGCGGGTTGCCCCGCCGTATCCTTAATGCTTATTCGGCCAAACCGCAGCCGGTAACGCGAACAACCCGAAAGCGATTTCCAGGCTCATCGCGCCCAAGCCATTAGCTGGCGTTGCGGCGACGCACGGCAAAACCAACCAGACCCAGACCGGCCAACATCATGCCATAGGTCGAAGCCTCAGGCACGGGGGTGATCAGACCAGGCGCAGACAGGTTGAACGCGGCATTGAAGCCGGGGAAGGAGCCGTTTTCCATGGCCGGAACAACCGCAGCAGTCAGGCTGCCGTTGGCATTGACGTTCCACACGTCCACGACACGAATGCCGGTGGTGGTGTTCCAGTCAAAGTTGATCGCACCGGCAACCTGGTTTGCGCCAACCGTGAACTGGATTTTTCCGTCGTTAGCAACGGTAGGACTGGCGATAGCGGTAATAACGTTGGTGGCGGTGTCCAGGCTGTAGGAACCGGCAGTCGTGATCAGCACACCGCCGGAAGCAGTCCACTGGAAGCCAAAAAAGGCCGTGGAAGAAGACACGCCCCAAGTGCCGGCTGCCTGGTCAACGAAACCGCTGAGGGTAGCGTCAACACCGACAATACCGCCGCCGGGAACCACACCAGCCGTGTCATTGCCTGCACCAGAATACATAGTGAACACGCCACCGCTGGAAACGGAAGCAGCCTGTGCGCCGGCTGCAGCAGCAGTCAGAATCAGAGCGGCTGCGATTTTTGTCATTGTGAAATTCATTGTAAATCTCCTCATGTAGATTAAATATCGATCGATTAAACAACTACATTTGTTGTTACCCCCCAGGGCGGAGATTTGGACTCCGATTAATTCCCTTCGCGGCGCTTCTCATTAAGCAATGGTAATGCCAACCTAATTCAATATTTGCTTATACTTCTTATTTATCAACACTATAAAAGTGGATTGCATGTCATCAGACCGACACATACTATGGTCTCGACCCTGGATGTGTAAAATTTCCTGACACCCATCTGGCTAATGGGCTCGTGAAACTAGCTTACGCCTGTCCATCACAGCGAACCGGCATTCCGTTTGGGTAGATTTTCATTTCCAAATCAAGGTTATTTTGCGCAAGCGCTCCTGAACGGAGCGTGTGTAAAATTTATCGACAAACCGTTTCTGATAAACAAGTTTGATTTGTCAATAAGCCATTCTGGGCATGGCACGCCTGCGAGGTGGCCGGTGAACCGCGTTTGTATGTCTAAAGCTTCGGGTTAGAGAATTCCACCCTGAACAAATCGTTCTCCGGCGCATACCCAAAGGACACAAGCGCGGGGGTAAGTACTGGGTTCTCTGGATTCCGGCGCTTGTGCCCTTTGGGTATGCGCCGGAATGACGAACAGAGGCTTGTTCTCAGTGCTTCCTTGGTGCTGCCGTGCAGTCTTGCCTTTTCTTGCTACTTGCGGTTTGAATCTTGCGCCCTAGTCAGTACGCGTTCTGATCCCGCCACACCACCAACAGGGTTTTGCCGATGATCATGAGGTCGAACATGAGCGACCAGTTGCGCATGTAGTCGATGTCGTACTGGACGCGGGCGCGCATTTTGTCGAGGGTTTCGGTTTCGCCTCGCAGGCCGTTGACCTGGGCCCAGCCGGTGATGCCGGGCTTGACCTTGTGACGCAGCATGTAGCCCTTGATCAACTTGCGGTACTGCTCGTTGTGGGAAACGGCGTGGGGGCGCGGGCCAACGACGCTCATGCGGCCTTGCAGCACGTTGATGAACTGCGGCAGTTCGTCCAGCGAGGTGCGGCGGATAAAGCGGCCGAAACGGGTGATGCGCGGGTCTTCGCGGCCGGCCTGCTGGATGATGCCGCCGTCTTCGTGGACGCGCATGGAGCGGAATTTGTAGATGAGGATTTCGTGGCCGTCGAGGCCGTAGCGGCGCTGTTTGAAAATGATGGGACCAGGCGAGGACAGCTTGACGCCGATGGCGAGAATAAGCAGCAGCGGCCAGATCAGCAGCAGGATCAGGCTGGCGATGACCAGGTCGCTGAGGCGCTTGCCGATACCGCTGACGCCGAGGGTGGGGGTTTCGGTCAGCGCGACAACGGGCATGCCGTGGATGTGGTCGACGCGTGCCTGGATCAGGTCGGAGACAAAAATGTCCGGTACGAAATAGACCGAGGTGGTGGTGTCGCGCAGGGCGTCGAGCAGGGAGAGCGTGCGCGGCTGCGCCGCCATCGGCAGGGTGATGTAGACGAGGTCGATGCTGTTGTGGTTGACGTATTCGGGGATGTCGAGCAGTTTGCCGAGCAGCTTTTCGGGCTGGGTCAGTTCGGTGCGCTTGATGGCGCGATCGTCGAAAAAGCCGACCACATCGACGCCGAGCGCGCTATCGCTGCTGAAGCGTCCGTGCAATTCGGTGCCCAGCGCCCCGGCGCCGACGATGATGGCGCGACGGCGTCCGCCTTCGAGCAGCAACAGGCGCGGCAGCAGTTTGCGCGTGATGCGGTGCGCCACGTACATGGCGGCCGGCGTCGCCAACATCCACGCCATCACCAGCTTGGGCGGAAACCAGTCGAGATAACCCGTTGAAAAACCAAACAGCAGAATCAGCCCGGACAGGAAGAACCAGGGCATGACGACCTCGTTCCAGAAGGAACGCAGGGTGATTTCGGGCCATTTGCCAGGAAAGGTCAGGGTAAAGACGATGAGCGCCAGGATGGGGTACGGCCCCTTGAACGGCTCGTCGAAATACAGCGCGCAGCCGATCAGCACCAGCACGGCCACAAAGGGGTCGAGCAGGATTTTGGTCAGTGTGACAACGGAAAGTTGCTGTCGGAACAGCCACTGGTTGTGGTTTGGCATTACTTCAAAGGCATCGTCACGATGCGGTCTTCCCCAGCCTGCACGCTGGCAGGCTCATTATTGATTAGCGTCTTCCCAGCCAGACTACGTCATGGTGGCACGTGCATTATCCAACAAAGTAACGGATTAAGGATGCCTGAACCTTAATCAGCGCATTGACTTGCGGGTCAGATCAAGCGAGCACTCCGACGAGCAGGATTCGCCCATAAAAAACGGCTTCCTCGCGGAAGCCGTTCTGTAGAAACAGCAAGCCCTATCAAACAGACATGCCGGTGCGACGCCGTGCCATGAAACCCACCAGCCCCAGACCGGCGAGCATCATGGCGTAGGTTTCGGCTTCGGGAACCGGTGTGAGGATAACCGAGTTGCCAACAAATTTTTTCTCGACAAAGGCTGCGCTACCGAGTTGGGTGGTGCTGGCAAGCAGAATATTCTCGATCGTCAGGTTGACCCCATTGCCCCAGTTTGTGGGAACAGCTATGGCCGCATTCGCTTGCCAATTGGTGGTCTGGTAATTGGCAAGCGAGGTCGTAACGGTTAATGGTGCGGTTACTGTAATCGGATCGGTGAGTTGATTCGCAGCGGGGGGCGGGGGGTTGGTCAGGTCAAACATGCGAATCTGGCCGCCCACAGCCACTTGCGCGTCACTTCCGATCAGCGAGTAATCGCCCAGTTCCGTCAGGTTGAAGGCCGAGAAGTTGTAGTTTGCATTGGTATACACCTGAACATTGATGGTGCTGCTTGTCTGCACGATCCCCTGCCCGTTGGTGGACTGAGCTTTGAAGTTGATGGGGGTGAAAACCAGGCTGTCGCCGGACAGGATCGGCGTGCCGTAGAGCCCCATCAGGGCGTCGTCAAACACATACGTGACATTGGTCCCCACGAGTGTCTGCACTACGGCAAGCGCATTGCAGCTCAGCAACGTGGCAGATAACCCAATAATGGCAACACCGGCTTTCTTGAATATTTTCATGATTTCCTCCTACTTTATTTATGGATGTGTATTTTAATTTTGGAAACAGTACGCTTTCAGCGCGCCGGTTACAAGTACGTGCCTGCCCTGAGCCCATGTCCACGCCGCCGACGTCTAATCCACATGGCGGCCATCATGCCTGCCAGCAGCAAGGTCCAGCTAGCCGGTTCCGGCACCGCAGCCGGTCCCAACGAACCCTGGATCAAAGCCGGTCCTGTCAGGATTTGCAGACCAACGAATTTCTTTTCGATGAATCCCAGCCCGGACGACGGGGTGCTGGCAAACAACTCATTGTCCAGGGCAATCAGCAGGGTTGACGGCGCGCCCAGCCCGGACAAGGACAGATCGCCCGCAAGTGACCAATCCGTGGTGTGGAAGTTGGCAAACGTCGTCACGCTATCGAGAGTCGTTCCCGATGTCAGGACGAGCGAAGCCAAGGCCGAGGTGTCTGCATTTTTCGCATCGAGGCTGCCGTTAACATTCACGGTCGCACCGCCCAGCAGGTAATAATCGCCGCTTTCCGAATAGGAGAGACCGCTGAAGACATAGCCCGGATCGGTGGTGAAGGTCAGCGCCAAAGCAGAAGATACGCTGCCAGATGATGTTTTGAACTGGGTGGGGATGAAAAAGACCGTATCGCCAGAGCCTGACACAGAGCCGGCCCCATAGAATCCAGCCTGGACGTCGTCGTAGGTAACGGTAAAATGGCCAGCGTCCAGCACGATGGGCGAAGCCTCAGCTACGCTTGCGATAAACAGCCCCAAGATCAGAAACGCTTTATGAAGTGACAACATATTGTTCTTTTTAGAGTGCGATATTACCAGCCTGATTTAAAGCAAGACGTGAGCCAGCGAACAGAAACTATCGCATTCGATTGATTGCAATGGATATTCTTTTCAGAATGGATGTGCGGCATTTTTTGTTGTTCTGGTTTGTAAAGAATCCCGACATTTTTGTGGGCACCCAGGACAGTCCCGGCTGGATAGTCATGCCTGTCATCGGTGGCTGGCACGGTGATACCGGCAATAAACCTCGCTGAATCAGGCCCGTGGGCTTACCGCGAATAGCGTTGTCCTGACGGAACCGAGTGGTTGCCTGCAGACCCTGAGACTCTGAGACTGTTGTGCGATGTATGCTAGGCTCCGTACCGTTTTTGGGAGATTTGCGTGATCAAGATTCTGTTGCTGATTGCGATTGGTTTTGTGGTGTGGTCGCTGTTTCGCGCTTACCAGCGTTCGCTCAATCCGCCCTCCGCGCCGACGCGCGAAGCCACCGTCGAGGACATGGTGAAGTGTGCCCAGTGTGGGGTCAACCTGCCGCGCAGCGAGGCGATTTACACGGGCGGCGCGTTTTACTGCACGCCCGAGCACCAGAAACTAGGCAAAAAATGAGCCGCGCACCATGAACGCCGCGGCGACGCCCATGCCGCGCCCTGCCACGCGGGGCTATTTTGCCTCGCACTGGCGCAGCCTCGACTATTTCAACCTGTATCGCCTGACCCTGGCGGTGGCGCTGGTATTTACCGGTTTGCTGTTCGGGGCCTCGGACCTGTTTCGCGAGGGGGCGGGCGGGCGCTTCCAGAGCTATGCCTACGCCTACCTGGTGCTCGCGGCGCTGTTTGTGCTGGGCATTCGCGCGCGCTGGCCCGGTTTTCAGATCCAGCTCACCGCCCACATCCTCGCCGACATCATCATTGTGGTGCTGTTGATCAGCACCAGTACGCGCCTGGCGGGCGGCCTGGGTTTGTTGCTGGTGATTTCCATCGCCTCGGGCGGGCTGGTGGGCAGCGGTCGGCTGACCCTGCTTTATGCGGCGGTCGCTTCGATTGCGTTGCTGCTGCAGCATGGTTTCAACGTCCTCGGCGGCGGCCAGGGATTGGACAGTTTTTTCCAGGTGGGTCTGCTGTGCGCGGGCTATTTCGCCATCGGCTGGCTGGCGCATGCGCTGACGCAACGCGCGCTGCGCTCGGAAACGCTGGCGCAGCGGCAGGCCGAAGAACTGGCGCTGTTGAACCGCATCAACGCGCTGGCGATCGAAAATTCGCCCGATGGCCTGCTGGCTTTGCGGGGCGACGGCGTGGTGCGCCACGCCAGCCCGCGTGCACTGGCACTGCTGGGGGTCTCGGTGCCGGTGAAACCCGGCTTCACCCGGCTGGAGGCCTGCTCGCCCGAACTGGCGCAGCTGTCCCAGCAATTACGCCCCGGCACCACGCTCAGCCTGAGCACCCCGGCCGCGCAATTGCGGGTGCGCTGCATTCCGCTGGCCACGTCAGACGACAGCCGGGTGCTGGTGCTGGAAGACCAGAGCCAGGCCGAGCTGGCGGCGCAACGGCTGAAGCTGGCTGCGCTGGGACGGCTCACCGCCAACATCGCGCACGAAATCCGCAACCCCCTGTCCGCCATCAGCCATGCCGCGCAACTGCTGAGCGAGGAGTCGCACGACGCCACCCAGACCAGGCTGACCGGCATCATCGAAAACAACGCGCGACGGCTCGACCGGCTGGTGGAAGAAGTGCTGACCCTCAACCGGCGCGACCGTCTGAATCCGGCGAACTTCGATGCCGCGACGCTCGGCGCGCTGATCGGCGAACTGCGCCAGGCTGAAGAAATCCAGACGGACGCCGTCATAGTCAGCATGCCCGATACCCTGCATTTTCAGTTCGATCCCGACCACCTGCGCCAGATCCTGTGGAATCTGCTGCGCAACGCCTGGCGCTTCTGCGGCAAGCGGGCAGGCAGCATCCGGATTCACGCGCACAGACAGGGCGACAGCGTGCAGATCGACATTGCTGACGACGGCGCGGGCGTGTCGCCCGAACATCAGGGCAAGCTGTTCGAACCTTTTTTCACCACCGACGCGCAAGGCACCGGACTCGGTTTGTTCCTCGCGCGCGAACTGGCCGAGGCCAACCATGCCGTGCTGGCCTATGTGCCGGGCGCGAGCGGTGCGTGCTTCCGTCTCAGCCTGCGCGGGGGCAAGTGAGCATGACAACGATCCCGCGCATTCTGCTGGTGGACGACGAACCCGATCTGCTCGACCTGATGGAGCTGACGCTGGTCAAAATGGGACTGGAAACCGACCGGGCGGCCAGCGTCGCCGAGGCAAAAGCCCGGCTGGCCAAAACCCATTACGACCTCTGCCTCACCGACATGCGGCTGACCGACGGCGAGGGCTTGGAGGTGATCGCCATTGCCAGTGCGCTGCCGCTGCCGGTGCCGGTGGCGGTCATCACCGCGTTTGGCAATGCGGGCAATGCGGTGGCCGCGCTGAAGGCGGGTGCGTTTGACTACCTGGCCAAACCGGTGGCGCTCGACCAGTTGCGCACGCTGATCAAATCCGCGCTGAAAATCCCCGGCGCCACACAGGCCGACGACCCCACGCGCGACCTGATCGGCCAATCCGCCGCCATGCAGGACATCCGCGCGCGCATCGCCAAACTGGCGCGCACCCAAGCGCCGGTGCATATCGCCGGCGAATCCGGCAGCGGCAAGGAACTCGCCGCGCGGCTGGTTCACCGGCTCGGCAGCCGCGCGGATCAGCCCTTCGTCGCGGTCAACTGCGGCGCGATTCCCGAAACGCTGATGGAAAGCGAATTCTTCGGCTATCGCAAAGGCGCCTTCACCGGCGCCGACGCCGACCGCAACGGGTTTTTTCAGGCAGCCGACGGCGGCACGCTGTTTCTCGACGAGGTAGCCGACCTGCCGCTGTCGATGCAGGTCAAGCTGCTGCGCGTGTTGCAGGAAAAGAAGGTACGCAAGGTCGGCGCCACCGCCGAAGAACCCATCGATGTGCGCATCGTCAGCGCCACCCACCAAAGCCTGTCCGCGCTGGTGGAGGCCGGACGCTTTCGCCAGGATTTGTATTACCGTCTCAACGTCATCGATCTGCTGATGCCTAGCCTGCGCGAGCGCGTCGAAGACATTCCGGAGATGGCGCGTTTTCTGCTCGACAAGCTGGGCGGCGTGGACGTCAAGCTGGATCGCGACGCCGAAAAGGCGCTGTGCGCCTATGCCTTCCCCGGCAACGTGCGCGAACTGGAAAACACCCTGGAGCGCGCGCTGGCCCTGTGCGACAACCAGCACATCAGCGCAGACGATCTCAACCTCGCTCCCACCCTGCCCGCTGCCCAATCCATCCCGGGCAGCAAATATCCGCTGCAGGATTACCTCGACCAGATGGAACGCGCCGCCATCCTCGAAGCGCTGGAACAAACGCGCTACAACAAGACCGCCGCCGCCCGCGTGCTCGGCGTCACCTTCCGCAGCCTGCGCTATCGGCTGGAGCGTTTGGGAATCGAATAGGCTGATCGAAACGAAAAAACCCGCATCGATGTAGATGCGGGTTTTAAATTGGGTGGTGCCACTTGTCGGAATCGAACTGACGACCTACCGCTTACAAGGCGGTTGCTCTACCCCTGAGCTAAAGTGGCGACGCGCGACATTATAGCGATGCCGCGCAATGAATAGCCCGACTATTTGACGACTTTGAGGGCGGGCTTGCCTTTGGGTGGAACGGGCGAATCGCCTGACGGGGTGGGCGGCGTCTGGTCAGGCGGCGCGGACGTATCGACCGGTTCGAAATGCAGGCCCTGGCCGTTTTCGCGCGCGAAGATGGCGCCCACGCGATCCACCGGAACGGAAATCTCATGCGAGACACCGCCGAAGCGCGCAGAAAACTGGATCCAGTCGTTGTCCAGGGTGAGATTGCGGGTGGCGCCGGCACTGATGTTCAACACGATCTGGCCGTCCTTGACGAAACCGGGCGGCACGCGGGTGTGGGCATCGACCATCACCAGTATCTGCGGGGTATAGCCCGAGTCCGTGCACCATTCATACAGCGCGCGGATCAGATACGGCTTGGTTGAAATTTCCGCCACGGCTGCCCTGCCCTTTTATTTACGCAACGCTTTTTCAGTCGGCGTCAGTGCACTGATGAAAGCGGGACGACTGAACAGGCGCTCACGGTATTTGAGCACCGGCACGGCAATTTTGGGCAACTCGATCCCGTAATGTTCGAGGCGCCACAGCAACGGCGCAATCGCCACATCCAGCATGGAGAACTCGTCGTTCATCAGGTATTTCTGCTTGGTGAGGATGGGCGTGAGCTGCGACAGGCTGTCGCGGATTTCCAGGCGCGCCTTGTCCGACGCCTTGCTGAGCGAGTGCTCGAGCGTGTTGACGTGGGTGAACAGGTCGTGCTCGAAATTGAACAGCACCAGCCGGGCGCGGGCGCGCATGACGGGGTCGGGCGGCATCAGCTGCGGATGAGGAAAACGCTCGTCGATGTATTCGTTGATGATGTTGGACTCGGTCAGGACCAGGTCGCGCTCGACCAGCACCGGCATCTTGCCGCTGGGGCTGATGCTGGCGATTTCTTCCGGCTTGTTGTGCATGTCCACATCAATAATTTCGAAGTCCATGTCCTTCTCGAACAGGACGATGCGGCAGCGATGGCTATAAGGACAGGTGCTGCCGGAATACAAGGTCATCATGACGGGGGGTTCCTTATCGTGTTGCGTATTTAATGCTTAAAACGCCAACAGCCGGACACAGTCCGGCTGTTGGCGAGCGGTATAACCAGGTTCAGTGTATGTCTTTCCAGAATTCTTTCTTCAGGTAGTAGGCCACTACGAAGAAGATGGCCAGAAAAGCCAGGACGATGAGGCCGAGCTGCTTGCGCTGGAGCTGGGCGGGCTCGCCCATCCACGTCAGGTAGTTGACCAGGTCGCCGACCATGGCGTCGTACTCGGCCAGCGTGACGCTACCGGGCTTGACCAGTTCGAAACGATCGAAAACATGCGTCTCCTTGCCTTCATGATCGACGCTGGTCTTGAAGTGGGCAATCTGCTCGCCTTGCAGGCTCCACAACACGTGGGGCATGCCAACCTTGTCGAACACGGTGTTGTTCCAGCCCGTGGCGCGACTATCGTCACGATAGAAGCCGCGCAGGTAGGTGTACAACCAGTCGGCGCCGCGCGAACGGGCGACCACGCTGAGGTCGGGCGGGGTGGCGCCGAACCAGGCCTTGGCGTCTGCCTTGGTCATGCCGACTTTCATCAGTTCGCCCGGCTTTTCAGCCGCGAACATCAGGTTGTCCTTGATCTGCTCTTCGGTCAGACCCAGATCCTGCATCCGCGAGTAGCGCATGGCGCTGGCGCTATGGCAGTTGAGGCAGTAATTGACGAACATGCGGGCGCCGCGCTGCAGGGATTCCTGATCAGACAGATTGACCGGCGCCTTGTCCAGTTGAGGACCGGCTTCCGACGCAAAAGCGATGACAGGGACTGCTGCCAGCAGGAAAAGAAAGTTCTTCAAGCGTTTCATTTAGCCAGTCACCCTTTCCGGTTCCGGTTTGGTTTTGTCAATCGAGGTATACCAGGGCATCAACAGGAAAAACAGGAAGTAAATCACTGAGAAGACCTGGGCAACAAGCGTCGCCACCGGGGTGGACGGCAACAGGCCAAGGTAGCCCAAGCCGACGAAGGACACGATGAACAGCGCCAGCATGATCTTGTAGATCGGGCCGCGGTAACGGATCGACTTGACCTTGCCGCGGTCGAGCCACGGCAGGAAGAACATCACGACGATCGACGCGCCCATTGCCACCACGCCCGGGAACTGGGAACCGAACATCGGCGGCACCGCACGCAAAATCGCGTAGAACGGGGTGAAGTACCACAGCGGCGCAATATGCGGCGGGGTTTTCAGCGGATCGGCCGGGATGAAGTTGTTGGCTTCCAGGAAGTAGCCGCCCATCTCCGGACCAAAGAACACGATCGCCGAGAACACCATCAGGAAGACGATGACGCCAACGATGTCCTTCACCGTGTAGTAAGGGTGGAAAGGAATGCCATCGAGCGGGATGTGGGTGACGGGATCCTTGTGCTTCTTGATCTCGACGCCGTCCGGGTTGTTGGAGCCGACTTCGTGCAGGGCCACCAGGTGCACCATCACCAGCGCCAGCAGCACCAGCGGCAGGGCAATGACGTGGAAGGCGAAGAAGCGGTTGAGCGTGGCGTCGCCGATCACGTAATCGCCACGAATCCAGATCGACAGATCTTCACCGATGAAGGGCACGGCGGCAAACAGGTTGACGATCACCTGCGCGCCCCAGAACGACATCTGGCCCCACGGCAACAGGTAGCCGAGGAAGGCTTCGGCCATCAGCGCCAGATAGATCATCACACCGAAGATCCAGATCAGTTCGCGAGGCTTGCGATAGGAGCCATACATCAGGCCGCGGAACATGTGCAGATAGACGACGACAAAGAACATCGAGGCGCCGGTGGAGTGCATGTAGCGGATCAGCCAGCCCCAGTCGACATCGCGCATGATGTACTCGACGGACATGAAGGCGAGCTCCGAATCCGGCTTGTAGTTCATGGTGAGGAAAATGCCGGTCACAATCTGCAGCACCAGCACCAGCAGCGCCAGCGAGCCGAAGAAGTACCAGAAGTTGAAGTTCTTGGGCGCGTAATACTCGGACAGATGCGCCTTGTAGGTCGCGGTGAGCGGGAATCGATCGTCGATCCAACCCATCATTTTTTGCAGGGCAGACATTCTTTACGCTCCTTTTGCGTCTACACCGACCAGCAACTTGGTGTCACTGAGGTATTGATAGGGCGGAATCACCAGATTGGTGGGGGCGGGGACGTTCTTGAACACGCGCGCGGCGAGGTCGAAGCGCGAACCGTGGCAGGGGCAGAAGAAGCCGCCCGGCCAATCCGCGCCCAGGTCGGCGGCGCCCACTTCCTTGCGGTAGGTCGGCGAGCAGCCCAGATGGGTGCAGATGCCGACGGCAACCAGAAATTCCGGCTTGATCGAACGGGTGGCGTTCTTGCAATAAGCGGGCTGCTGAGGCTGCTCGCACGTCGGATCCGTCAGCTTGTCGTCATGCTTGCCCAGCAGGTCAAGCATTTCCTTGGTGCGGTTGACGATCCACACCGGCTTGCCGCGCCATTCGACCGTCAGCAGCATGCCCGGCTCGACCTTGCTGATATCCACTTCCACCGGCGCGCCGGCTGCCTTGGCACGCGCGCTTGGCATCATGCTCATCAGCAGCGGAGCAGCCACCGCTACGGCGGCCACGCCGCCGACCGCGCTGGTCGCAGCGATCAGGAACTTGCGTCTACGTGTGTCCATTTTTTGCCCATCAACTTCCTGGCTCATGTTTACCTAACCCGAACGTGTTGCGATAAAACCGTTATTCTAACCAACTTGCTGCCCTTACCGGAAGCCCATTGTGGGATTCCGGCATCACGTCGTGTCGCCCAAGGCTATAATCCGGGCTGGGCTATTTAAGCCAAGTCCCTGAATTCACTGAAAATGCACAAACTCTGGTTACTGTTTGCCCAATCCACCACCGTGGCTCTGGGCGTGCTGTTCGTCATTGCCCTGTTCAAGCCCGACCTCCTGCACTGGCAGCCGCAACTCCAAAGCCTCACCATCCAGCAGGCGCCGCATTCGGCAGCGAGCCGGCTCGCGCCCGGCGAATCTTTCGCCCCTGCGGCGCAAAAAGTCATTCCGGCGGTGGTCAACGTGTTTACCCAGCAAACGGTGCGCAACCCGGCTCACCCGGCGGCGCAGGATCCGGTGTTTCGCTATTTCTTTGGTGACCGCCAGGATGCGCGGCCGCGTCAGGCGTCCAATCTTGGCTCGGGCGTCATCGTCAGCCCGAATGGCTACATCCTCACCAACCATCATGTGGTCGAGGCCGCCGACCAAATCCAGGTTGCGCTGGCCGATGGCCGGACGCTGCCTGCGCGCGTGGTGGGCGCCGACCCCGAAACCGACCTCGCGGTGCTGAAAATCGATGCAAACAACCTGCCTGCCATCACTTTCGCCGAGGCCGACAGCCTCAAGGTCGGCGACTGGGTGCTGGCGGTGGGCAATCCGTTCGGCGTCGGCCAGACCGTCACCGCGGGCATCGTCAGCGCGCTCAGCCGCACCCACCTCGGCATCAATACCTTTGAAAACTTCATCCAGACCGACGCCGCCATCAACCCGGGCAACTCGGGTGGCGCGCTGGTCGACGCGGCCGGCAATCTGGTCGGCGTCAACAGCGCCATCTATTCGCGCACCGGCGGCTCGCAAGGCATTGGCTTCGCCATCCCGGTCAGCATCGCGCGTCAGGTGATGGAGCAGATCGTCAAGTCCGGCAGCGTGACGCGCGGCTGGGTCGGCATCGAGGTGCAGGATCTGACACCCGAGCTGGCCGAATCCTTCAATCTGAAAAAGGCCGAAGGCGCGCTGATCGCGGGTGTGCTGAAGAGTGGCCCGGCCGACGTCGGCGGCATCCGCCCGGGCGACATCCTGCTGGCGGTCAACGGCAAAACGGTGACCGACTCGGCTTCCCTGCTCAACCTGATTGCCGCGCTGCAACCGGGCGGCAGCGCGCAGCTGACGGTGGCGCGCAAGCAGCAATCGCTGGAACTGAAAATTCAGGTCGGGCGGCGCCCCATGCAGCGCACACTGGACTCCCCACAGGAACCCGAACTCAACTAAACCGTCCTGTGGCCGGCAGCGACTGCCGAAACGAAACAGGAACGATCCATGACAAAACGGGGCCATGACCCCGTTTTGTCATTGGACTGAAAGCCGTCTGGCGACGCCGTTCGCTACACCTTCTTCACGAATTCCGATTTCAGCTGCATCGCTCCAATGCCATCGATCTTGCAATCGATATCGTGATCGCCCTCGACAATGCGGATGTTCTTGACCTTGGTTCCCACCTTGACCACCGATGACGAGCCTTTCACCTTCAGGTCCTTGATCACCGTCACCGTGTCGCCATCCTGCAGCACGTTGCCGTTGGAATCGCGCACGACGCGCACGTCATCCGCGCCCGCTGCCGCAGCTTGCGGCCATTCATGCGCGCATTCCGGGCACACGTACATCGCGCCGTCTTCGTAGGCGTATTCCGAACCGCACTGGGGACATTTAGGTACGCTCATGCTGTACGCCTGCTTTCTTTATCATCCATTCCGGTTTCCTTGTATCCCGTCACACACTTCAAGCCGCCTGCTTGAGCAAGGGCTGAATCTTCGGCTGCTTGAGCTTCCCCGCCTGCCACAAATCGTACTGGGCTGCATCCCAATCCACACATCCGGAGACGTGCCCAGCCACTGCGACAGCCGGATCGCCATGTCGGCGGAAATCCCCGACTTGCCGTTCAGAATCTTGCTCAGGAAAACCCGCGACACATGCAGATCGGCTGCCGCCTGGGTCACGCTCAGCGTCTCCGGAATCGACTCGCGCAGCACGGCGCTGGATGGGGAGGATTGTGCATTCGTACCATGTTTTGCTCCTGATGGGTTCCACATTTAGCCCAACCTGCGTCGGCTGAAAATCAGTCCGAAGCCGACCCCTTTAGCTCGATTGATCAGCTCTTCACGAGGTTTTATCCGCATCCAGCGCGTCATTCCAGATGTCATAAGGACCTTTTGGCCGCGGGACGAGCGTCAACAACAAGGACAAATCGGAATATACGTCTGCAGGAAAGCCCTTGCGACCGCCCCGGTTGTCCACCAGCAAGCCTTGCAGTTGATCAAAGCAGGTGGGGGATCCCCAGAAAGCCACAATCTCCGGTACCAGACGAGGAAAATGTTCCTCAAGGGGGCACAGATCAGACATGGCTTTTCTTCCTTTCCATTGACGTAACAGTCACTTGGTGACGTGACACTGGACGACATAAGTGGGGTCCTTCCGCTTATCCCCGCTCGTACACCACAAAATCAAACCCCAGCGCATCGCCCTTCTCGCCCGTGTGCGGCTCGCGCGAGACTTCCCTGAACGCGCTGCGATCATAGTCGGGGAACCAGGCGTCGCCCTCGGCTTCGATGTCCACTTCGGTCAGGCACAGCCGGTCGGCGAGCGGGATGGCCTGGGCATAGAGGTCGGCGCCGCCGATGAAGAAGACTTCGTCGGCGTCCTGGCACAGCGCCAGCGCGGCGGGAATGGAAGCGGCGACCAGGCAGCCCTCCTTGCGGTAATCGGAGTTGCGGGTGATGACGATGTTGGTGCGCCCCGGCAGCGGGCGGCCGAGCGATTCGAAGGTTTTGCGGCCCATCAGGATGGGATGGTTGAGGGTGAGCGCCTTGAAGTGGGCGAGGTCTTCCGGCAGCCGCCAGGGCAGGCGGTTTTCGATGCCGATGACACGATTTTTGGCGAGGGCGGCGATGACGCTGACACGCGGCTTCTTCGACGTACTCATACCGCCACCGGCGCCTTGATCGCCGGGTGCGGGTCGTAGCCGGTCAGGGTGAAGTCCTCGAAGCGGAAGGCGAAGATGTCGCGCACTGCAGGATTCAGCGTCATGGTCGGCAGCGGGCGCGGCTCGCGGCTCAACTGCTCGCGCGTCTGGTCGAGGTGATTCAGGTACAGGTGGGCGTCGCCCAGGGTGTGGACGAAGTCGCCGGGCTTGAGGCCCGTCACCTGCGCCATCATCAGGGTCAGCAGCGCGTAGCTCGCGATGTTGAATGGCACGCCGAGGAAGATGTCGGCGCTGCGCTGGTACAGTTGGCAGGAGAGCCTACCGTCGGCGACGTAGAACTGGAAAAAGGCATGGCACGGCGCCAGCGCCATCTTGTCCAGATCCGCCACGTTCCACGCCGAGACGATGATGCGGCGCGAGTCGGGATTGGTCTTGAGCGTCTTCACCACTTCGCTGATCTGGTCGATGGTGCCGCCGTCGGGCTTCGGCCAGCTGCGCCACTGGTGGCCGTAGACCGGGCCGAGGTTGCCGTTCGCATCGGCCCATTCGTCCCAGATCGAGACGCCGTTTTCCTTCAGGTACTTGATGTTTGTGTCGCCTTGCAGGAACCACAGCAGCTCGTGGAGGATGGAACGCAGGTGGCATTTCTTGGTGGTGACCAGCGGGAAGCCTTCGGCGAGGTTGTAACGCATCTGCCAGCCGAACACCGACAGGGTGCCGGTGCCGGTGCGGTCGTCTTTGCGGGTGCCGTGTTCGAGCACGTGGCGCATCAAATCGAGGTAGGGTTTCATGGCTTTTCTGGAGCGGCTTGAATCGGCTGATTATCGCTTAGAACGCTGTCGTAGTAGCCCGCAAGCTTCGTGGCGGGTTCCTGACCATACACATCCCAGAAGGCGATTTCAAAATCGGTATTGTCCTGCACCTCCAGCGCCAGCTGGCGGAAGCGCGCTTCGTCCTGCGCCTTCAGCCAGCCGACCAGCAGCATGGACTGGCGGTAAAACTGGAAAATATCGAGACTGGACGAAGCGGCGCGGTGGCGCTGGTCGGGGGCATCGCGCAGGGTCAGATTAACC
>JBAVFD010000072.1:0-3213 GCA_049588075.1 Thiobacillus sp.
CGGTGTCGATCACGCTGATGCGCACCATGCGGCCGCGACGGCGACAGGCCACCAGCACCCCGCCGTCGTCGGTGTAGCGGATGGCGTTGGCAATCAGGTTGACCAGGATGCGCTCGATCAGCAGCGGATCGCTGTAGAGAGTGACGTCGCACGGGCGAAAGCGCAGCCGCAGCTGCTTTTCTGCCGCCAGCGCGCTGAACTGCTGATCGAGATCGAGCACCAGTTTCCGCAGCGGGAAATGTACCGGATGCGCTTCGATGGTGCCGGCATCTAGCCGCGAAATATCCAGCAACGCATTGAACAGCAGTTCCATGGCGGCAGTGGAGGCTTCGATGTTGTCGATCAGGGTTTGCGATTCGGGCTGCTGGTTGCGCGCCTTCAGCGCGCCCACGAACAGCGACAGGGCATGCAGCGGCTGCCGCAAGTCGTGGCTGGCGGCAGCGAAGAAACGCGACTTGGCCTGGTTGGCGCGCTCGGCCATTTCCTTTTTTGCGGCGAGGTCGGCGGTCGCCTCGCGGATGCGTTTCTCCAGCTCGCCGCGGTGCGTCTGCAAGGCCTCTGCCATGTTGTTCACCCCGGTGGCGAGCGCGCCCACCTCGCCTTCCGGCGGCAGGTGCGTGCGCACCGCGAGATCGTCGCACGCGAGCCGTTCCACCACCCGCCCCACATGCTGCAACTGCCCGGCCAGGCGATTGGACAGGCGCCAGGCCAGCACGCCGGTGAGCGCCAGGGCCGCCAGCATCAGGAGCGCGGCATGCAGCAGGGTGTCGCGTTTGAACTGGCTGATCCGGTCGAGCGACACCCCGACGTCCACATGCGCGAGCAGGCCGTTGGGAGGGGAAGCGGGGACAGCGAACAACGCATCGTCGCCAAAATCAACGGCCGGCAACCGTATTTCTGCACGTTGCTGGTAGTGCGCCTCCAGGGTGGCCGCATGCAAGGACTCATCCGAACTGGCGATCAGCGATCCGTTGGCATCCGTTACGCGGGCGAAGGACAGCTGGTTGCTGTCAGCCTCGGTTTTGAGCAGCGCAGCCACCCGCGCCGTGTCGCCGCTGATCAGCGCATACGGCAGGGAATCGGCCAGATGACGGGCCGCGTTGCTGGCGCGCGCATGCACCGCTTGTTCGGCGGTGTCGAGAGTTTGCGAGGTGAAATACGCCACCATCCCGAACTCGGTCAGCAAGGCGGGCAGCAGCGCAATCACCAGCATCCGGCTGCGGATGCTGGTCAACGCTGGCCGCCTGAACAGGGTACGCAGGAAATTCACTGCTGCATCAGCCGCCGAATCTCGAGTACGGCTTCGGTGCGGTTGGTGACATTGAAGGCGCGGAAAATGGCCGCGATGTGCACTTTCACGGTGTTTTCCGTCATCGCCAGCATGCCGCCGATGGCCTTGTTGGCGCAGCCCTGTGCCAGCAGACGCGCCACATCAAGCTGGCGCGCGGTCAGCCCGCTGTGCTGCAGCGCCGCGAAATCGGCGGGGGCCACCGAGTGCAGTCCACTGTCGCCCAGGCAATTGGGCACATAGAGATCGCCTGCGAGCACCTGTCGCAGCGCGGCCAGCATCACCGCCGTGGAAGCCGCCTTGGGAATGTAGCCGAGCGCGCCGGCTTCCAGCGCGCTGCGAATGTCGTGCGGAGATTCCGAAGCGGATAGCACCACCAGCGGAATGTCCGGGAAGCGGTTGCGGAACTGGGTGATGCCCAGCATCCCGACAAAACCCGGCATGTTCAGATCGACCAGCGCCAGATCGAGATCGGGGTGCGCGGCAGTTTGCGCAAACAGGCTGGGGTAATCCTGCGCGTCGATGATTTCGAGCGGCGGCTCCAGTTGGGCCAGCACCTGCCGCACCCCCTCGCGCATCAGCGGGTGGTCGTCGGCCAACAGGATTTTCATTGCGGGGCTCCGTGCATGGCGCGATTCTAGCGCCATGCCGCTATTTGCCGCGCACTTTACGCCCGCCCTCGTCGATGGCAGCTTCCAGATAACCAAAATAGTAATCCGGCGTCAGCAGGCCCACGATGGCTTCGCCGGTATCGTCGCCGCGGGTGTCGAGCACTTTGACGGTCGGCACCATGAACACCTTGTGGGCGACGGCGAATGCGCCCTCGGTGGTGGGCGCGCCGTCGAAACCGGTCAGCGGGGTGGTCGCGCCCACCGTGACTTCACGGATGATGGCGCGCTTGCGATACGCCGGGTCGTTGCTCATCGGCACCAGGTATTCGTTTTTGACGCGCTCACAGTATTGGCAGCCGGGGCTGGTGAAAATCACCAGAATCGGCACCTGACGCTGCGCAGCCGTGCGCGCGTCGATCTTGAAATCCTTCGCGTGAACGAGTTCGGCCGCCGCGCCGGCCACGCCGGGCAGCACCAGCCCCCATGCTAAAATCAAGACCCAGACAGCGACCCGTTGCGCCATTTTTGTCGTTCCTTTGTGTGGATGCAGCCACGCCATGAGCGTCATTGTCGCGTCACCCTTTGCCAAATCAAACAGTCCATTCCTACCGCCATGACCACCCTGACCATTGCTTCCCGTGAAAGTGCCCTCGCCATGTGGCAGGCCGAGCATATTCGCGACCGCCTGCGCGCGCTGCACCCCGGCTGCACGGTGAACATTCTGGGCATGACCACGCGCGGCGACCAGATTCTCGATGTCACTTTATCTAAAATCGGCGGCAAGGGGCTGTTTGTCAAGGAGCTTGAAGTCGCGCTGGAAGCCGGCCAGGCCGATCTGGCAGTGCATTCGATGAAGGACGTGCCGATGGAACTGCCGCCCGGCTTCGAACTGGCGGTGATCGGCGAGCGCGAAGACCCGCGCGACGCCTTTGTCTCGAACCGGTACGCACGCCTGTCCGACCTGCCGCCCGGCGGCGTGGTCGGTACCTCCAGCCTGCGCCGCGAAGCGCAGTTGCGCGCGCGTTACCCGCATCTGACCGTGAAGCCGCTGCGCGGCAACGTCGGCACCCGCCTGAAAAAACTCGACGAGGGCCAGTTCGACGCCATTCTGCTGGCCGCCGCCGGCCTGAAACGGCTCGGTCTGGGTGAGCACATCAGGAGCCTGCTGAGTGTGGAGGACAGCATCCCCGCCGCCGGCCAGGGCGCGCTCGGCATCGAGATCCGCAGCGGCCAGGCCGCGGTGGCGGCCATGCTGACCGCCCTGAATCATCCCGAAACCGCCGCCTGCGTGCGCGCCGAGCGCCAAGTCAGCCG
>JBAVFD010000073.1:0-5998 GCA_049588075.1 Thiobacillus sp.
AGAATGCGGGAATAGGTCAAGCGGGCACCCGTTGCAGGAGTTGGATCTGGTCGGTGATGCGTTTCAGCACGTTGTTGCGGACTTCGTCGCTGGCGGTATCGATCGCGTGCTCGAACGCAAAGCGGTCAGCCGAGCCATGGCTTTTCACCACCACGCCTTTCAGCCCCAGCAGCGTGGCGCCGTTGTAGCGGCGCGGATCGAGCCGGCGCTTGAAGGCGTTCAGCACCGGCAAGGCCATCAGTCCGGAAAGCCGGGTCAGCCAGTTGCGCTTGAACTCGGCACGCAGGATAGTGGAAATCATCTTGGCCAGGCCTTCGGATGCTTTCAGCGTGACGTTGCCGACGAAGCCATCGCACACCACCACGTCGGTGGTGCCCTTGAAAATATCGTTGCCTTCGACGTTGCCGTAGAAATTGAGGTGGCTGTCGCGCAGCAATTCGGCCGCCTGCTTCACCATTTCGTTGCCCTTGATGTCTTCTTCGCCGATGTTCAGCAGGCCCACGCTCGGATTCGGCTTGTGCTCCACCGCCGACACCAGCATCGCGCCCATGATGCCAAACTGCAGCAGGTGCTCGGCGGTGCAGTCGACGTTGGCGCCCATGTCCAGCACCAGCGCATGACCGCTGACCGTCGGCATCACCGCGGCAATCGCCGGGCGGTCAATGCCAGGCAGGGTTTTCAGGACAAACCGCGCGGTCGCCATCAGGGCGCCCGTGTTGCCCGCCGAGACGCAGGCATCGGCCTCACCGGACTTGACGAGATCGATCGCGACGCGCATCGAGGAATCTTTTTTGCCGCGCAAGGCCAGCGCGGGCGCTTCGTCCATCGCCACCACCTGGCTGGCGTGACGCACGATCAGGCGCGGGCTCGTCCTGGCGCGACGCGCCTTGAGCTCAGCCGCGACGATGTCCTGCGGCCCGACCAGAATCACATTGAGATCGGGATGACGCGCAAGACAACGGATCGCCGCCGGGACGGTGACATGGGGACCGTGATCGCCCCCCATGACATCAATGGCGACTGTGATGTTTCTCATGCAGCCGGAGACGTGGCTGAATTACTGTGGCTGAATCGAACGCGCCGAACTGCAATAATCCACAGCGAGGCGCGCAAGAAAATTACTCGCCTTTGGCCTTGACGACTTTGCGGCCACGATAAAAGCCGTTGGGGCTGATGTGGTGGCGCAGATGGGCTTCACCCGTGGTCGGCTCGACAGCCAGCGCGGGGTTGGTCAGAAAGTCGTGCGAACGGTGCATGCCGCGCTTGGACGGGGATTTCTTGTTCTGCTGGACTGCCATTTCTTGCTCCTTAAATTCCGTTGCACCCAACCAGGTACATTATTAATGCCATTAAAAATCACTGCGCCCCAGGGACGGGGCATTCACCTTCTGCGTGCATCGTCGCCAGCGGCAGGCTCAACAACACTTCATCTTCAATCAGTTCGACGAGACTCAGGGTCTCACCGGGCAGGATTGCGTCACTGTCAGGCAACGCATCCAGCCGCTCCAACTCGGCCTCGTTGCGCGCCAGATACAGCGTGCGTTCGACTTCGACCCCATACGGCATGCTGCCCAGACAACGCTGGCAGGTCAGCTCCACCTCGCCGCTGACCGTCAACCGCAGGGACAGGCTGCCCCGCTGATCCATGCGCCCAACCACTCGACAGAACAGCGTGCCTTGCGTAAATTCATGGGCAAGGCGCGGAAACGCAGCCACATCCGAGCGGGTTTCCCAAGACTGCGCATCCTTGCAAAAACGCCATGGATCGACCTCAATCGGCGGAAGCATGGCGGACTCAAGCATGACGCACCCGGATAAACATTAGCCCGCAATGATATGATTTCGCGTTCTTTTTGTCAAAGAAACCCCAGTTCCCTCAACATCAGGCGTACTCATGCTTAAGAAAATACTGGTCGCCAACCGGGGCGAGATCGCCGTCCGCATCGTGCGCGCCTGTGCCGAACTGGGCATCAAATCGGTGGCCATCTACACCGATGCCGACCGCCACGCGCTCCATGTCAAGAAAGCCGACGAGGCCTACCACATCGGCAAGGACCCGATTCTGGGCTATCTGAACGCGCATACGCTGGTGAACCTGGCGGCGGCATCGGGCTGCGACGCGCTGCATCCGGGCTACGGCTTCCTCTCCGAAAACCCCGACCTGGCGACCATCTGCGCGCGCCGCGGCATCCGCTTCATCGGTCCCTCGCCGGAAGTCATTCGCCAGATGGGCGACAAGATCCAGGCACGCAACGCGATGATCGCAGCGGGCATCCCGGTCACCCCCGGCTCGGACCACAATCTGGAAAACGTCGAGGAAGCGCGCACCCTGGCGAATAAAATCGGCTATCCGGTGATGCTGAAAGCCACCAACGGCGGTGGCGGACGCGGCATCCGCCGCTGCGAAAGCGAAGCCGAGCTGCTGAAAAACTACGACCGCGTGGTGTCCGAAGCCAGCAAGGCCTTCGGCAAGCCCGAGGTGTTCGTCGAGAAATGCGTGGTGCGCCCGAAGCACATCGAGGTGCAAATCCTTGGCGACAACCAGGGCAACGTCATTCACCTGTTCGAACGCGACTGCTCGATCCAGCGGCGCAACCAGAAGCTGATCGAGATCGCGCCGAGCCCGCAGTTAACCGAAGCGCAGCGGCAATACATCGGCAAGCTGGCGGTGCGCGCCGCCAAGGCGGTCGGCTACGTCAATGCCGGCACGGTGGAATTCCTGCTCGACCAGGACAACCAGTTCTACTTCATGGAGATGAACACCCGCCTGCAGGTCGAGCATCCGATCACCGAAACCATCACCGGCGTCGACATCGTGCAGGAGCAGATCCGCATCGCCTCCGGCCTGCCGCTGCAATACAAACAGGATGAAATCAGCCACCGCGGCTATGCCATCGAATTCCGCATCAACGCCGAAGACCCGAAAAACGAGTTCCTGCCCAGCCTCGGCCGCATTACCCGTTATTACTCGCCGGGCGGCCCCGGGGTGCGCGTCGACGCGGCGATTTATACCGATTACGTGATTCCGCCCTACTTCGACTCGATGTGCGCCAAGCTCACGGTATGGAACCTGAACTGGGAAGCGACCATCGCTCGCGGCAGCCGCGCGCTGTCCGACATGCTGGTGTACGGGGTGAAAACGACGATTCCCTATTACCAGGAAATCCTCAAGAATCCCGAGTTCAAGAGCGGGCGCTTCAACACCAGCTTTGTCGACGACCACCCGGAACTCACCCAGTACACCGAAAAGAAACCGCCGGAAGTGATGGCCGCCGCCATCGCCGCCGCCATCGCCGCTCATCAGGGACTCTGACATGGCAAAAGTACACATCACCGATCTGGTTCTGCGCGACGGCCACCAGTCGCTCATCGCCACCCGCATGCAGACCGCCGACATGCTGCCGATCTGCGGCAAGCTCGACCAGGTCGGCTTCTGGTCACTGGAAGCCTGGGGCGGTGCCACCTTCGACGCCTGCGTGCGCTTTCTGCGCGAAGACCCGTGGCAGCGCCTGCGCCAGCTCAGAAAAGCCCTGCCCAACACGCGCATCCAGATGCTGCTGCGCGGGCAGAACCTGCTCGGCTACCGCAATTATTCCGACGACGTGGTGCGCGCCTTCGTGCAGAAATCAGCCGACAACGGCGTCGACGTGTTCCGCATTTTTGATGCGATGAACGACCTGCGTAACCTTCAAGTGTCGGTCAAGGCGGTGAAATCCGCCGGCAAGCACGCCGAAGGCACCGTCTGCTACACCACCAGCCCGGTACACGACATCCCGCACTTCGTCGGACTCGCCAAAGGGCTGGCCGAAATGGGCTGCGACACCATCGCGATCAAGGACATGGCGGGCCTGCTCACGCCCTACACCGCGTTCGAGCTGGTGGGCGCAATCCGTGCCGCAACGAACCTGCCCATCCACACCCACAGCCACGCCACCTCGGGGCTGGCACACATGACGCACCTGAAGGCCGTGGAAGCCGGGGCGAGCATCATCGACACCTGCGTCGGCGCGTTTGCCGAAGGCGCCAGCCACCCCACCACGCAGAGCCTGGTCGCCGCACTGGCCGGTACCGAATACGACACCGGGCTGTCGCTGCCGCTGATCGAGGAAATCTCGGCCTACTTCAAGGAAACGCGCAAGAAATACTGGCAGTTCGAATCCGCCTTCACCGGCACCGACACCCGCGTGCTGATCAACCAGGTGCCGGGCGGGATGATTTCCAACCTCGCCAACCAGTTGAAGGAACAAGGCGCGCTCGACAGGATGGATGCCGTGCTCGACGAAATTCCGCGCGTGCGCGAAGACCTCGGCTATCCGCCGCTGGTCACCCCCACCTCGCAGATCGTCGGCACCCAGGCCGCGCTGAACGTGCTCACCGGCACGCGCTACAAGTCGGTCACCAACGAAGTGAAGCTTTACCTGCAGGGCCGCTATGGCCAAGCGCCGGGGCATGTCAACGAAGAGGTGCGCAAGATGGCCATCGGCAACCTCGACGTCACCACCTGCCGCCCGGCCGACCTGCTGGGCGACGAACTCGACAAGCTGCGCGGCGAGATCGAGGGGCTGGCCAAATCCGACGAGGACGTGCTGACCTACGCCATGTTCCCCGACATCGGCAAGACCTGGCTGCAGGACCGCGCGGCCGGCAGCCTCAAACCCGAACCGCTGCTGCCGCCCGGCGCGTCGCAGCAGGACAGCGCACCGCGCTATGCCGCTGACGAATTCAAAATCACCCTGCACGGCGAGACCTACCACATCAAGCTGTCCGGCAGCGGCCGCAGCGACGCCGCCCAGCGCCCCTATTTCGTATCGATCGACGGCGTCTCGGAAGAAGTGCTGGTCGAACCGCTGAACGAAGTCGCGGTGTCGGGCGGCGGCAAGGCGACGCGCAAAGCCAGCGCCTCGCCGGCCGCACCCGGCCAGAAGCCGCGCCCCAGCCACCCCGGCCACGTCACCGCGGCCATGCCCGGCAACGTCGTCGACGTGCTGGTCAGTCTCGGCCAGACGGTCAAGGCGGGCGACGGCGTGCTGGTGATCGAGGCAATGAAAATGGAGAACGAGGTGCAGGCGCCGATCGCCGGCGTCGTCATCAGCATCTTCGCCAAGAAGGGCGACGCGGTGACGCCCGATATGGCGCTGGTGGAAATTCAGCCGGAATGAACTTAGTCCTGGCCTCCACCTCGCGCTACCGGCGCGACCTGCTGTCGCGTCTGCACCTGCCTTTCGACATCCTCTCGCCCGACGTCGACGAAACCCCGCTGCCGGACGAAACGCCCTCGGCCACCGCACTGCGCCTGTCGGTCCTGAAAGCGCAGGCCGCCGCTGCGGCCTATCCCGACGCCCTCATCATCGGCTCCGACCAGGTGTTGATGCTCGACAGCGAACAACTCGGCAAGCCCGGCAATTTCGACAACGCCTTCGCCCAGCTGAAAAAAATGCAGGGCAAGGCGATGGTGTTCCACACCGCGCTGACGCTCCTGAACAGCCGCACCGGCCACGCCCAGACCCGCGACGTGCCGACCGTGGTGCATATCCGCCCGCTGAGCGATGCACAGATCACCGCCTACCTCGAAAAGGAAACGCCCTACGACTGCGCCGGTTCCGCCAAGAGCGAGTCGCTCGGCATCGCGCTGATGACGCGGATGGACAGCCCCGACCCCACCGCGCTGATCGGCCTGCCCCTGATGGCGCTGACCGACATGCTGTTGAACGAAGGCATCGACGTGCTGACATGGCCAAAGGTAGTCTGATTTGGCAGCCGGCACCCTCTACCTGATTCCGGTGCCGCTGGGCCCGGTCAGCCCGGACGCCTGCCTGCCGCCGGACACCCTCGCGGTCGCCCGCCGCCTCGACCACTTCGTCGTCGAGCGCGCCAAAACCGCACGCGCGCACCTGAAGGCCATGGCGCATCCGCAGCCGATCCAGGCGCTGCAGATCGAAGAACTCAACGAACACACCCCCGCCGCCGCCATTCCGCCACTGCTGGCGCCGCTCAAGGC
>JBAVFD010000074.1:0-9153 GCA_049588075.1 Thiobacillus sp.
CCACCGCCACCGCCGCCACCGCCACCGCCGGAAGCTACCGTGCCGCCGGCAACCTGACCCGGGCTGAACAGGTAGTCGATGCCGCCGGTGGCCGAACGAAAGCGGGAGTAGGTGCCGTAGACATTCAGCGCGTCATTGCCGTACCTGGCCTCGTTGCGATTATTGTATTGGCCGAAGCCACGGCGCTCGAAGACGAACAGGTCGCGCTCGCCATTGTTTGCGGTCACGTCCAGATCGAAGTCGGCAAACACACCGGAGCGCGTGTCGCCGGAAAAGCTCTCGAGATAGTTGTAGCGTTCGAGGAAACTGGTTTGGTCTTCACCCACTCCGTCGAAATAGTTGAATGCGAACAGGCGCGGCGTGATCACGGTAGTGGTGATGGTGGCGCCTGCTGCCGGCGCTTCAGCCGCGGCAGGCTCGGCGGATGGCGCCTCCGCGGGAATGGGAGCGGCAGCCGCTGCCGCAGGGGGCGCCGCAAGCTCGGCCGCCTGCAGGGAAGCGGCCAGCAGTGTCAGGCAGGGTAGCGCTAATCCGATAGACGTTTTGAGTTTCATGCGTGTCTCCCGCCTCAGTATTTCAGTGTGGGGTCGCTTTGACTGCCGTGAACCGCGCTGTGGCAGTTGGTACAGCCCCTGAGCTGCGCACCCCTGGGCGGGTTGCCATGCATGTTGCTGGCCACGGAATGGCACTGCAGGCACTGCATCGGCTGGGCCAGTTGCAGCAGGCGGCGGTTCGGCGAGCCGTGCGGGTTGTGGCAGATCATGCAGTCCTCGGCCGCCGGCGCGTGCTCGAACACCTTCGGCCCGCGGACGTTCTGGTGGCACTTGGTGCACTGCTCGGTCTTGCTCACCAGGGAAGCGGTCTTGCTGTTGTGCGGGTCGTGGCAGCTGACGCACGACAGCGCGCCTTCCAGGACCGGATGGTGAGAGGGCATGGTCAACCGGGCGGCGACATCCTTGTGGCAGCTGATGCACAGCGCCGAATTGCGGTCGGCCTTCCAGATGCCGATGTTGATTTCCTTGATCTTGGGGGAGTGGATGCCGTGGCAGTTGCGGCAATCCAGCCTGGCTTTCCTGTGTTCGGTAAAAGCCCAGTTCATGCGCCCCTGGTCGTTGTGCTGGTGACAGGCCAGGCAGTTGTCGGCCGTCGGGAATGCCATCGTGCCCTTGCCGCCCTCGGCGAGATGTTTGGCCTCGGGGGTGTGGCAGGCCAGGCAGTCGCTGTGATAGATGTTGACCTTGTGGCTGGCGTAAGGAACGTGGCAGGTTTTGCAGGCATCGTTTCCGATGGGGACCGGTGCTTGTGCCGGTGGCGATTCCTGTACCTGTGCCTGCGCCTGTGCGGTTGCCGGGATCAGGAACAAAGTCGCCCATGCGGTCAGAATGGGTAGGAGGACGCGCATCATGGTTTTTCCATTGGGTTGGCTTTGTTAAAAATCAGCGCAAGGCTGTTGCCGCGATTGCGTTCCCCCATCCCATGTCGAGGAAGGAATTTCTGCAGCATACGCGGGTGCAATATTTTAATTATCTGATTGATTCTAGTCGCCCACTCGGTCATGGCAAACATTCGAGCGTAGACAGAATCGCCCCGGCTTTTCCAAAATCTTCAGACGGCAGGAAAAACAGGATGTCCTTGTCTTGTTAGAAAGCCTGCTTATACTCTAGCTGAAAAGTGGATTGTTTGACGCCTGATTCGGGATGGAAGAAGGGGGAGGTTTTTTGATGACTCAAAAGAAATATGGAGCATTCCATAGCGGCGGGCGCATCGCTGCGGGGGTTTTTTTCGGGCTGATTTTGGGAATGTCCGGATTTTTCCATGCTGCGTGTGCGGCTTCCGTCAGCACAGCCGATCACGGCAAGTTCAAGGAACTCCAGCAGACGTTCAAGTCGGGGCAGGACGTCACGAAAGCCTGTCTTGCCTGCCATACCGAGGCCGCGAAGCAGGTGATGAAGACCAAGCACTGGACGTGGGAAGCGCTCAACCCGAATACCAGCCAGAAGCTGGGCAAGAAAACGGTGGTCAACAATTACTGCATTGGCATCGCCTCCAATCAGCCATATTGCACCTCCTGTCATGTGGGGTATGGCTGGAAAGACAACAGCTTCGATTTCACTGCTGAAGAGAATGTGGACTGCCTGGCCTGCCACGACACCACGGGGGACTATCGCAAGCCGTCCGGGCTGGCCGGCCATCCGGTTTACAAGGAAATGGAATGGCCGCCCGGTTCAGGCAAGATTCTGCAACCGGTCAACCTGCAAAAAGTGGCACAGAAAGTGGGCAGGACCAGCCGATATAGCTGCCTCGCCTGTCATGCCTACGGCGGGGGCGGCGATGGTGTGAAGCACGGCGATATGGATTCCTCGATCGAGTCGCCGGACAGGGATGTCGACGTCCACATGGACGCCACCGGACTCGATTTCAGTTGTTCCACCTGCCACGCCACCACCGGCCATGAGGTGCCTGGCAGCCGCTACACCCCGACCGCCAGGGATCGCAGCGGACCGCTGCTGCGCGGCATGCCGGAAAAGCGCAACCCCGCCACCTGCGAAGCCTGTCACGGCAGCCGGCCGCACAGCGCCGAGACGATGGCCAAGGTCAAGCCCCTGCCAGGCTATACCGCGGTTTCGATGGCGACCATGGTGAACCAGCATGGTGAGAAGCTCGCCTGCCAAACCTGCCACATTCCCGCGATGGCGCGGGGCGGTGTTCCCACCAAGATGATGTGGGACTGGTCCACCGCCGGCCGGATGGGGCCGGACGGCAAGCCCATGGTGGAACAGGACGCCAAGGGCCACAAGGTGTATGACTCGAAAAAAGGCGCCTTCGTCCTGGGTGAGAACGTCGTCCCCGAGTATGTATGGTTCAACGGCGAGGTGAAGTACACCCTGCTGGGCGACAAGGTCGACGCGCACGCTGACTACACGCCGATCAACCGCTTCGGCGGCAGCCCCGGCGACGGCAAGTCGCGCATCTGGCCGGTGAAGCTGTTCCGCGGCGTGCAGCCGTACGACCCGGTCAACCAGACCCTGGTGGTTCCGCATGTCTATGGCACCGACGCGGCGGCCTACGGCGTGAGCTTCAACTGGGAAAAGGCGGTGGCGGCGGGCATGGCTGACGCCGGCGCACCCTTCTCGGGCAGGGTCGATTTCATCAGGACCGAAATGCTGTGGCCGCTCAACCACATGGTCGCCCCGCGCGCCGGGACGCTGGGCTGCCAGGAATGCCACAGCAAGAACGGCAGCCTGTCGGAAGGGCGGATGAAGAATGTCCCGGGTTTGAAGAAGGGACCGCTGTACAGGTGAGCCGTGATGCTGCCTGCCTGCGGCCCCCTGAAGGAATGAAACGATGAAGCCTTCGCTGTTCGAGTCGAGCGGCCTCAAGTCCGACTACGAGGCCATCCTGGTTGAACCCTGGCCGCCTTATGTCGGTGCCGTCCTGCTGCTGCTGGCGATCTTCGCGCTGATGCTGTCCGGGCTGTTCTGGGGCGTGTTCGGCGGCATCAGGCTGTGGGGCGACTGGTTCAACCGGGCGATCGGTCTCGGCGGGGTGCTCGGGTTGCCGCAGGAACTGGATTCGCCGCTGATGCACCGCCTGTCCCTCTCCGACATCGCCCTGGTGCTGGGCGCGTTCAGCGCGGCTTTGCTGTCACGCCAGTTCCGCTTCAACCGCCCGCCCGTTCTGGAGTTCGTGTGGGGCGCGCTGGGCGGCAGCCTGATGGGCGTCGGCGCCGTGCTGGCCGGCGGCTGCACCGTCGGCGGCTTCTTCATCCCGACCCTGCATGCCTCGCCTGCCGGTCTGGTGATGCTGGCAGGGCTGATGATCGGTGCGGCCATGGGGCTGAAACTGCTGATGTGGACACTGGAACACATCACCTGGGGCATGCAGGCGCCTGTGGTGAAGCCGCTGTCGCCCCGCGTGCTGGCGGCCTATCCCTGGATCGGCCTCGCCGTCATCGCCGGCATCCTGTGGTGGGCAACCCGCTGGTACGCCTCCGAAGATTCCAGGATTGCTTCGCGCGCCATCATCGTGCTGGCCGGGTTTGCCATCGGCTTCATCATGCACCGCTCGCGCTTCTGCATGGCCCGCGCCGTCCGCGAGCCCTTCATGACGGCGGAAGGCGACATGACCAAGGCGGTGATCCTGGCGCTGGCCGTCGGCATCCCGGTCGCCTCGCTGATCTTCCAGGCCAAACTGGTGGATCCCTATGTCGCCATCCCGTCCCGATTCTGGCTCGGCTCCCTGCTCGGCGGCGTGGTGTTCGGCCTCGGCATGGTCTTCGCCGGGGGCTGCGGCAGCGGTTCGTTATGGCGGGTCGGGGAAGGGCACCTCAAGCTGTGGCTGGCCGTGTTCTTCTTCGCCTGGGTCGGCTCGACCGCCAGCGCCCTGTTCCACCAGGCTGGCTGGACCGTGGCGGAGATGAACCTCGACCTGCTGGAAGAAAGCAAACTGGGTATCCAGGCTTTCTTCCCGACCCTGCTGGGCGGCTGGGGCTGGACCTACCTCGTTACCGGCGCCTTCCTGCTGGTGTGGTATCTGCTGGTGCGCTATAACGAATCGACCGAAAAATTTACCGTTGTTTGAAATCAGAGGAGACATGAAATGCACAAGAAACTGAACGGTCTGTGGCTTGCTTTGGCTCTATCCCTTCCGGTCGCCCTGCCGGCTGTAGCCTGGCTGGCGCCGGCGCACGCAGAGCAGCTCAAGGCAAAGGAGGGCTGGTACGGCAAACTGGTGGATATCGAGTTCGTCAAACAGAATGTCGACATCCCGCCCAGGAAGGGCGTCATGATTATTGATTCCCGCCCCGCGGCGCGCCAGTACGACCCCGGCCACATCCCCGGCGCCGTCAACATCCCTGACAGCAAGTTCGACCAGATGGCCGGCAGCCTGCCGCAGGACAAGAACACGCTGCTCATTTTCTACTGCGGCGGGGTGGAGTGCATGCTGAGCCACAACTCTGCGTTCAAGGCGGAGAAGCTTGGCTATACCAACATCCGCGTGTATTCAGACGGCTCTCCCGACTGGGCGGCCAAGGGCACGGGGCAAGCCGTCTCTGCAGCCTATATCAAGAAGCTGCTGGATGAAAAAGCGAACTTCATGCTGATCGACGCCCGGCCCAAGCGCATGTTCGACAAGGGGTCCATTCCAGGCGCGGTGAACATTTCAGATTCCGAATTTGACAAGCATGTGGACACCCTGCCGGCCGACAAGGCCACCCCGCTGATTTATTTCTGCGGTGGACTGGAGTGCGTGCTGAGCAACAAATCCGCCGACAAGGCCCGCAAGCTGGGTTACACCAACGTCAAGACCTTTGTCGAAGGCTATCCGGAATGGGTCAAGCTGTATGGTGAAGCACCCGCCGCGGCTGCCGCCGGCGGCGCGGGTGCGGCAACCAAGGCTGCGCCCGGTATCGAGGCCGGCAAGGAAAAAGGCACCATCACCGTTGCATCCTTCGAACGCATCATGAAGGAGAATCCGGATTCCCTGCTGCTGGTGGATGTGCGCGACGCCAAGGAATTCAAGGCGGGCACCGTCAAGGGGGCGATCAATATTCCCATCGGTGACCTGGAGAAAAAGATCGGCACCCTGCCCAAGGACAAACCCATCGTCTTTCTGTGTGGCACGGGAGCCCGCTCAGGCGAGGCCCATGACACGGCAAAACTGCTGCGCAGCGAACTCCAGACCTATTTCATCGATGCGGAGATGAAGTTCAACGCGGATGGCACATACAGCATCAAGGAGCACGGCAAATAAGGCTCATCGTTGCAGGCGGCTGTCCCGCCTGCCTTGAGTCGTATGGCCGTATGGGCCCCATTCACTGACATTTGGAAAGGTTCGCCATGAAAACCAAACCTGCGATCGCCATCATGCTCGCCCTGCTCGCCCTGCTCGGCATCACGGCCTATACCAGCGCACAGGCATACGACGGCGACTGGAAACGCGGCCGTGTTTACTACCGCCAGGTGTGCACCAGTTGCCATGTGGCAAAAACCGGCAATCCCATTCCGCCCAATGCCAGGACCAAGGCGGATTGGACTGCCTACCTCCAGGCAGACAAGCACGCCAAGGGGGCGGAAAGCGTCAGGCAGTATGTCAGCCAGCAATACCGCGCCAGCATCAAGGCCACCAACAAGGCGGCCGAGAAATTCGCCGATGTGCCCGATCAGGAACTTCTGGAAGACATCAAGGCCTTCTTGATCAAGAGCGCGAAGGATGGCGACAGCCCGGCCGGCTGCGGTTAACTTGTCCGAGCCGTTTCCCAAAGGCCTGCCATTCGAGCAGGCCTTTTTCATGTGGCGATGCGTGATGAAAACCCGCGACGGTTCAACTCAGGCCGCAGCGCCTGATCTGTGCCAGAATCGGCAGGCAAAGCTCGCATTGAGCCTCCGCTTCACCAATGTAATCCATGACCAAAAACAAAGCCTACTGTACTGACGAACACTGGCCGGGCCGTCCGGACTGTGTGCATTGCGCCATTCGTGGCACCGTCCTGTTTTCCGTTCTGACCGAAACTGAATTGGGTGAGACGTTACGGGACATCGACAATCAGGGGTACGAAGCGGGGCATGAACTCTATGCGCAGGGCAGCATGGGTGAGGATGTGTATACCATTCGCGCCGGCTGCGTGAAGATGGTGCATACACTCGACGATGGCAGCCGGCGCATCGTGCGCATGCACTATCGTGGCGATGCCATCGGTCTGCAATCGGTGCTGGGTCAGCCCAACCGGAATTCCGCCATCGTTTTGCAAAAAGCCGATATCTGCCGCATACCGGTCAGCGTCATTCACGCCCTCAAACAACGCAATCCGCAAATTTACGAGCAGCTGATGCTGCGTTGGCAAGCCAGCCTGGATGAGGCGGAAAGCTTCATCACCGAACTCGGCACCGGCCATGCCGAAACCCGCTTGGCCCGCCTGCTGCTCAAGCTCGACGCCCACAGCGAGCGCCATTGCATTCCCAACCTGCTGCGCGAGGACATCGCCGCCATCATCGGCGTCACCACCGAAACCGCCAGCCGCCTGATGGCCGACTTCCGCCGCCGCAAACTCGTCGCGGAAGCAGACGGGCGCGGCATGCATTGCGACCACAACGCGCTGAAATCACTGGTTTAAAACCCGCCTGCTCCTGGTGGGCGCGTCATCTGGTGCGGAGAGATCCGTCCCGTCCTTCGTGCCGGCCGGTTTGTGCGCCCGACACCGCGCCATCTTTGCCCTTCCTTCCGTACTCGTCGGCAACCCGTCCAGCCGCAAAACATTTTGCAGAACCCACCTGGGGTTTGCGATTTATCAATACTTTTTTATGGGAATTGTTCTATTCTAGAAAGAGGATAAGGGTGTCCTTATACAGTTAACTCAAGGAGAGAACGAAAATGACCCAAACAAAATTCAAACTTAATCGCAAGGCCTTGTTTGGCTTGATGGTGCTGGCTGCGATAGGCGCCGCGCCGGTTCATGCGGCCACCTTCAATGTCGTTCCAACGCTAGCGGCTGCAGATGGTGTGGCCGACGACGGTTTGTGCTCGCTACGCGAGGCGATGTATCAGATCAACACAGCTACCAATTATTCGCCCGACTGTACAAACAGTTCCGCCGATGCATACGGCACCAATGACACGATCAATCTCGCTGCAGGAACGTACAATTTGGCCGCGACGGGACTCGACGAGAGCTGGACCGGCACCGCACCTAACTTCACTGTCGTCAACAATCCCGATACGATGGTAGGCGACATCGACATCATGAAGAGCGTGCACATCGTTGGCGCGGGTGCGGATGCCACCATCATCCAGTGGGATGCATCAGTTGCGGACATCGACCGCGACCGAATTTTCCACGTCTATACGACGGCACCGGACACGGTCAACGTCGTGATTGAGGGTGTCACCATCCAGGGCGGCCGAACGTTTGAGGAACCGCTAGCCAAGGGTGTAGCTTCGTCCGATCCAAATGATCCCGTCCTCTACGATTATTACTTCCGACGCGCGGGCGGCGGCGTGGCCGTGGGCGCAGCTGCAAACGTCGCGCAGGTCAACCCCGCAGTGACCGGAGTAGATAATTCAACGGGCCGGGGCGGCAGCAGGCGGCCAGGTGAGTCGGAACCGGCCGGCCCCACCTTTTCTCTCACGCTCACCGGCGTGAAGGTGCTGGCCAACCAGGCGCAGGGTGACGGCGCCGGTATCTACACCGGTTCGCCGGTGACCGCGACCAATGTAGTGGTTTCCGGCAACACGTCCACTGTCAACGGCGGGGGGGTCTACAACGAGGGCAACACCACGATCTCGAACTCGACGATCAGCGGCAACACTGCTGAAGGCGGCGGCGGGATATTCCTGACCGGCAGCAATACGGTCACGATCAGTGGATCGACGCTGAGCGGCAACACCGCCGTCGGCGGCGGCGGTATCAGCGGTCGCGCCGGCATGACGCTCAAGGTTGTCAACTCGACCATCAGCGGCAACATCGGCTCCGATGTCGGTGCCGGGATTTACTCCAACGGGAATGTTCAGTTGAACTTCGTGACCATCGCGAAGAACGTCGCGGGTTCGGATTCGAAAACTCAGGGCTCGGGCATCAACATGTTCCCGGCGTCTCAAACGGCCAATTCCCTAACGCTGAAGAACGTGCTACTGGCCGGCAACATGGCGGGTTCAGATCCTGCGGCACTGATCTCGGCCAACTGTGGCGTGACGGGGGGCGGTGTTCCGGTGACCTCTCAGGGCAGCAACCTGAGCAGCGATGCCAGTTGCGACACATGGCTGACCGCTGCGACCGACAAGAAGAGCGTGGATCCGAAGATCGGTGACCTGGCCAACAACGGCGGGTTGACCCTGACTCACGCTCTGCTAGCCGGAAGCCCGGCACTGGGCGCAGGGGCGGCTGACGCGGCAGTCACTGTCGACCAGCGTGGCGTGGCTCGCGAGACCCCGCCCGATATCGGCGCCTTTGAACTCGTCACGGCCGTGCCGCCCGCACCGGCCTCGACTGATGGCGGCGGCGGTGGCGGCTGCGCCATCGGCGGCGACGGTCGCCTCGACCCGACCCTGCCGGCGCTGCTGGCCGCAGCTCTGGGCTTCTTCGGCTGGCGTCGTTCCAACAAGGCTGGCAACAAGTAAGGTCCCGCCTGCGTCACCCCGCCGTCGGGCGGGGTGACG
>JBAVFD010000075.1:0-4885 GCA_049588075.1 Thiobacillus sp.
GAGATGACAACCCAACCAGAAAGAGCGAGGAAGATGAAACTCACCACGATGACGCTGTGCGCATCCGTGCTGATGGCGTTGGCTGTGCCGGTTCAGGCAGCGGGCGACCCCAAGGCCGGGCAGACCAAAACTTCGATGTGCGCTGGATGCCATGGCATCCCTGGCTGGCGTACTGCTTACCCCACCGTGTACAGCGTGCCCAAACTGGGCGGACAGCATGCCGAGTACATTGTGGCGGCGCTCAAGGAATACAAGGCGGGCGAGCGCAGCCACCCCAGCATGAAGGCCATCGCGGCCAGCCTGTCCGAGCAGGACATGGAAGACCTTGCGGCTTATTACGCGTCGTCGTATAGCGGCCCTGCCGAATGACCGAGGAGATGATCATGAAAAAAACACTATTCATCCTTGCTGCCGCTGCATTGGGTCTTTCGCTGCCGGTTCATGCCAACACGGGCAATGCTGAAGCGGGCAAGGCCAAGTCCACCACCTGTGCCGCTTGCCACGGGGCCGACGGGGTCAGTGCGGTTCCGTCCTTTCCCAAGCTGGCGGGGCAGAATCGCGATTACCTATACCAGGCGCTGAAGGATTACAAGGCGGGCAAGCGCAAGAATCCCATCATGGGGGGACAGGTGCAGAGTCTGTCGGATACCGACATGCTCGATCTGACCGCGTATTTTTCAAAGCAGAAAGGCTTGCAGCTGAAATATTGAGGCTGCATGGCGTTACAGATAACAAGGGCGGCCATTGAGGGCCGCCCTTGTTTTTTGGTGTCCGGAATCCAGTGTGGAAAAGTACGGATGGGGGATCAATTCTGGTCGACGGGTCAATATTGAAGAGCGACTCCGGGCAGTCGCTGCCGACCCGTTCCGGTCATTTTCGGCGAACGCTCCAGCATTGCGCCTGATGGACAGGCTTGAGTAATAACTGAAGAGAATCTACGGTTAGGAGTGTCAGTGTGGGTCAATCGCGGTGAAATTTTTAATTGAGGAACCAGAATGTTCAAACGTATCTTGGTGGCAGTGGATGGCAGCGACACCGCGGAACAAGCCTTGCTGGAAGCGATTAATCTGGCCAGGGAACAGCATGCACATCTGCGGATCGTGTACGCAGTCGATATCGTCAATATCGGCTTGGGCACAGAGTTCCCCGATCCATCCGAGATTGTCGATGCCATGATCAGGGGTGGACGGGAAATTCTTCGCAGGGCGGAGGCCGTGGCGACAGGAGCCGGGGTCCCGGTTGAAACCCGGCTGATCGAGATCGACACCCTGCGCCATCGCATCCCGGAAATGATCGTGGCAGACGCCGAGGCCTGGCCAGCGGACCTGATCGTGATCTGCACACATGGCCGCAGAGGACTGAGCCGCCTGCTCCTGGGCAGCGTCGCCGAGGGGGTGGTGCGCGTCGCCACGCAACCGGTGCTGTTGATCCGCGGAAAATGAACGCCGCGCGTCCGGTGAGAGGGCGCATCCGCTGATTCTTGCCGCGTCGATCGCCATCTGCGACGGGCGTGGCTTTCAACAGCGGATTCCGTATCCCCATTCGGTAGCGATGACTGTTCAGCTGTCGCCGAGCCTGTCATCGAGGCAGCGCAAATATGCGGCTGAATCGAACGCCGTCTGATAGCGCTGCACTTGCCAGATCATTTCCGCCAGACACTCCATCACGTCATGCTGGGCGGGCATCGCCTCGCCGTGCTGCTTGAGCAGGCGCTGATAGCGTTCGCGTATCCCGGGTGGCTGGTCGACCGACAACTGTTCGGTGATCGCCAGATGCATGGATAAATGCAGGAAGGGGTTGGTTTCGCCGGATTCTGGCAGGTAGTCGCGTTCCCGGTAACGCTCGGGCTGATCGAGCAGGGCGTGGTATTCGGGATGCGCCAGCACGGCGTCGAGCGCCGGCTGCTCGGCGCCGGCCAGTGGCTGGCCGGCGCGGTATTTCGACCACACGTCGAAGAAGAACTGGCGCACCTGGTCGCGGCTGGGATTGAACATGATGCGGGCGGGGCGCTATGCGCGCGCCTTCCTCAGGGCGCGGGGCGGCGGAGCGGCCTTATCGGTTTCGACCGGGGGCCACGTCTTGTCCTTGTATTCGCACAAGTCGGCGATGATGCATTCGCCGCATTTCGGTTTTCTGGCCTGGCAGACATACCGTCCGTGCAGAATCAGCCAGTGGTGCGCGTCGATGCGGAATTCGGCCGGGATGTTCCTGAGCAGTTTCTTCTCCACCTCCAGTACCGTTTTGCCGGGGGCCAGACCGGTCCGGTTGGCGACGCGGAAGATGTGGGTGTCGACCGCCATCGTCGGCTGGCCAAACGCCGTATTCAAAATGACGTTCGCCGTCTTGCGTCCCACGCCGGGCAGCGCTTCGAGCGCGGCGCGGTCGGCGGGGACCTGGCTGTCGTGCAACTCGATCAGCATCCGGCAGGCGGCGATCAGGTGCCTGGCCTTGCTTTTGTACAGGCCGATCGTTTTGATGGCGTCGGCCAGCCCGGCTTCGCCCAGTGCGAGAATCGCTTCGGGCGTGCGGGCGACCGGGAACAGCCTGCGGGTGGCGAGGTTCACGCCCTTGTCGGTGGACTGTGCCGACAGCACCACCGCCACCAGCAGCTCGAACGGCGTGCTGTATTCGAGCTCGGTGGTGGGATGGGGGTTGGCCGCACGCAGGCGGCTGAAAATTTCGTGGCGACCCGCTGGGTTCATGTGTTTGAGTTCATGTCATTCGATGTCGGGCAGATCGGGAGAGTCGCTCCCCCGTATCGCCGGCCAAAAGGTGGGGCTCATGCTACCCGTTTTTTCCGGCGGTAGAAGCGGTCAGCCCACCCGGCAAAAGACTGCGTCGGCCTCGTCACGTTCTGATGATTGATCCGGGTTAAAATTCGCAGCATGTTTGCTCTCCCCGCCGTTTCCATGCAATCCCGAGTTTTGCGCCCGTTCCGGGACGCGTCCCGTGCCGCCGGGGAGGCGCACTGATGCGTATCCTGCTATCCAACGACGACGGCTATTTCGCCCCGGGCCTGGCCGCTCTGGCCGCCGAGCTGCGCGAGCTGGCCGACATCACCGTGGTGGCGCCCGAGCGTGACCGCAGCGGCGCATCGAATTCGCTGACGCTGGATCGGCCGTTGCTGCTGCGCCAGGCGCCGAGCGGTTTTTACTACGTCAACGGCACGCCAACCGATTGCGTGCATCTGGCCGTCACCGGCATGCTGGATCACCTGCCCGACATGGTGATTTCCGGCATCAACCACGGCGCCAACATGGGCGACGACACCATTTATTCCGGCACCGTCGCCGCTGCCACCGAAGGGTATCTGCTGGGGATCCCGTCGATCGCCGTCTCGCTCGCCAGCCACAACGCCCGGCATTTCGATACCGCTGCGCGGGTGGTGGCCGATCTGGTGCGCCGCATTCAGGCGCAGCCGCCGGCCGAGCCGATGCTGCTCAACGTCAATGTGCCGGATTGCGCCTGGGACGAGCTGGACAGCATCAGCGTGACCCGACTGGGCAAGCGCCACAAGGCCGAGTCGGTGGTGAAAACCACCAACCCGCGCGGCCAGACCGTGTACTGGGTGGGCGCCGCGGGCGCCGCCGCCGACGCCGGTGAGGGCACCGACTTCTTCGCCGTGGCGCAAGGCCGGGTGTCGATCACCCCGCTGCAAATGGATTTGACCCGTTACAACCAGATGGACAGTGTGAACGCATGGCTGAAACCCTGACCTCCCGCGCCGGCATCGGCATGACCTCGGCGCGCACGCGCGGCCGTCTGGTCGAGCGCCTGCGCGAGCAGGGCATCCAGGACGAAACCGTGCTGGCGGCGATGGGCAGCGTGCCGCGCCATCTGTTTGTCGATCAGGCGCTGGAGTCGCGCGCCTACGAAGACACCGCGCTGCCGATCGGCTTCGGGCAGACCATTTCCAATCCCTACATCGTGGCACGCATGGCCGAACTGGCGCGTCACGGCGAAAACGGCCACGGCCATGCGCTCGGCCGCGTGCTGGAAATCGGCCTCGGCTGCGGCTATCAGGCCACGGTGCTGAGCAAGCTGGCGCGCGAAGTGGTGTCGATGGAACGCATCGCTGCACTGGTAGGCAAGACGCGGGTGCGCCTGCGCGAATTGCGGGTGAACAACGTCAAACCCAAGCACGGCGACGGCATGAACGGCGCCAGGGACTTTGCGCCGTTCGACGCCATCGTGATCGCTGCCGCATTTGGCGAAGTCCCCCAGGCCTTGCTGCCGCAGCTCGCCGACGGTGCCCGCCTGGTGATGCCGCTGGGCAATGCGGTGCAGACGCTGTGCGTGGTGGAACGCCAGGGTGACACCTACACCGAGCGTCTGTTCGAAGGGGTGAAGTTCGTGCCGCTGCTGCCGGGGGTAGCGTGATTAAAGCGGCTGCCGGGACGGGCGTGAAAAGCATCGGGCTCGGCGTGCTGGTGCTGGGGCTCGTCGCCTGCAGTTCGAACGGTTCCGCGCCGGTGACCGAGCGGACGTCCGCGCGAACCAGCACCGCCGCCGCTCGCCCAACCACGCCTCAAATTGCTCCGTCCACCAACGGGCTGCACACTGTACGCCGCGGCGACACGCTGTATGCCATCGCGTTTGCCAACAATCTGGATTATCGCGAGATCGCTCGCTGGAACCGGATTGAATCGGCCGACCTGATTCTGGTCGGGCAGGTGTTGCGGCTGACGCCACCGCCGGGTGCGGTGGAAATCCAGCCGCTCGACGATGATGCCAAGCCGAGCGCGCGTCCGTTGTTGGCGGAACCCGCCCTGCTGCGGACGCCGCAAGCCGTGTTGCTGCCGTATTCGGAGGCCAGCTGGGCGCAGGTGTCGAGTGCGCCGGCAGTGGTGGCGTCGACTCCGGCCGCGGTCAAGCCGGCCCCACC
>JBAVFD010000076.1:0-3265 GCA_049588075.1 Thiobacillus sp.
CGGCAACGCGCGGCGCCGGTTCGTCACGGGCGGCTGTCGCCACCCGCACCGGTGCGGGACGGTTCGGCGTGCTGTTCCCGGCGCCCGGCGCGAACGCCAGCATCCGCAACAAGCTCATGCAGAACCCGGAAAACTCGTCCGGCGCATAGGGCAGATCGCGGCGACCGTTCAACGCGATCTGGTAGTAGAGCTGAACGGTTTCAGCGTCCAGCTTGTCGGCGGCGGCCTGCATCCGCTCAGCATCGGAACTGCTCTCAACGGCATGCGGCGCATGCAGCAGCAAGGCCAGTTGCGCGAGCAGACTGCCCAGATCCTGCAGCGCGGCGTCGAATGCAATGCCGCGCTCGGCGAGTTGCCGCGCCTGCTCCATCAGGGCATCGGCGTCAGTCGCCGCCAGCGCGTCGAGCAGATCGAACAGGTAATCGCGCCGCACCGTGCCGAGCATCGCCTCGACGCCTGCGACTTCGATGGCGCCGCCGCCGTAGGCAATCGCCTGGTCGGTGAGCGACAGCGCGTCGCGCATGCTGCCCGCAGCGGCGCGCGCCAGCAGGTTCAGCGCAGCGGGTTCGGCCGCCACGTTTTCCTGCGCCAGCACCTCGCCCAGGTGCAGCGCCACCAGCGCGGGCGGCATCGGTTTGAGATTGAATTGCAGGCAGCGGCTCAACACCGTGACCGGGATCTTCTGCGGGTCGGTGGTGGCGAGGATGAACTTCACATGCGCCGGCGGCTCTTCCAGCGTCTTCAGCATGGAGTTGAACGCCGGCTTCGACAGCATGTGCACTTCGTCGATGATGTAGACCTTGTAGCGCCCGACCGTCGGCGCGTACTGCGCGTTGTCGAGCACCTCGCGCATGTTGTCGACGCCGGTGTTCGACGCCGCGTCGAGCTCCAGCAGATCGATGAAGCGTCCGGCGTCGATCTGCGTGCACGCCGAGCACACGCCGCACGGCGTCGCGGTGACGCCGGTTTCGCAGTTGAGGCATTTGGCGAGGATGCGCGCCAGCGTGGTCTTGCCCACTCCGCGCGTGCCGGTCAGCAGATAGGCATGATGCAGCCGGCCCTGGGTGAGCGCGTTCGACAGCGCCTGCACCACATGCTCCTGCCCCTTGAGGTCGGCGAACGCGCGCGGCCGCCACTTGCGCGCGAGCGCCAGTGCGGGGGATGCTTCGTTACCGAAGAGATCAGACATTTGCAGCGCCAGGAAATGGGGCCAGGATCGGGGAAGGGGTGCGCACTTCCGTACTCAAGACCCGTAGCGGAAGCCCGCCCTGCCCCAGCCCCGAATTCCTGACCCGTTGAAAACAATGGCGAGCCTTACCCCGGCACTGGCATCGACCGCTGTGGCTGCTTCCTTCCGGACCTGACCCGATTCACGACCTAGCCATGCGGGGAGACCCGCCGCACGCATTTTAACGCAGATGCGCGGCGCGCCCTATAGAAAATCCGCTTGATGCGGCGAAGCGCGGCGGCCTGCCCACGCCCGATTTTCATCCCCCGGCGCGCGCTCGCCGCGCGGGCCGCACCGTTTACGCGGCAAACAGTCTGGCGAGTTCGCTGCCGGGGTCTGCCGCGCGCATGAACGCCTCGCCGACCAGGAAACCGTGCACCTGATGGCTGCGCATCCGCGCGACATCGGCCGGCGCGAGGATGCCCGATTCGGTGATGACGATGCGGTCGTTGCCGATGCGCGGCAACAGCGCCAGCGTGGTATCGAGGCTGACCTCGAAGGTACGCAGGTTGCGGTTGTTGATACCCTGCAGGGGTGTCTTCAGCTGCAGCGCGGCGTCGAGTTCCCCGGCGTTGTGCGACTCCACCAGTACCGCCATGCCCAGCTCATGCGCCAGCGCTTCCAGCGCCTGCATCGCCGGCCGTTCCAGCGCGGCGACGATCAGCAGAATGCAATCCGCCCCCATCGCGCGCGCTTCATAGACCTGATACGGGTCGATGATGAAATCCTTGCGCAGCACCGGCAGCGTACACGCGGCGCGCGCCTGGATTAAATAATCGGCGCTGCCCTGGAAATAGTCGCGGTCGGTGAGCACGGATAAGCATGCGGCACCGCCCGCTGCGTAACTGGCAGCAATTTCGGCAGGCTTGAAGTCGGGCCTGATCACGCCTTTCGACGGGCTGGCCTTCTTGATTTCGGCAATGACGGCGGGCTGGCCGGCCGCGAGCTTGGTGCGCAAGGCGCCGACAAAATCGCGCGGCGGCGGCGCCGCTTCGGCACGCGCCTGCATCTCGGCCAGCGGCACGGCAGCCAGTCCGGCGGCGATTTCGACGCGCTTGGTGGCGAGGATTTTCTCCAGGATGTCACTCATGGTTGGCGATCGCTCATGACTGGCTGAAGCGGCGGTAGTGTTCGAGGACATCGCGCGCGGCGCAACTGGCGATCGCGCGCTGCGCCTGGGCCACGCCATCCATCAGGCTGGCCGCACGGCCGGCCACATAAATCGCCGCGCCCGCGTTGAGCGCAACGATGGCGGCAGCACCCGCGTGGCGGTTCTCCAGCGCGGCCAGCAGCATCTCGACCGCTTCGTCCTTGCCGTTCACCACCAGATCGCTCGCCGCCACCTGCGGCAAGCCGAACAGGCCGGGTTCGAGTTCGTATTCGGACACGTGGCCGTCTTTCAACTCGGCCACGAAGGTAGGCGAAGCGAGGCTGATTTCGTCCAGGCCTTCCTCGGCATGCACCACCAGAACGTGGTGGCTGCCCAGCGTCTGCAGCACACGGGCCAGGGTACCGGTGAGTTCGCGGCTGAACACGCCCATCACCTGGTTCGGCGCGCCCGCCGGGTTGGTGAGCGGACCGAGCAGGTTGAACAGGGTGCGCACGCCGAGCTCGCGCCGCACCGGTGCGGCGTGCTTCATCGCGCTGTGGTGGTTGGGCGCGAACATGAAGCCGACACCCAGCGTTTTGACCGCCTCGGCGACCTTTTCCGGCGCCAGGTTGACGTTCACCCCGAGTGCTTCCAGCACGTCGGCGCTGCCCGAGGTGGACGACACCGAGCGGCCGCCGTGTTTGGCCACGCGCGCGCCACACGCCGCCGCGACGAATGCGGAGGCGGTGGAGATATTGAATGTATGTGCGCCATCGCCGCCAGTGCCGCAGGTATCGACCAGATGGTCGACGCCCGCGAGCGGCACCTTGGTCGACAACTCGCGCATGACGTCGGCGGCGGCGGCGATCTCGGTCACGCTTTCGCCTTTCATCCGCAGCGCAATCAGGAAACCGGCGATCTGCGCCGGCGTGTATTCGCCGCTCATC
>JBAVFD010000077.1:0-12631 GCA_049588075.1 Thiobacillus sp.
AGCCAGCGTGCGCATGACAGTCCGGTGTCGCCGAGGCCGAGCACCAGGACGTTCTTGTCGGCAAGCTGAAGGCTGTCGTAGTTCATCTGAGCTTCAGGCTGGACAGGCCGATCAACACCAGCATCATCGAAATGATCCAGAAGCGGACGACCACCTGGGTCTCCTTCCAGCCCTTGAGTTCGTAGTGATGGTGCATCGGCGCCATCAGGAATACCCGCTTGCCGCGCGTCTTGAACGAGGCGACCTGGATCATCACCGACAGCGTCTCCATCACGAACACGCCGCACATGATGAAGAGCACGATTTCCTGCCGCACGATGACCGCGACCACGCCGAGCGCCGCACCCAGCGCCAGCGCGCCGACGTCACCCATGAAGACTTCCGCCGGATAGGCGTTGAACCACAGGAAGGCGAGCCCGGCACCTGCCATCGCGGAGCAGAACACCGCCAGTTCGCCTGCGCCGGGAACGTGCGGCAGGCCGAGATATTTGGAGAACACCGCGTTACCGGCGACGTAGGCAAAAATCGCCAGCGCCGACGCCACCATCACCGTCGGCAGGATGGCCAGGCCATCGAGGCCGTCGGTGAGGTTGACCGCATTGCTGGAGCCGACGATGACGAAGTAGGTGAGCGCGATGAACCCCGCCGCCGACAGCGTGAAGGTGGCGTGCTTGAGGAAGGGAATGATGAGTTCGGTGTGCGCCGGCAGGCTGGCGGTTTGCCACAGGTAGGCCGCGACCGCCAGGCCGATGACCGACTGCCAGAAATACTTCCAGCGCGACAGCAGGCCGCGCGAGTTTTTCTCCACCACCTTGCGCCAGTCGTCGATCCAGCCGATGACGCCGAAACCCAGCAGGGTGAACAGCGCGACCCAGACATAATCGTTGGAGAGGTCGGCCCACAGCAGGGTGGTGACGCTCACCGACACCAGGATCAGCACGCCGCCCATGGTCGGCGTGCCGGCCTTGACCAGGTGCGTTTGCGGGCCGTCGCTGCGCACCGACTGACCAATTTTCAGTGCGGTGAGCTTGCGGATGACCGCCGGGCCGACGATGAAGGAAATCGTCAGCGCGGTGAGCGTGGCCATCACCGCGCGCAGCGTCAGGTAATTGAAGACGTTGAAGGCGCGGATGTCCTGCCCGAGTTGCTGGAATAACCAAAGCAGCATGTCAGTGGGTCTCCGTGAAACTGTTGACCACGCGTTCCATCTGCATGAAACGCGAGCCTTTCACCAGCACGGTCGTGTCTGGCGTCAAGGCGTTTTCGAGTTCGGCGAGCAGTTCCTGGATGCGCTCGAAATGCATCGCGCCGGCACCGAATGCGCCGACGGTTTCTTTTGTCAGATCGCCCAGCGCCAGCAGCCGGTCGACGCCGGCGGCACGCGCCGCCAATCCGATCTGCGCGTGCATCGCCGCGGCATCCTGTCCCAGCTCGCCCATGTCGCCCAGCACCAGCAGCCTGGTGCCGGGCTGCTGCGCCAGCACGGCCAGCGCGGCTTTCACCGAATCGGGGTTGGCGTTGTAGGTGTCGTCGATGAAGGTGCTGCCGTGCAGCGCGGGCTTGCGCTGCAGCCGCCCCTTGACGCCGGCGAAGCCCGATAGTCCGGCGACGATGCTGCCGTGGCCGATGTCGAGCGCACACGCGGCGGCGGCGGCGGCCAGCGCGTTCATCACGTTGTGTTCGCCGGGTACCTGAAGCGTCACTTCCAGCGTGCCATTGGGCAGCATGATGGTGAGCGCCGAACCGAATGCGGTCGGCTCGAAATGGCCGCGTACCTTGCTCGGCGCCACCAGGCCGAAGTCGACGATCGGGCGCTGCGCATTCTGCTCGCGCCACCACTCTGCGTGGGGGTCGTCGGCGTTGAACACCGCAATGCCGCTGGCGGACAACCCGGCAAAGATTTCGCCCTTGGCGCGCGCAATGTTCTCAACCGAACCGAGAAAGCCGATGTGCGCGGTCAGCGCGTTGATCACAACAGCGACATCCGGCTGCGCCAGCCCGGTCAGATAAGCGATTTCACCGGCGTGATTCATGCCCATTTCCAGCACTGCGAACTGATGCGTGTCGCGCAGGCGCAGCAGCATCAGCGGCAGGCCGATGTCGTTGTTGAGGTTGCCTTCGGTATGGAGCACGGCCGCATCCGTTCCGGCTTCCACCCGCAGGATGGCGGCCAGCATTTCCTTCACCGTGGTCTTGCCATTGCTGCCGGTGATGGCGACGAGCGGCAGCGTGAAGCGCTGGCGCCAGGCGGCGGCCAGCTTGCCGAGCGCATGACGGCTGTCGTCGACACGCAGCGCCGACGCAATGTCGGGGGCTTGTGCGTGGTCGAGCACGACCCCGACCGCGCCCTGCCGCAGCGCCTGCGCGGCGAAGGCGCCGCCGTCGAATTTTTCGCCGCGCAATGCGATGAACAGATCGCCCGGCTGGATCGTGCGGCTGTCGGTGGAAACCCGCAGCACTTCGGCATCCGCGCCATCAAACGGCACGCCCAGCATGCGGGCGGCTTCAGATAAATGCATCATGGACGCGCTCATGTCCACGCCTCCAGCGCCTTGCGGGCGACCGCCACGTCGGAAAACGGCAGGCGTTCGCCCGCGATTTCCTGATAATCCTCGTGACCCTTGCCCGCGATCAGCACCACGTCGCCCTGATGCGCGCCGCCAATGGCTTCGAAAATGGCGCGTGCGCGATCCGGCTCGACGTGCGGCTTGCCACTGCTGCCGGCGAGAATGGCGTCGATGATGTGGCGCGGGTCTTCGTTGCGCGGGTTGTCGCTGGTGATCCAGACTTCATCCGCACCCTGCTCGGCAGCCCGCCCCATCAGGGGACGCTTGCCGGTGTCGCGGTTGCCGCCGCAGCCGAAGACGCAAATCAGCCGGCCGCCACTGACGATTTCGCGCAGGGTGGCCAACACCTTTTCCAGCGCGTCGGGGGTGTGGGCGTAGTCCACCACCACCAGCGGATGGGCCTGACCGCCGAGCGTCTGCATCCGCCCCGGCGGCGGGGTGATATGCGCCAGTGCCCGGCAGGCGTCATCCAGCTTGACGCCGGAAACCAGCAGGGCGGTGAGCACGGCCAGCAGGTTGGCGGCATTGAAGCGGCCCAGCAGCGGCGCATCGATCTCGCCATCGCCCCAGTCGGTGTGCGCCACAAGGTGCAGGCCGGCTTGCGACAGGCGCAGCTTTTTTCCCACCACGGCGCCGCGCTGGAAGCCATAGCCGGCGACACGCACGGGTCGGGTTTCACTCTCCAGCCGCTGGCCGAAGGCATCGTCGACATTCAGCACCACCCACTCCAGTCCCGGCCAGTTGAACAGCCTGGCCTTGGCGTCAGCATAGCTGTCCATGTCGCCGTGGTAATCGAGATGGTCGCGCGACAGATTAGTCAGCACCGCCACGTTGAAGGCCGTACCGTTGACGCGTCCCTGCGCCAGGCCGTGCGACGACACTTCCATCGCGCAGGCGGTCGCGCCCTGCTGCCGGTAGAACGCCAGACGCTGCTGCAACTCGATGGCGTCGGGCGTGGTGTTGAGCGTGGGCGTCAGCGCTCCGGGGAAGCCGTTGCCGACGGTGCCGATGATGGCGGTTTTGCGACCGAGTTGCGCGAAGGCCTGCGCCACCCAGTGCGCCACCGAGGTTTTGCCGTTGGTACCGGTGACGCCGACCATGTGCAGCGCGCGCGAAGGCTCGCCATAAATGTGGGCGGCGATTTCGCCGATGCGTATCTTCAGTCCGACCACGCCGGCATTGGGGATGGCGAGTGCGGGATCCCATTGATAGTGATCGGCCTCCCACAACACGCCATCGACACGTCGCGCCACTGCCTGCGCGATGAAGTCGCGGCCATCGCGCACCTCTCCGGGGTAAGCGGCGAAAACCGCACCCGGCGCCGCCTTGCGGCTGTCGTTGACGAGTTCGCCGGGCGTCATGCCGAGGCGCTCCAGAATGTGCGGCACGGACTCGTGGGACGCCGGGGGCGCACGCCGGGAAGAGTCGGGTTTGGCGGCGGGCCTTGTCATCACATCCCCCCGCCGATACGCGCAACCACGGTGGGCGCCACCGCGGCGGGCGTGCCCCGTGTCATCCGCGTCGCGGTTTCCGGTGCATCGGGCGGCAGCGCAAGCAAGCGCAGGCTGGCGCCCATCACCTGCGCGAATACCGGGCCGGCCACGCTGCTGCCGTAATACACGCCATCGGACGGCTCATCGATCACCACTCCGATGATGAGGCGCGGATTGGAGGCGGGTGCCATGCCGATGAAGGAAGACAGATAGCGGTCGGAAGCATAGCTGCCATTGACTGCCTTATGCGCCGTGCCGGTCTTGCCCGCGATGCGATAACCCGGCACGTGGATGCTCTGCCCGGTGCCGCCTTCCTGGGTGACCGCTTCCATCATGGTGCGCACTTCGCGCGCCACGGCCGGCGAAAATACCCGCTCACCCGTGATTTCCTGCGGTTCGCGCCGGAGAAACGACAGCGGCATCACTTCGCCGTCGTTGGCGAACGCCATGTAGGCGCGCGTCATCTGCAACAGGCTGACCGACAGGCCATAACCATATGCCATGGTGGCCTGTTCGACCGGTCGCCAGGTGCCGGGATTGCGCAAGAGACCGGCGGTCTCACCGGGAAAGCCGGAACCCGGCTTCTCGCCGAGACCGACGCGGTGCAACACCTCCCAGAATTGTTGCGGCGTCAACGTCATCGCCATTTTGGCGGCGCCGATGTTGCTCGATTTCTGGATGATTTCAGTCACGGTCAATTGGGGGTGCGGATGGTCGTCACGCACCAGCTTGGTCCCGACACGAAAATTATCGGGTGTCTGGATCACGCTATCGGGCGTGAACAGGCCACGTTCCAGCACGGCTGCCGCAACGAAAGGCTTGACCGTCGAGCCCGGCTCGAAGGTGTCGATCACCGCGCGGTTGCGCATCAGCCCCGGCTGGTAATTGCTGCGGTTGTTGGGATTGAAAATGGGCTGGTTGGCCAGTGCGAGAATCTCGCCGGTCTTGGCGTCGAGCACCACCACGCTGCCGCCCTTGGCCTTGTGGGTGGCAATCGCTGCCGCGAGTTCGCGATGCGCCAGATATTGAATCTTGAGATCGAGCGCCAGCGCCAGATTGCCGCCCATTTGCGCGGTCTTGATCGGCGCCAGGTCGCGAATGGTGTTGCCGTGCCGGTCACGCAGAATATGACGCTCGCCCTCGCGCCCGACCAGCCACGACTGATACGCGCGCTCGACGCCTTCCTGGCCGAGGTCGTCCACGTTGGTGAAGCCCACCACGTGCGCGGCCACTTCGCCCGCCGGGTAATAGCGGCGGAACTCGCGCCGCAGGTACAGACCGGGCACACCCATCGCGGCGATACTGACCGCCTGCTCGGGAGTAACCGGGCGCCGCACCGCGAATTCGCCGCGCGTCTTGTGCGTCAAGTTTTTCGACAGTTCCTGCGGCGACATGCCCAGCACTTTGGCCAGGTGCGCGTGTTGTTCGGTGCTCAGCCTGAGTTCGAGCGGGCGCGCCCATAGCGACTCGACCGGCGTGCTGATCGCCAGCAACTGGCCGTGGCGGTCGGACACCTGGCCACGATGCGTGGGCAGGGTGAGGTTGCGGTTGGCCACCTCATCGCCCTTGCCCTGCAGGTAGTCGGTGTGGAGTCCCTGCAGATAGAAGGCACGCCCTGCCACCAGCACCAGCCCGCCGAGCAGCAGGCCGCCCACGGTGACCATGCGCCAGGGCGCCAGATTGAGCTTGAGCAATTGATGCGCGCGGGAGCTCCTGGGCTGATAACTCACGGCGCACTCACCAGGGTTTCAGCATCGCTGGTTTCAACATGGGTGCGCTCGGGCGAGGGCGCCACCAGCCCGAGCTGGGTGCGCGCGAGCGTGTCCACGCGTGCCGGGTTGGCCCAGGTGCTTTGCTCCAGCTGCAACTGCCCCCACTGCTCATCCAGCGCATGCGCCTCTTTTTTCAAGCGTTCCAGTTCCACAAAATAGTTACGCGCGCGGTGCTGCGCCTGAATCACGGCCAACGCACACAGCACCAGCACCAGGGCCAATACGACATTGAGGCGGCTCACGCCACCCCACCCATGCGTTCCGCCACCCGCAGCACGGCGCTGCGCGCGCGCGGATTGGCCGCCACTTCGGCATCGGTCGCGTGCTGGGCACGCCCCACCAGCTTCAGCCGTCCCGGCTTCAGCATCGCGGCCCGTATCGGCAGGCGGCGAGGCGCCTGTTCACCCAGCGATTCATCGCGCATGAAGCGTTTGACGATGCGGTCTTCCAGCGAATGAAAGCTGATGACCGCGAGCCGCCCGCCGGGCTGAAGTGCATCAACACATTGCGGCAGCACGGCGCTCAACTCTTCCAGCTCGCGGTTGAGATAAATCCGTATAGCCTGAAAGCTGCGCGTGGCCGGGTGTTGCCCCGGCTCGCGCCGTTTGACCGCTGCAGCGATGAGGCCCGCCAACTGCCCGGTGCTGCGGATCGCTTCGTTTTGCCGTGCCGCAACAAGCGCGCGCGCAATCGATTTAGCAAACCGCTCTTCCCCGTAGCTGCGAATGACCTCACAAATTTCCTCCTCTGCTGCCGTCGCCAGCCAGTCCGCCGCCGACAGCCCGCTCCCCGGGTCCATGCGCATGTCGAGCGGCGCATCGAAGCGGAAGCTGAATCCGCGCGTGGCGTCGTCAAGCTGCGGCGACGACACGCCTATGTCCAACAAAATCCCGTCTACCCGCGTCACGCCCAATTCATCGAGCACCGCGCCCAGCCGCGAAAACGGGCTTTGCACCAGTGTCAGCCGCGCATCCCGCAGCGCAGCACCGGCACGCATGGCCGCCGGATCGCGATCCAGCGCGATCAGGCGGCCGCCCGCGCCCAGCCGATCCAGAATCAGGCGGCTATGCCCGCCGCGCCCGAAGGTGCCGTCGACGTACACGCCATCGGGCCTGATCGCCAGCGCCGCCACCGCCTCCTGTGCCAGCACCGGCACATGGGCGGCTTCATTCACAACGTAAAACCTTCCAGTTCCGGCGGCAGCACGTCATCGCTGAAAGTCAGGGCTTGCGCCACCTGCGCCTCCCAGCGCGCCTCGTTCCACAACTCCACCTTGCCGCCCTGCCCCACCAGCACCACGGCTTTGTCCAGTTCGGCAAATTTGCGCAGCATCGGCGGCAGCAACACGCGGCCCGCGCCGTCCATGTCCATGTCGTGCGCGTAGCCAACGAGCAATTGTTTGAGGCTGCGGGTGCGGGGATTGAAGTCGGAGAGGCCGTTGAGTTTTTTCTCGATCGGCTCCCATTCGGGCAAGGGGTAGAGCAGCAGGCACTGGCTGGGGTCGGCGGTGATTACCACCCGTCCGCCGCCATTCACCAGAAGGGCGTCACGATAGCGCGCCGGCACCACGAGCCGGTTCTTGCTATCCAGACTGACTGTTGCGACCCCCCGAAACATGCGCTCTCCAGCATTTATTTAGACTGAGCTTGGTAGCGGCCGGATGGGCACTTTTCACCCACATCCACCCACAAACTACCACTGTCGCCCACTATAGGGGATAGTTTTGTGGGGGTCAAGGTGGCGAACGTAAAAAAACCCCTATGCCTCAAGGACTTAGGGGTGGTTAATGGCTGTGGATAAGTTTCTGGAAAAACCGGGGCTTAGCAGATAATTCTGTTTATGTTTTTAGATAAAAACGCTAAGTGTTTGAATTGTAATAAAAGTGGGAAAGTCGATCGATAAGCCGGGTTCTGTCGTGGACAACCATTCCTCTAGGCCGGTCATTGCTGACCGGCTCCAGCCACCTACCCGCAGACTCGGCGAGCCGCGTCATCGTCTGCCTATTTGATGTTGCTCCGGATGGAGGTTACCGCGTTTCACCGTAACTCAATACGCTCGTCTCTGTGGCCCTGTTCCTCGCCTCACGGCGTCCGGCTGTTAGCCGGCATCCTGCTCTGTGGAGCCCGGACTTTCCTCTCCCGCTTGCGCGGCAGCGGTTGTCTGACCGGCTTTCCCGCCTGCGATTATAAGGGGATCGCGGCCCCCTTTGTGGATACGCCGACTTGTCACGGGCCAAAGCCCGTGAAAGATCGTATGCCCTGATCACGGCCCGGCATTATATTTATCGATACACGCATAAATTAATCTTGACCACCCCGGGAAATGAACTACATATCAGTAATCAGAGTCATTACAGACTCCTGTTTTTGAGGGGCTTATCATGAGAAGAAGGCTGTATTTCATGCTTCCGGATACCGCCAGCACACGCAGGATTCGCGACGAGTTGCTGCTTGCGCAGATTGAAAACACCCACATTCATGTCATGGCCAAGGATGGCGTACCGCTGAACGGCTTGCACGAGGCCTCGGTTCTGCAAACCACCGATTTCGTCCACGGCGCTGAAACCGGACTGGCGGTCGGCGGCGGCATCGGCATCATCGCCGGGCTGGTCGCAGTGATTTTCCCGCCCGCCGGCGTGGATCTGCAACTCGTCACCATCCTGCTCACTGCGCTGATCGGCGCGGCATTCGGCGCCTGGGCCGCCAGCATGGTCGCCAGTTCAATCCCCAACTCACGACTGAAAACCTTTGAATCGGCCATCGCTGCCGGGCGCGTGCTGATGATGGTGGACGTGCCGGCCGGGCGCGTCGGCGAAATCCGGCAACTGATCGCCGCGCACCATCCCGAGGCAGCAAGTTCGGGCATCGAACCTACCATCCCCGCATTTCCGTAGACGTCTCCTCAGCGCGACGCAAAGTCGCGCACCTTAGGAAGCGCTGGCTAGCTTCCACCACGGCAGACAATAAATTGTCTGCCGTTTTATTTTGGCTACAGAACTCACGCCACGCGCCAGCGTAGGGTCTCGCCGCCACGCAGCGGAATCACCGACGATTCGGCCATGCGCAACTGCTGAGGCACGGCCCAGCTTTCGCGACGCAGTGTGATCGTGTCCGTGTGGCGCGGCAGACCGTAAAAATCCGCGCCATAAAAACTGGCGAAGGCTTCCAGTCTGTCGAGCGCGCCCGCCATTTCAAACGCCTCGGCATACAGCTCGATGGCGGCGTGCGCGGAATAGATACCGGCGCAACCGCAGGCGGATTCTTTTGCGCCGACCGCATGCGGTGCGGAGTCGGTGCCGAGAAAGAATTTGGGGTTGCCTGAAATGGCGGCGGCGATGAGTGCCTGGCGATGCGTTTCGCGTTTCAGTACCGGCAGGCAATACATGTGCGGACGGATGCCACCCTGGAACATGGCGTTGCGGTTGTACAGCAGGTGATGCACGGTGAGGGTCGCAGCGACGGTGGTGGGCGCGGCGGCGATGAATTCGGCTGCCTGCCGGGTGGTGATGTGTTCGAGCACGATTTTCAGTTTGGGGAAATCGCGCATCAGCCGGGTGAGATGGCGTTCGATGAACACGGCCTCGCGGTCGAACACGTCCACCTCAGCGTCGGTGACTTCGCCGTGCAGCAGCAACGGCAATCCGGCTTCTTCCATCGCCGCAATGGCGGGGTAGGCTTTGGCCAGGTCGGTGACGCCGGAATCGGAATTCGTCGTCGCACCCGCCGGGTAGTACTTCACCGCATGGACGAAGCCGCTTTGCCTGGCGCGGACGATTTCGTCCGGCGCGGTGTTGTCGGTGAGGTAAAGCGTCATCAGCGGCTCAAACGACACGCCCGGCGGCACGGCGGCGAGCAGACGCGTGCGATATTCTGTTGCGAGCGCAACGGTGGTCACCGGCGGCTTGAGGTTGGGCATGGCGATGGCGCGACCGAACACGCGCGCGGTGTCGGGCAGCACGCTTCGCATCGCCGCGCCGTCGCGGAAGTGGATGTGCCAGTCATCGGGACGTGTGAGGGTGAGGGTGTCGGTCATGGGGCGTTGTCCGGTTTAAGGGCGAGGGACATTTGATACAGCTCGGCTTTGGAGCGTCCGGTGATTTTAGCCGCGAGCTTGGCGGCGAGTGTGGGCGGCAGCGCGCCGAGCAACACATCGAGTACGCGCATCGCCTCGGCATCGATCATGACGGTCGCCGCCGCAGGCGGATGCACGATCACGACGAATTCGCCGCGCACGTGGTTAGGGTCGGCGGCCAGCCAGGCGGGTGCATCCGCCAGCGGCAGGGTGACGATGGTCTCGAATTTCTTGGTGAGTTCGCGCGCCAGCGTCACCAGGCGCGCGCCGTCGAGCACCGCCGCCATATCGGCCAGGGTTTCTTCGATGCGATGCGGCGCTTCGTAAAACACCAACGCAACCGGCAGCGCGGCGAGCGTCTGCAGGTGCGCCTTGCGCGCGCCGGACTTGGGCGGCAAGAAACCGTGGAACAGCCACGACCCCGACTCCACTCCGGCGGCCGACAGCGCCGTCGTCACCGCCGCCACGCCGGGAATCGGCACCACCGTCAACCCGGCCGCACGCACCGCCGCCACCAGCCGTGCGCCGGGGTCAGATATGGCGGGGGTGCCCGCGTCCGACACGTAGGCCACCGCCTCGCCTGCCGCAATCCATGCAATCACTTTGCCGGCGGCTTCGCGTTCGTTGTGTTCGCGGATCGAAACCAGCGGCCGGGATATATTGAAATGCGCCAGCAAGCCCCCGGATACGCGGGTGTCTTCCGCCGCCACGCGATCCACGTGCTTCAGCGTATCGAGCGCGCGCAAGGTGATGTCGCCGAGGTTGCCGATGGGCGTGGCGACGACATAAAGCGCAGGGGGCAGGCGGGTATGATGCGAACCTTCATCCATGTTCGCCATTGTCGCAGATGTTGAAAACCCTGCTCGGGCAGTCCGCAGAAGCGCGTGCCGAATCCTTCCTGAACGCCCATGGCCTGGTATCCGTTGCGCGCAACTGGCGCTGCCGTTTTGGCGAAATCGACCTCATCATGCAGGACGGCGCAACGCGAGTGTTTGTCGAAGTGCGCCTGCGCAGCCGTGACGATTTCGGTGGGGCCGCCGCCAGCGTGACGGCGGCCAAACAGAAGAAGCTGCTCGCCGCCGCACGCCAATATCTGACCACCCTGAAAACGCTGCCGCCCTGCCGCTTCGACGTGGTGGCGCTTACCGGCAATGCCCCGCCGGACTGGATCAAAAACGCGTTTGACGATGTGGGATAATCGCGCCCATGCCCTTACACGACAGAATCATCGGCCACTTTCAGGCCTCGGCTCACACCGCGCTGGAGGCAGCGGATACGCTAGCCCCGCACATCGAGCAGGCGGCGCGGTTGATGGTGCATTGTCTGGCGCAGGGCGGCAAGATCATGGCCTGCGGCAACGGCGGTTCGGCGGCGGGTGCGCAGCACTTTACCGCCCAGATGGTCAATCGCTTCGAGCAGGAGCGCCCCGGTCTGGCAGCGATTGCGCTCACCACCGACACGTCCATCCTGACCTCGATCGCCAACGACTATGCCTACGACCAGGTATTTGCCCGGCAGGTCAAGGTGCTCGGACAACCGGGCGACATCCTGCTGGCCATTTCCACCAGTGGCAATTCACCTAGCGTATTGCAGGCCGTTGCCGCCGCTCATGCGCGCAACGTCCACGTGATCGTGCTGACCGGTCGCAACGGCGGCATGCTGACGGAACAAATCGTGGAAGACGACGTCTTCCTATGCGTGCCCGCCGAATCTGTGGCGCGCATCCAGGAAATCCATCTGCTGACCATCCATTGCCTGTGCGATGCGGTGGACAGCGTTTTATTAGGGGTTGAAGAATGATGAAATTGATTGCTGTTGCGCTGGCGAGTGTCGTGTTCTCACAATTGCAGGGCTGTGCAGCGGCGGTGGTCGGTGGCGCGGCAGTAGGTACATCGATCGCACTCGATCGCCGCACCACCGGCGTATATGTCAGCGATCAGGAAATCGAACTGCACGCGATGGATCGTTTGAGCAAAGCCTATCCGCAGAAAACCAGCAACATCTCTGCCACCAGCTATAACAAGCAGGTTTTGCTGACCGGCCAGGTACAGGATGACGCCACCCGCAGCGGCGCGGCCAAGCTGGTCAAGGAGATTCCAGACGTGCGTACCGTATTCGATGAATTGAGCGTGGGAACGGTTTCGTCATTCTCTACCGACGCCAGCGATACCACCATCACCAGCAACGTCAAGGCGCGCCTGCTGGGTGACGACAAGGTGCCCAGCGGCACGATCAAGGTGGTGACAGAGTCCGGGGTGGTGTATCTGATGGGTCTGGTGACGCGGGCTGAAGCCAGCGCCGCCACCGAGATTACGCGCACCACATCAGGCGTGACCAAGGTCGTCACCCTGTTTGAATTCATCAACTGAATACCCGCGCGCCCGTTGTGCACGTAACCGGCATTTGAACGCCCATTTATGATCTACCGTGACCTGCGCGACTTCATCACGCAACTGGAAAAAATCGGCGAACTGAAGCGCATCAGCGTTGAAGTCGACCCCAAGCTGGAAATGACCGAGATCGCCGACCGCGTGTTGCGCGCAGGCGGCCCGGCGCTGCTGTTCGAAAAACCCAAGGGCCACAGCATGCCGGTGCTGGCGAATCTGTTCGGCACGGTGAAGCGCGTCGCGTATGGCATGGGCGAGGACGATCCGGCGCGGCTGCGCGAGGTGGGCAAGCTGCTCGCCTATTTGAAGGAACCCGAGCCGCCGAAAGGCCTGCGTGATGC
>JBAVFD010000078.1:0-8581 GCA_049588075.1 Thiobacillus sp.
GTGCAGATCGAGCGAGCGCAACAATTCACGCACGGCTTCCGCACCCATCAGCGCCCGGAATTCGTCGCCGTATTCTTCCAGCTTGGCGAGGTAGTCTTCTTCGGTCAGCAACTGGCCGCGATTGAGCGGCGTCATGCCCGGCTCGACTACCACGAAACCTTCGAAATACAGCACGCGCTCGATGTCGCGAAGCGTCATGTCGAGCACCATGACCAGACGGCTCGGCAGCGACTTCAGGAACCAGATGTGGGCAACCGGGGAAGCCAGTTCGATGTGGCCCATGCGCTCGCGGCGCACCTTGGACAATGTGACTTCAACGCCGCACTTTTCGCAGATCACGCCGCGGTGCTTGAGGCGCTTGTACTTGCCGCACAGGCACTCGTAATCCTTGACCGGGCCAAAAATCTTGGCGCAGAACAGACCATCACGCTCCGGCTTGAAGGTGCGGTAGTTGATGGTTTCCGGCTTTTTCACTTCGCCGTACGACCAGGAACGGATTTTCTCCGGCGACGCCAGGCCAATCTTGATGGCGTCGAACTCTTCCTCGTGGGTGGCCTGCTTGAAAAGATCCAACAGTGCTTTCATGGCTGTGTCCTCACCCCTAAATTAATAACGTTCCAGATCGATGTCGATGCCGAGCGAGCGGATTTCCTTCACCAGCACGTTGAAGGATTCCGGCATGCCGGCCTCGATCTTGTGGTCGCCCTTGACGATGTTCTCGTACACCTTGGTACGGCCGTTCACATCGTCCGACTTCACGGTCAGCATTTCCTGCAGCACGTAGGACGCGCCGTAGGCCTCGAGTGCCCACACTTCCATTTCGCCGAAGCGCTGGCCGCCGAACTGCGCCTTGCCGCCCAGCGGTTGCTGGGTGACCAGCGAGTACGGACCGGTGGAGCGCGCATGCATCTTGTCGTCGACCAGGTGATGCAGCTTCAGCACGTGCTTGTAGCCCACGGTCACCTGGCGGTCGAAGGCTTCGCCGGTGCGGCCGTCGTACAGCGTGACCTGGCCGCCTTCGGGCAGTCCGGCCAGCGTCAGCATGCGGCGGATTTCCTCTTCCGATGCGCCATCGAATACGGGCGAAGCGAACGGCACCCCTTTTTGCAGGTTGCGTCCCAGTTCCATGATCTCGTCGTCTGTGAAGCCATCGATGTCTTCCGACTTGCCCGACTGGTTGTAGATTTCCTTGAGGAAGCCACGCAACTCTTTCACCATGGTTTTGGTATGCGCCGCCATCATCTGGCCGATTTTCTCGCCCAGGCCCTTGGCGGCCCAACCAAGGTGCGTTTCCAGAATCTGGCCCACGTTCATCCGCGACGGCACGCCGAGCGGGTTCAACACGACGTCAACCGGGCGGCCATCCGCCATGAAGGGCATGTCTTCGACCGGAGCGATCTTCGACACCACGCCCTTGTTGCCGTGGCGACCCGCCATCTTGTCGCCCGGCTGCAGGCGACGCTTGACGGCCAGATAGACCTTGACCATTTTCTGCACGCCGGGCGGCAGTTCGTCGCCAGCAGTCAGCTTTTTCTTTTTCTCTTCGAACATCGCATCAAACTCGATGCGTTTCTGGGTGAGGCTGTCCTTCAGCGCTTCGACCCCGCGGCTGGCTTCGTCATCGGCCAATCGGATGTCGAACCAGTCGTGGCGATTCACCGATTCCAGGTAGTCATTGGTGATTTTGCTGCCCTTGGCGAGCTTCTTCGGACCGCCGTTGGCGACCTTCAGGTGCAGCAGCTTTTCCAGACGCGCAAAGGTGTCGTCTTCAACGATCCGCATGCGGTCGGTCATGTCCTTCTTGTATTCGGCCAACTGCGTGTCGATGATCGACTGCGCGCGCTTGTCACGCTCGATGCCTTCACGGGTGAACACCTGCACGTCGATGACCACGCCTGCCATGCCCGATGGCACCTTGAGGCTGGTGTCTTTCACGTCGCTGGCCTTTTCGCCGAAGATCGCGCGCAGCAGCTTTTCTTCCGGCGTCAGCTGGGTTTCGCCCTTGGGCGTGACCTTGCCGACCAGCACATCGCCCGCTTCGACCTCGGCGCCAATGGCGATAATGCCGGATTCATCCAGGCGCCCCAACTGGCGCTCGGCCAGGTTGGAAATGTCGCGGGTGATCTCTTCCGCACCCAGTTTGGTGTCACGTGCCACCACCGACAATTCCTCGATGTGAATCGAGGTGTAGCGGTCTTCGGCAACCACCTTCTCGTTGATGAGAATCGAGTCTTCGAAGTTGAAACCATTCCACGGCATGAAGGCGACCAGCATGTTCTGCCCCAGCGCCAGTTCGCCCATGTCGGTCGACGCGCCGTCGGCAATCACATCGCCGCGCGCAATCATGTCGCCCACCTTCACCAGCGGACGCTGGTTGATGTTGGTGTTCTGGTTGGAACGCGTGTACTTGATCAGCGAATAGATATCCACGCCGACCTCGCCCGCGCGTGCCTCCTCGTCATGCACGCGAATCACGATCCGCCCGGCATCGATGTAGTCGACCCGGCCGCCGCGATATGCGGTCACCACCGTACCGGAATCCACCGCAGCTGTGCGCTCGATTCCGGTGCCCACGAAGGGCTTTTCCGGGCGCAGACACGGCACCGCCTGGCGCTGCATGTTCGAGCCCATCAGTGCGCGGTTGGCGTCGTCGTGCTCAAGGAAGGGAATCAGCGAAGCTGCCACCGACACGATCTGCGCCGGCGCCACGTCCATGTATTCGATGCGGTCGGGCGTCGACAGCGTGAACTCATTCTTGTAGCGGCACGAAACCAGCTCGTCCTTGAATTTGTTCTTGGCATCGAGATCGGCATTGGCCTGCGCGATCACGAACTTGCTCTCTTCGATCGCCGACAGATATTCGATTTCGTCGGTCACCTTGTTGTCGATGACTTTACGATACGGTGTTTCGATGAAGCCGTACCAGTTGGTGCGGGCGAACAGCGCCAGCGAGTTGATCAGGCCGATGTTCGGGCCTTCCGGCGTTTCAATCGGGCACACGCGCCCGTAATGGGTCGGGTGCACGTCGCGCACCTCGAAGCCGGCGCGTTCGCGCGTCAGACCGCCCGGTCCCAGTGCCGAGACACGACGCTTGTGCGTAATCTCGGACAGCGGGTTGGTCTGGTCCATGAACTGGCTCAACTGGCTGGAACCAAAGAACTCCTTGATCGCCGCCGACACCGGTTTGGCGTTGATCAGGTCATGCGGCATCAGGTTGTCCGACTCGGCCTGACCCAAGCGCTCGCGCACCGCCCGCTCAACCCGAACCAGACCGGCACGGAACTGGTTTTCGGCCAGTTCGCCAACCGAACGTACGCGGCGGTTACCCAAGTGATCGATATCGTCGACCTCGCCACGGCCATTGCGCAACTCGACCAGGATCTTGATGACAGCAACGATGTCTTCGGTCGACAGCGTGCCCGTACCGGTCAGCTCATCGCGGCCGATGCGGCGGTTGAACTTCATCCGGCCCACCGCCGACAGATCGTAGCGATCCTCGCTGAAGAACAGATTGCCGAACAGCGCATTCACTGCATCTTCGGTAGGCGGCTCGCCCGGACGCATCATGCGGTAAATGGCCACCTTGGCAGCGTATTCGTCGGGGGCGTCATCGGCACGCAGGGTCTGCGAGATGAATGCGCCGTGGTCGAGGTCGTTGGTGTACAGGGTGTTGAACTTGCCGACGCCCGCTGCCGCCAGCTTGGTCAGCAGCTCCTCGGTGATCTCGTCGTTGGCGCGCGCCACCAGCTCACCGGTATTCTTGTCCACTACGTCGTGCGACAGCACGCGGCCCACCACGAACTCGGCCGGCACCGCCCACTTCTTGACGCCGGCGGCGTCCAGTTCACGGATGTGCTTGGCGGTAATGCGCTTGTCCTTGGCGACGATGACGTGGTCATCCTTGCCGCAGATGTCGAAGCGCGCCAGTTCGCCGCGCAGACGCTCGGGCACCAGTTCGAACTGCACGCCCTGGGTGTTGATGTAGAAGGTGTCCTTGCTGAAGAAATCGTCGAGGATCGTCGCCGGGGTGTAGCCCAGCGCCTTCAGCAGGATGGTGACCGGCATCTTGCGGCGACGGTCGACGCGGAAGAACAGGATGTCCTTGGCGTCGAATTCGAAATCCAGCCACGAGCCGCGGTAGGGAATCACCCGCGCCGAGAACAGCAGCTTGCCCGAGCTGTGGGTCTTGCCGCGATCGTGCTCGAAGAACACGCCCGGCGAGCGGTGCAGCTGCGACACGATCACGCGCTCGGTGCCGTTGATCACGAACGAACCGGTCGGCGTCATGAGCGGAATCTCGCCCATGTAGACTTCCTGCTCCTTCACTTCCTTGATCGTCGGCTTGGACGCTTCCTTGTCCATGATGACCAGGCGCACCTTGGCGCGCAGCGGTGCACAATAGGTCAGTCCGCGCTGCTGGCATTCCTTGATATCGAACACCGGCTCGCCGAGAAAATAGCTGACGTATTCCAGGCGCGCGTTCTTGGAATGGCTCTCGATCGGGAAAATCGAGGTGAACGCGGCCTGCAGGCCTTCGTTCAGGCGCTCGTCACGCGAGCGGCCTTCCTGCAGAAAAGCGCGATAGGACTCAAGCTGGGTCGCCAGAAGAAACGGCACCGGAAGGGTGTTGGTGCGGCTGGCAAAGCTCTTGCGCAGACGTTTTTTCTCGGTAAAGGTATAAGCCATGGGGTCTCCTTGACGATCAGGGGCGCGCGGGCACGTGGGTTACGGCCTGCGCTTTGTGAGGCACACGCAAAAAGCAAACGACCCGGAAGCCGATTCCGGGTTCCGGGTATTTGCTGCTTGCGTCTGCTGCGGGCATGCCCGCAACACAGCACTGGTCAATACGGCGAGTTAAATACGTCATCGGAACAGGCGGCACGCTTGCACGCGCCGCCTTATTCGTCGTTGACTTATTTGACGTCGACGTTAGCGCCAGCTTCTTCCAGCTGCTTCTTCAGCGCTTCGGCATCAGCCTTGGACACGCCTTCTTTCACAGCCTTGGGAGCGCCGTCAACCAGATCCTTGGCTTCTTTCAGGCCCAGACCGGTAGCAGCACGCACCACTTTGATGACTTCCACTTTCTTGTCGCCAGCGGAGTTCAGCATCACGGTGAACTCGGTCTGCTCTTCAGCAGCAGCGGCACCACCACCTGCTGCGGGGGCAGCCACGGCAACCGCAGCGGCAGCGGCGGAAACGCCGAACTTCTCTTCCATTTCCTTGATGAGTTCGGACAGATCCAGCACGGTCATGCTAGCGATAGCGTCCAGAATGTCAGCTTTTGCAACAGCCATTTGTATTACTCCTGTCAATTGTGCTTCAGATTAAAAAAACAATATCGTCGATACGGATGTCGGCAAACCACGCCAACCCAATTGGGTCACGCAGCCTGCTTGTCGCGCACCGCAGCCAGCCCGCGAACGAACTTGGTCGGCACTTCGTTAAGCGTGCGAACAAATTGCGTAATCGGAGCCTGCATGGTGCCCATGAGCTTGGACAGCAGTTCTTCGCGGCTGGGCATGCTGGCCAGATTCCCCACATCCTTGGCGGACATGATGAAGTTGGGCATGGCACCGGCCTTGACGACCAGCTTGTCGTTGGTCTTGGCGAACTCGTGCATCACCTTGGCGGCGGCCACCGGGTCCTTGGACATGCCATAAGCCAGCGGGCCGACCAGTTGGTCAGCCAGCCCTGCGAACGGCGTATCCGCAAACGCGCGGCGCACCAGCGTGTTCTTCAACACGCGCAGATAGACCCCCTCCTTGCGTGCGCTTGCGCGCAGCTTGGTCAGGTCTTCCACCTTGATGCCACGATATTCAGCTACGACAACCGTCTGAGCGATCGCAACTTGCGCAGCGACCTCAGCAACGACGGCTTTCTTCTCTTCAAGATTCAGACTCAAGGTCTTACCTCCTTCTCAGTTACGGAGCCTTGCCCGCTTGTGTCCACGGGGTGCTCCGGCTGGCGGCCTTGACAGGAAAATCCTGCTCGGGAACGCCATCTGCGTAGGGTCCGGGAATCGCAAACAGAGGATGGAGAACCATCACCCACTTGCCACACCCAGCGATTAAATCCTTGCGGATGCCTACGGTCTTTGACAACCCGCCAGCCAGACAACCGGCCGACGGCCCAAAGTTCATTCAAGCGCGCTTTTCAGCGCTGCCCGTCATTCAATTTATGCGCTGACGCTGGCCTGATCCACACGCACGCCCACGCCCATGGTGGAGGACACCGACAGACGCTTGAAATAGATGCCCTTGGAACTGGCCGGCTTGGCGCGTTGCAGCGCATCCAGCAGTGCTGCCAGGTTCTCTTTCAGATCATCCACCGCAAACGAGGCGCGGCCGATGGTGCAATGCACGATGCCGCCCTTGTCGGTGCGGTACTGCACCTGACCAGCCTTGGCGTTTTTCACTGCGCCCGCCACATCCGGAGAAACCGTGCCCACTTTCGGGTTCGGCATCAGGCCGCGCGGGCCCAGGATCTGGCCAAGCTGACCGACGACACGCATGGCGTCCGGGGTGGCGATCACCACGTCGAAATCCATCTTGCCGGCCTTGATTTCGGCGGCGAGATCGTCGAAACCGACGATATCGGCGCCCGCATCTTTCGCCTTCTGTACGTTGTCGCCCTGGGCGAACACGGCGACGCGCACGGTTTTGCCGATACCCTTCGGCAGCACCACGGCGCCCCGCACCATCTGGTCGGATTTACGGGCATCGACGCCGAGATTCACCGCGATGTCGATCGATTCGTCAAACTTGGCGGTTGCGGCTTCCTTGACCAGTTGCAGGGCATCTACCACCGGGTAGTTGCGGTTGCGGTCGATTTTTTCTTTGAGCGCACGCAGGCGCTTGGATACATTAGCCATCTCAGATTCCCTCCACGATGATGCCCATGGAACGGGCCGTGCCGGCAATGGTGCGCACCGCTGCGTCCATATTGGCCGCAGTCAGATCGGGCTCCTTGGCCTTGGCGATTTCTTCCAGCTGGGCGCGCGTAATCGTGCCCACCTTGTCGAGGTGTGGCCTGGCGCTGCCCTTGTCGAGCTTGATCGCCTTCTTGATCAACACCGTCGCAGGCGGCGTCTTCATGATGAAGGTGAAGCTCTTGTCCGCAAACGCGGTGATCACCACCGGAATCGGCAGACCGGGCTCCATGCCCTGCGTCTTGGCGTTGAACGCCTTGCAGAATTCCATGATGTTCAGGCCACGCTGACCGAGCGCGGGGCCGATGGGGGGCGAAGGGTTGGCCTTGCCCGCCGGGACTTGCAGCTTGACATAGCCGACAATTTTCTTTGCCATGATGGCTCCTAATAAATGAGTACCAACGCGCTTTGGGCCGCCCTACTCGCGCTCCTCTCCGGTTCAACCGGATGCTGTTTTCCGCCTGACGCGAAATTCAGCTTTTTTCGACCTGACCGAAACCCAGTTCGACGGGTGTCGCCCGACCAAAAATCATCACCGACACGCGCAATTTGCTCTTGTCGTAATTCACTTCCTCAACGTTGCCATTGAAGTCGGTAAACGGACCATCAATCACGCGCACCGTCTCGCCCACCTCGAACAACACCTTGGGCTTGGGCTTCTCAACCCCCTCGCGCATCTGATCCATGATCGACTGCACTTCTTTTTCGGAAATGGGCGCGGGCTTGGTTGCCGTGCCGCCGACGAAGCCGGTGACCTTGGGGGTGCTCTTCACCAGGTGCCAGGTGTCGTCGTCCATTTCCATCTGCACCAGCACGTAGCCGGGGAAGAACTTGCGCTCGGCGGTCTTCTTCTGACCGCCTTTCATCTCCACCACTTCTTCCACCGGCACCAGGATTTCGCCAAAGCGATCCTTCATGCCCGCACGCTCAATGCGCTCAATCAAATTGCGCGCGACGCTTTTCTCGAAACCAGAGTAGGCATGAACCACGTACCACCGCATACTCAACTCCCCCGTCCCATGGCCAGCCTGACCAGCCACAACAAAACGCCGTCGACCGCCCACAAAAATAGCGCCATCACCACCACAAAAGCCATGACCACACCGGTCATCTGAATGGTTTCCTTGCGCGTCGGCCAAACAACCTTCTTGGCCTCGTCACGTGCATCCAGCGCAAAACGGAAAAACCGCTTGCCCAGCACCGACGTGCCAGCAACCACACCAGCCAGCACCAGGCCCGCAACCACGGACAGCACGCGCACCACGGTGGGCGCGTCCGCAAAAAAATAAAAGCCGGCCAATCCTGCTATGACCAGCAATACCGCTACCAGCAGCTTGATTTTGTCAGCCATGAATGCTGTATGCCTTGCGGCTTATCCTGTGGCAGGCCAAGAGGGTCTCGAACCCCCAACCTTCGGTTTTGGAGACCGACGCTCTACCAATTGAGCTATTGGCCTGTATTACTCAAGGGCGGATTGGGCACATGCCCAACCCGCCCTTTCGGCTTAACTACCTGATTAAACAATCACTCTTCGATCTTGGCCACGACACCTGCGCCGACGGTACGGCCGCCTTCGCGAATCGCGAAGCGCAGACCTTCGTCCATGGCGATCGGCTGAATCAGCGACACCTTGATGCTGACGTTGTCGCCAGG
>JBAVFD010000079.1:0-4928 GCA_049588075.1 Thiobacillus sp.
CGCTTCGTCCTGCGCCTTCAGCCAGCCGACCAGCAGCATGGACTGGCGGTAAAACTGGAAAATATCGAGACTGGACGAAGCGGCGCGGTGGCGCTGGTCGGGGGCATCGCGCAGGGTCAGATTAACCAGCCGCCCGGCGCGGATCGCTGCCCGCGCCTGCTCGTCGGTGACATATTCGGCCCCGCCGCCATTCGCAGTCAACGACGCCCAGCCTTCGTGAAACCACACCGGCAGCGAGCTTTGATAGTGGCCGATGCGCTGACCCAGGTGCAGGTGCGCGAGTTCATGTGTCAGCAGCGTGGACAAGCGCTGGCGTTCGCGGCCGTCAAGATTGGGCGACAGGAACAGTCGATTATCCGGCACCACCGCCGCCGACAATTTCGGCGTCATCACATAGCGCTTGAAGCAGGCATCCGTGCCGCATACATAGACACGCGGCGGGCGGGCGAACGGCAGGTAATGCGCCGCCTCGACCTGTGCCATGGCCTGCGGCAAAACCTGGGCGACCCGCTCGCCATACGCTTCGTAACCGGGCTCGACCTGGATACGCGGATCGGTTGCAAGGGGAACGAAGTTTTCCACCGGAAGCAGCGCCCTGGAGTCACTGACGGTCAGCGCACAACTGGCGAGCAGCAGGCAGACCGCCGTCAGCAACACGGTTTGCAACGGCCATCTTGTCGTGAAGTTCGGGCAGGTCATCTTCGGCAAATTAACTATATTGAACTGAAATTCGCCATCTACGCATGGCTGAACCCGGTCGCATTACATCGCCATACCCAGCCGAGGAGAAACCCGAGATGAAGAAACCAGCCACCCAGGCCGCGCGCATTGCATGGATCGCCCTGCTCGGCGGCGTGGTGTTCGCAGCCTGTCCGCCTGACAGCACAGCCGGGTCAAAACAGGCAGCGCCGGTGCCGATGGAACTGGCGCAGCCCGCATCCGCCGCGCCCTGGTTGCGCTACAGCAGCTGGACGGCCACCGACTGGAAAGACTACAACACGCTGGCTAAAACCGCATCGCCCGCCTATGCGCCGCCGCCCACGCTGGCGGGGCCAATCGCAGGCGACCCCAGCAACGGCGAGAAGCTGGCGTTCGACCGCACCCGCGGCGGCAGTTGCGTGGCGTGCCACATCATGGGCAAGACCACGCCCGCGCTGCCCGGCAACGTCGGCCCCGATTTATCCACCCTCGGCATCTGGGGGCGCTCCGACCAGTGGCTGTTCAACTATGTGTACGACCCGCGCAGCGTCAACCCGCAATCCGTGATGCCGCCCTGGGGAACCCACCATCTCTTCAGCACACAGGAAATCCAGGACATCGTGGCCTTCCTGAAAACGCTCAGGGAGCCCAGCACGTTCAAGGATGCGCTGGAGAACCCCGCCACCCGGCCGGTTCCGGTCGATACCCGCGACAACCTGGATCCCTTCGTCAACGACGGCATGGCCACGGTGGAACGCGGCGCATCGATATATTCGCGGGTCGGCGCCAGCGGCAAATCCTGCGCCTCGTGCCATGCCGCGCCGGAAAAAAGCTTCAAAACCTGGGCGGCCGGCATGCCCCGCTACGACGCGCGCCTGAACAAAGTCATCGGGGTCGAGGAGTTCATCACGCGCCACGCACGCAGCACCACCGGCGACAATCTGCTGATGCAAAGCGCGGACAACATCGATCTGTCCATTTATCTGCGCAACCTCGCCAACGGCACGCCGATCAAGGTGGACACCCGTTCGAAAGACTCGGTTGCAGCGATCAAGCGCGGCAACGCCCTGATGACGCGCAAGATCGGGCAACTCAATTTTGCCTGCATGGACTGCCACCGCCTGGGCGCCGGCAAGTGGATCCGCGGCCAGCTGCTGACCGAAACCAAAGGCCAATATGCCCACTTCCCCACCTGGCGCACCAGCCGCGGCGAAATCTGGGATATACGCAAACGCTTCCAGTGGTGCAATGTCGCCATCCGCGCCAACGAACTGCCGCCGGACGCCGCCGAATACGGCGATCTCGAGATCGCGCTGGCCGCGCTCAATCAAGGCCAGAAGGTGAATGCGCCGGGCATCCGGCACTAAAATTCATTCGCTCGATATCAGCTGCCAGTGCCCATCGATCAGGCCTTCCAGCGGCGGATACTGTTTTTTGTACGCCATCTTGCGGCTGGCCTCGATCCAGTAGCCGAGATAGAGATACGGCAGACCCAGCCGCCGCGCCAGTTCGATCTGCCACAACACGCCGTAGACGCCGAGGCTGTCCTGTTCGCGCGCCGGATCGAAGAAGGTGTACACCGCCGACAGGCCATCCTCGATCTGGTCGATGACGGCGAGCATCACCAGCGTCTCGCCGTCGCGAAACTCGACCAGCACGCTGTCGACATTCGACGACAGCAGGAACTCCCGGTACTGGTCGGCGTCGTCGCGATCCATGCCGCCGCCGAAATGGCGCCCTGCCTGATAACGGCGATACAGCTCGAAGTGTTCGTCCTTGAAATCCAGCGGCAGAAAACGGGCGGCGAGATGCCGGTTGCGCTTTTCGCAACGGCGCTGAGTGCGGTTGGGAACGAATTCCGCCACCCGCACGCGTGCAGGCACACAGGCGTGGCAGGCTTCGCAATGCGGGCGGTAGGTGAACTGGCCGCTGCGGCGAAATCCGGCGCGGATCAGCGCACTGTAGGCATGGCGATCGATCAGGTGGGTGGGGGTGGCAACCTGCGAGCGCGCGCGCTGCCCCGGCAGGTAGCTGCAATCGTAGGGCGCGGTCAGATAAAACTGGATGCGCTGGAATGGCGGCTCAGTCGGGTGCATTAAGGTCAAATGTCCAAGGGCCGGGTCGATGCGGCAAGTCTACCAATTCGGCGACGCGGGCGCAGAACGCCGCGCGCGGCATGGTGCGCGCGCCCAGGCTGGCGAGGTGAGGGGTTTCCATCTGGCAGTCGATCAGTCCGAATTCCCACTGCTGCAACTGTCGCGCCAACCGCACCAGCGCAATCTTGGAGGCATCGGCCTCGCGGCTGAACATCGACTCGCCGTAGAACATTCGCCCGATCGCCACGCCGTACAGCCCGCCCACCAGCACGCCGTCGTGCCAGGTTTCGATCGAATGCGCATAGCCCGCGTCGAACAGCCGGCGGTAGGCCGCCACCATCGCCGGGGAAATCCAGCTGCCGGACTCTCCCTTGCGCGGTGCGCCACAGGCACGCATCACGTCGACAAAGGCCGTATCGACGCGCAGTTCGAAGCCGCCGTTGCGCATGCGCTTGGCGAGCGAGCGGGTCACGCGAATGTCGGCCGGCGCCAGCACCATGCGCGGGTCGGGGCTCCACCACAGGATGGGATCGCCGGGATTGAACCAGGGAAAAATGCCGTGGCGGTAAGCGTCCAGCAGCAGCGGCAGGGATAAATTCCCGCCCTGAACCAGCAGGCCGTTGGGTTCCGCGAGCGCGGTTTCGACCGGGGGAAAGGCTGTGGCGTGTGGGTGACTTCCGCTCATTCCCTGCATGGTAGCGGATGCGGGCAGGCTTGCATTCTCCAATACATATATTATGATATGCACATCTTCAATACTGTTGTTGTCTGACGGCTCGACGAAACGCGGCGCGCAGGCTAAACCCGCTCCCGCTTTTATAATGGCCGATTGACCGGATGAAACGCCGCACGCAGAGTCGGATGGCGCATGACAAGCCGGGGGACAGGGCGGTAAGGAAGAATGCTTAAGTACACGACTTCAACACAATCCGGATCAACGTTGAATCCAGCAACATCAACGGCGGTCCACGTTGTCCGGGCAAGCATCGGGCAGCTTGCAAGTCGTGCTGACGCAAACAAGTTTTCCCCAGTGCTTGCGGCGGGCCCGACCTCTCTCCCGGGCTTGTCGCGATACAGCACTTTCCTGCGGGGCGATTCATGAGCAACCCTCCTCCGCTCATGGACGCCCCATTTTTTTCGGGCTGCTTTCACTGCGGCCTGCCGGTGCCAGACGGCGCGCACTACCCCATCCAGTTCGAAGGCGAGACCAGGCAAGCCTGCTGCCGCGGCTGCCAGGCAGTGGCGCAAACCATCATCGACAGCGGCCAGGGCGCGTACTACACCCACCGCACCGTGCTGCCCGCCACGCCGCGCGAGGCCGAGACCGAACTGGCGCAACTGGGGCTGTACGACCTGCCGGAAATTCAGGAAAGCTTTGTCAGGGTGGAGGCGGAAAATATCCGCGAGGCCGCGCTGATCCTGGAAAACATCGTGTGCGCCGCGTGCATCTGGCTGAACGAGCGCCACATCGCGGGGCTGCCGGGCGTGCTGTCGGTGGAGATCAACTACACCACCCGCCGCGCACGGGTGCGCTGGGACAACAGCCGCATCCAGCTGTCGGCGATCCTCAAGGCCGTGTCCGACATCGGCTACATCGCGCACCCGTTCGACCCTGGTCGCTCCGACGACATCTACAAGCGCGAGCGCAACACCGCGATCAAGCGGCTGGCCATCGCCGGACTCGGCATGATGCAGGTGATGATGTACGCACTGCCGAGCTACACCGCCACCGACATGACCGACGACATCCGGCTGCTGATGCGCTGGGCGAGTCTGGTGCTCACCATCCCGGTGGTGCTGTATTCGGCGCGGCCGTTCTTCATCGGCGCCTGGCGCGACCTCAGGCGCCGCAGCCTGGGCATGGATGTACCGGTGGCGCTCGGCGTCGGCACCGCCTTCATCGCCAGCATCTACGCCACGTTTTCCGGACACGGCGAGGTCTATTTCGACTCGGTCACCATGTTCATCTTTCTGCTGCTGACCGGCCGCTTTCTCGAAATGAACGCGCGCCGCCGCGCCGGTGCGGCGGTCGAGGAACTGGTGAAGCTCATCCCCGCCGCCACCACGCGCCTGCCCAACTGGCCGGCGCGCGACGAGGAACAGGTGCCGGTGGCGCGGCTGGCGGTCGGTGAT
>JBAVFD010000080.1:0-11635 GCA_049588075.1 Thiobacillus sp.
TGATTGCCGGCCCCTGCGTGATCGAATCCGAGCAGCTGGCGATGGACACCGCCGGTCAGTTGAAGGAAATGTGCGCGGCGCTGGATATTCCGTTCATCTACAAGTCCTCGTTCGACAAGGCCAACCGTTCGTCGACTCAGTCGTTCCGCGGACCGGGGCTGGAAGAAGGCCTGCGCATCCTGTCGGAAGTGAAGGCCAGGATCGGCGTGCCGGTGTTGACCGATGTGCACGAAGACACGCCGCTGAATGAAGTCGCGGCCGTGGTGGACGTGCTGCAGACCCCCGCGTTTCTGTGCCGCCAGACCAACTTCATCCAGAACGTCGCGCGCACCGGGCTGCCGGTCAATATCAAGAAAGGCCAGTTCCTCGCGCCGTGGGACATGCAGAACGTGGTCGACAAGGCGCGTGAGGTCGGCAACGAGCAGATCATGGTGTGCGAGCGCGGCGTGAGCTTCGGCTACAACACGCTGGTGTCCGACATGCGCGGCCTGGCGATCATGCGCGGCACCGGCTGTCCGGTCGTGTTCGACGCCACCCACTCGGTGCAGCAGCCGGGCGGGCAGGGTACGACCAGCGGCGGTCAGCGCGAGTTCGTGCCGGTGCTGGCGCGCGCGGCAGTGGCAGTCGGCGTGGCGGGGGTGTTCGCGGAGACGCATCCGAATCCCGCGTGCGCGCTGTCCGACGGCCCCAACGCCTGGCCGCTGGACATGATGAAGGAATTGCTGGAAACGCTGAAGGAAATCGACGCGCTGGTGAAGCAGCGCGGGTTTATTGAACACCAAATAATGAAAGTCTGAACGGGGGAGCGGGCGGACGGATGTCCGCCATCGTTCTTGTATCTGAATCTAAGGAAACCAATTGAGCGCAATTATTGATGTCATCGCCCGGGAAATTCTCGACTCCCGCGGCAATCCCACTGTTGAAGCCGACGTGCTGCTGGAATCCGGCGTGCTGGGGCGTGCCGCCGTGCCGTCGGGCGCATCGACCGGCAGCCGCGAAGCGATCGAGCTGCGCGACGGCGACAAGTCGCGCTACCTCGGCAAGGGTGTGCTGAAAGCCGTCGAGCACGTCAACACCGAAATCTGCGAAGCGATCATCGGCCTGGATGTCGAAGACCAGGCCTTCATCGACCAGACCATGATCGACCTCGACGGCACCGAGAACAAATCGCGCCTTGGCGCCAACGCGATGCTGGCGGTGTCGATGGCGTGCGCCCGCGCCGCCGCCGAGCAGGCCGGGCTGCCGCTGTACCGCTATCTCGGCGGCGCCGCGCCGATGGCGCTGCCGGTGCCGATGATGAACATCATCAACGGCGGCGCGCATGCCAACAACAACATCGACATGCAGGAATTCATGATCATTCCGGTGGGCGCGCCGAGCTTTCGCGAAGCGCTGCGCTACGGTGCCGAAGTGTTCCACGCGCTGAAGAAGCTGCTCGACGACGCCGGCATGGCGACTACCGTGGGCGACGAAGGCGGCTTCGCGCCCAACCTGGAATCGCATGAGGCAGCGCTCAAGCTGATCGTGCAGGCGATCGAGAAAGCCGGCCTGCAACCCGGCATCGATGTCGCCATCGGCGTCGATTGCGCGGCGTCCGAGTTCTACAAGGACGGCCTCTACCATCTGGAATCCGAAGGGCTGAAACTGACCTCTGCAGCGTTCACCGATTACCTGGCCGCGTGGTGCGACAAGTACCCGATCATCAGCATCGAGGACGGCATGGCCGAAGGCGACTGGGACGGCTGGAAAGTGCACACCGAGAAGCTCGGCAAGCGCGTGCAATTGGTGGGCGACGACCTCTTCGTCACCAACACCCGAATCCTGAAAGAGGGGATCGACAAGGGCATCGCCAACTCCATCCTGATCAAGGTCAACCAGATCGGCACGCTGTCGGAAACCTTCCAGGCCATCGAGATGGCCAAGCAGGCCGGTTACACCTCTGTGATTTCGCACCGCTCGGGCGAGACCGAGGACACCACGATTGCCGATCTGGCGGTGGCCACCAATGCGCGCCAGATCAAGACCGGCTCGCTGTCGCGCTCCGACCGCATGGCCAAATACAACCAGCTGCTGCGAATCGAGGAAGAACTCGGCGACATGGCCAGCTACCCCGGACGCGATGCGTTCCGCCAGCGCGGCTAAGTTTGCCGCGCGCGCGCGCAGCCAGGGGCTCACCTGGCTGCTGGCTGCTGCGGTCGTGTTGTTGCAATATCCGCTGTGGCTGGGTGGAGGGGGCTGGCTGAGCGTGCGTGATCTTGCGCACAAGATCGATACCCAGCAGACCTTGAACGAACGTCTGCAAGCCCGCAATGCAGGGTTATTGGCCGAACTTGGCGATCTCAAACAGGGACGCGACGCCATCGAAGAGCGTGCGCGCAATGAACTGGGCATGATTGCGCCGGACGAATGGTTCGTCCGTGTGGTGTCTGCCCACACCGCGCAGTCGGGAAAAACGAATGAGTGATTTGCAAATCGGTTTGTTGGCGCTCGGTGCGGCCATTGTGGTGGCGCTGCTGTTGTTCAACTGGATCCAGGAGCGCCGCTTCCGCAAACAGGCGGATGCCGCCTTTCAGTCGCCGGCGGCCGATGCGCTGATGCAGCCTGCCGCGCCGCCGCGCGAGTCGCACAACCGGGTTGAGCCGGCGTTGCGGGAGCCGGTTTTCGGTGCAGACGGCGTCGATGATGTTGCCCAAACCAGCGAACCGCATTTGCACATCGATGTGGATTTGCCACGGGGGGGGGCGCCGGTTTCTCCCGCCGGGGACACGACTCGCGCCGTCCCCTCGCAGCCCCCTCAGCCTCAGCCCGGCCGCCCGGCGATGGCGGCGCCCCCCGCGCCCTACGACGATTTGATCGAATACCGTATCCGGATCAGCAGCGACGGCGTCCCGGCGAATGTGTTCGCCGATGCGTTCAGTCATGCGCGTACCCTGGGCAAGGCGGTGCGCTGGATCGGATTGCAGGTGGGCGCAGCGGAATGGGAAGACGTCCAGCCCTGGCGCGACGTGCGCTATCAGCAAGTGGTGGTCACCATGCAGCTGGCCGACCGCAACGGCGCGGTGCAGGAAGAGCAGCTCACGTCCCTGTGTGAATTGCTGCAAGAGACAGCGAAAGTCCATGGCCTGCGTGTTGCCTGTGACGATGTGGTCGAGGCACTGGGACGCGCGCAGGCCATCGACCGCTTCTGCGTCGATGTCGATGTGCTGATCGGTTTGAATGTGGTGGCGCACGGCGAAGGCGCGGTGAATCTGACGCGTATCGTGCGCGAGGCCGAAAGCAGCGGCATGGTGTTGGGAATGGATGGGGTATTCCAGTTGCTCGACAGCCGCAGCGAGCCGCTCTACGCCCTGTGCAACCATGATGCGGAGCCGTTCAGCGCCGAGGTGATAGAAGGCCAGACTTCGCAGGGCGTGACCCTGCAATTCGATGTGCCGCGGGTGCCGGATGGCTTGAAGGTGTTCGACGGCATGGTGGCGTTCGGCCGCAAGCTCGCCAATGAAGTCGGCGGCATTCTGGTGGACGACAATCTGCGCCCGCTGACCGACACCGGCATCGAAAAAATCCGCACCCAGCTCATGCACCTCTACGAACGCATGGAAGCGCGCGGCGTGCCATCCGGGTCCCGGCGGGCGCTGCGTCTGTTTTCCTGATGGCGTCGCCCGAGGTCTTGGCGCGCGCAACCGCGCTGCGCCGGGAAATCGAGCGCCACAATCACGCCTACTACGTCCTCGACGCGCCCACCATTCCCGATGCGGAATACGACCGGCTGTTCCGCGAACTGCAGGCGCTCGAAGCCGACCATCCCGAACTCGTTACGCCCGATTCGCCGACCCGGCGTATCGGCGGCAAGCCGCTCGACGGTTTCACGCCGGTGCGCCACGCGGTGCCGATGCTGTCGATCCGCACCGAGACCGATACCGAAGCCAGCGGCGCGCAGGCCTTCGACGCGCGGGTGCGCAAGGAGCTCGGCCTGGGCGAGTCCGACCCGCCGGTCGACTATGCCGCCGAACTGAAGTTCGACGGCCTCGCCATCAACCTGCGCTACGAACACGGCGTGCTGGTGCAGGCCGCCACGCGCGGCGACGGCGAAACCGGCGAGGACGTGACGCAGAACATCCGCACCGTGCATGTCATCCCGTTGCGCCTGACAACCGAGTCGCCGCCCGCCGTGCTCGAAGTGCGCGGCGAGGTCTACATCCGCCGCGACGATTTCGAGCGCTACAACGCGAAACAGCGCGAGGCGGGCAAGCCCACCCTGGTCAATCCGCGCAACGGCGCGGCAGGCAGCATCCGCCAGCTCGATCCCCGGCTCGCCGCGCAGCGCCCATTGTCGTTTTTTGCGTATGGCCTGGGCGAGGTGGCGGGCTGGAACGACACGCCGGCCACTCACAGCGCCACCCTCGACGCGCTGGAAAAGCTGGGGGTGCCGGTGTGCGGCGAACGCATCACCGGGCAGGGCGCGGCGGCGCTGATCGCCTTCCACGACGACGTCGCCGCGCGGCGGGACAGTCTGCCGTTCGATATCGACGGCGTGGTCTACAAGGTCAATCGCATCGATCTGCAACGCGAGCTGGGTTTTGTCACGCGCGAGCCGCGCTGGGCGGTGGCGCACAAGTATCCGGCGCAGGAGGAACTTACCACCGTGCTCGGCATCGACGTGCAGGTCGGCCGCACCGGCGCGCTGACGCCGGTGGCGCGCCTCGCACCGGTGTTCGTCGGCGGGGTGACGGTGACCAACGCCACCCTGCACAACCAGGATGAGATCGACCGCAAGGATGTGCGGGTCGGCGATACCGTCATCGTGCGGCGCGCCGGCGATGTGATTCCCGAAGTCGTGTCGGCGGTGCCGGAACGGCGTCCGCAACCCGAGCCGCCGCGTTTCAATATCCTGCAAAGCTATCCAGCTTGTCCCGTGTGCGGCTCGCACGTGGTGCGGCTGGAAGGTGAGGCGGCGGCGCGCTGCACCGGCGGCTTGTTTTGCCCGGCGCAGCGCAAGCAGGCGCTGCTGCATTTTGCGAGCCGCCGCGCGATGGACATCGAAGGGCTGGGCGACAAGCTGGTCGATCAACTGGTCGATCGCGGCCTGGTGCGTACGCCTGCCGATGTGTACCTCCTCACCCTGGAATCTCTGGCCGGGCTTGAGCGCATGGCCGAGAAATCCGCCGCCAACCTGATTGCCGCCATTGAGACCAGCAAAGCCACCACGCTGGCGCGCTTCATTTTTGCGCTGGGAATCCGTAATGTCGGAGAGGCCACGGCCAAGGACCTGGCGCGGCATTTCGGTTCGCTGGACACGCTGGTTGCGGCAACCGAGGCCGGGTTGCTGGCGGTGCGCGACGTCGGTCCGATTGTGGCGCAATCGATCATTCAGTTTTTTGCCGAGCCCCATAACCTGGAGGTGGTCTGTAAACTGCGTGCCGCCGGTGTGAACTGGCCGGAGTCAACCGGCCTGCAACAATCGGCGGGTAGGCTAACCGGCAAGACGCTGGTGCTGACCGGCAGCCTGCCGACGCTGACGCGCGAGGCCGCCAAGGAAAAAATCGAGGCGGCGGGCGGCAAGGTGGCGGGGTCGGTATCGAAAAAAACCGATTACGTGGTGGCCGGCGCGGAAGCGGGCAGCAAGCTGGAAAAAGCACGCGAGCTTGGCGTCGCCATTCTCGATGAAGCCGGATTGCTGGCCTTGCTGGCATCGAACAATCAAAACGAACAGCACACGCTGGATTTTTGAACCCAAGGCCTGAACTCAAGGATAGCCAGAGAAGAACCATGCAAAAAGTCAAAAAAGCCGTATTTCCCGTCGCCGGCCTCGGCACCCGTTTTCTGCCCGCCACCAAGGCCAGCCCCAAGGAAATGCTGCCCATCGTCGACAAGCCGCTGATCCAGTACGCGGTCGAAGAGGCGATGGACGCCGGCATCACCGACATCATCTTCATCAGCAGCCGCACCAAGCGCACCGTCGAAGACCACTTCGACAAGGCCTACGAACTGGAAACCGAACTGGCCGCGCGCGGCAAGAATCGCGTGCTGGAACTGGTGCAGTCGATCCGCCCGGCCGGCGTCAATTTCATCTACATCCGCCAGGCCGAAGCGCTGGGTCTGGGTCACGCCGTGCTGTGCGCGCAGCCGGTGGTCGGCAACGAACCCTTCGCGGTCATCCTCGCCGACGACCTGATCGACGGCACTCCGCCGGTGATGAAGCAGATGGTCGATCAATACGGCTATTACCAGTGCTCGGTACTCGGCGTGCAGCAGGTTGCGCCGGAAGACACCGCGTCCTACGGCATCGTCGACGCCAGCCCGATGGCCGAACGCGTGTCGCGGGTCAACGCCATCGTCGAAAAGCCCAAACCCGCGGATGCGCCGTCCAATCTGGGCGTGGTCGGCCGCTACATCCTCACCCCGCGCATCTTCCACCACATCCAGCAGCTCAAGCCCGGCGCCGGCGGCGAACTGCAACTCACCGACGCCATCGCCGCCCTGCTGAAGGAACAGCAGGTGCTGGCCTACGCCTTCGACGGTATCCGCTACGACTGCGGCAGCAAGCTGGGGTATCTGCAGGCCACGGTGGAATACGCGTTGAAGCACAGCGAAGTCAGCGCAGACTTCGGTGCCTATCTCAAATCCCGCGTCTGCTGACTGATGGGGGTGGCGTGGTGCCCCCATGCAGCCATACCGCGGCTTCCAGCGCATTCCCCGCATCCATCCCCTGACCCAGTAACGCGGCCACCATGCCGGTGAGCCGGTCGCCCGAGCCGGCCTGTGCCAGCCAGGGGCCGCCGCTGGTACTGATGGCGTAACGGCCGCCCGGGTGGGCGATCACGCTCCCCGCCCCCTTGAGCACGACGTGCGCGTGGTATTGCGCGCTCAGACGCTGTGCGGCTTCGATGCGATTCACCTGAATCTCGGCACTGCTCACGCCGAGCAGGCGCGCGGCTTCGCCGGGGTGCGGGGTGAGCAGGGTGGGGGCGCTGCGGCGGGCAGCGTGTTGGGCCAGTGCGGGGTCGCTGGCCAGCAGGTTCAGCGCGTCGGCATCCAGCACCAGCGGACATGGCGTTGCCAGGGCGGCTTCCAGCAGGGCATGCGCGCGCGTGCTCTGGCCCAGTCCGGGGCCGATCGCCAATACGTCCAGGCGCGCGTTCGCGAGGCTTTCCGGTGCGGCGAACATCAGCCGGGGTTCGCCGTAATCGACCACGATGCGCTCGTCCAGCGCGCCCAGGGTGACGCTGCCTGCGCCCTGCTGCAGCGCAGCGCGTCCGGCGATCAGGCCGGCGCCCACCATGCCGTGGCTGCCGCCGATGATGCCGACCTGGCCGAACTGGCCCTTGTGGCTGTTCTGCGCGCGCGGCGGCAGGCGATGGCGGGTTTCCAGTTGCGTCAGGGCGATGCCCGGCGGCGTCGGCATCGTTGCCGGATCGACGCCGAGCGTGTCGAGGTGCAGCACACCCGTGAAATCAGGGCCGTCGGCGGTGAGCAGGCCGGGCTTGAGGCCGAGAAAAGTCAGGGTATGGCCGGCGCGCAGGGCGCAGCCGCGAATCCGCCCGCTGTCGCTGTCGAGGCCGCTCGGGATGTCGAGCGCCAGTTTGGGGCAGTTCAAGGCATTGGCCTGCGCAATCCAGCGCGCTTCTTCGCCGGTGATGTCGCGTTGCAGCCCTATGCCGAACAGGCCATCGATCACCAGGCTGAATCGCTGCGACACCGGGAGATCCGTCAGGATCGCGCCGCCACGCTCACGCCAGGTCGCCCAGGCGCGCGCGGCATCCGGCGGCAGTCGAGCGGGGTCGGCGCGGCTGACGACGGTCACACCCCAACCCTGAATCGAGAGGTGACGCGCGGCAACCAGCGCGTCGCCGCCATTGTTGCCGGGGCCGGCCAGAACCAGGATCGCCCCACCCGATTCGCTGGCCAGGGTGCCCGCCAGTCCGGCCGCCGCCGCGCCCGCTTTTTCCATCAGCGCGTGATCGGGATGGCTGGCCTGCCATTGCCGTTCGCCGACTCGGATGTCGGCAGCCATGTAAAGCGGTGGGGAGGCGAGGGAAAGCGGAGCGATCGGCATGAAGGGGAGACCCCGAATCGTGGTTCTGGGGGCATCTTAATCCGGGCGCAAGCCAAAGGCGATGGTGGAGTCGGGTCGCTGTGCCGCAGGCTTGCATGACGGGGCGGGCGACCTACACTGCAAAAGATCCCGGTGTTTTAAGGAACGTCGTATGGATACCCGTCATCGCAGCCCGGCAGGCGCGTTGGTGGTGCAATGTTCCGACGAAGACAGATGCACGGTTTTCAGCTGCGAGGTCTGTCTGCAGGAAATACCCGCCGATGCGGTCAAAGTGGCTGACGCGCAGGATTATGTTCAGCATTTTTGCGGTCTCGAATGCCTTGAAATCTGGCAAAAGCAGGTCTGGGTTCGCCATGCAGCCCGTCCGGCGAGGCGCCCCGATCAGCTAAAATAGCGTCTTTGCCCTGTTTGCAAAGTCGCACACATGTCTTCCATCGTATCGCTTCCCGGCAGCACCGCGCTGTCCGCCTTCCGACTCGACAAAATTCGCCAGGAGGCCGCTCGGCTGGGGGTCACGCTGGGCGCGCTGACGGCGCGCTACTGGCATTTCCTGGAGCTGGACGGCGAGCTGGATGCCGCGGCGGCGAGCCAACTCGACAAGACGCTGGATTACGGCACACCGACCGACCACCCGGCGGCAGACGCAGTGCAGCTGCTGGTCACGCCGCGTCCGGGCACGATTTCACCGTGGTCGTCCAAGGCGACGGATATCCTCAGGAACAGCGGCCTCACCCAGCTGCGGCGCATCGAGCGCGGGGTGGCCTGGCGGGTGTGCGATGCGCAAGGCGCCACGCTGTCTGCTCAGGCACTGACTGTATTGCTGCCGCTGTTGCACGACCGCATGACGGAAGCCGTGATGGCCACGCTGGATGAGGCACACGCGCTGTTCCAGCATGTGCCGCCGCGCGAATTGAGCACGGTCGATATCCTGGCCGGGGGGCGCATGGCGTTGGAGGCCGCCAACCGCGACCTCGGCCTGGCGCTGTCGGACGACGAACTGGATTATCTGGTCGACAATTTCACCCGCCTGCAGCGCAACCCCACCGATGTGGAATTGATGATGTTCGCGCAGGCCAATTCCGAGCATTGCCGCCACAAGATTTTCAACGCCGCCTGGGTGATCGACGGCAAGCCTGAGGCCAAGTCGCTGTTCGGCATGATCCGCGACACTCACGCCGCGCACCCAGCGGGCACGGTGGTGGCGTATTCGGACAACTCCTCGGTGATCGAGGGCGCGCAGATCGAGCGCTTCTATCCGCGCGCCGACGGCAGCTATGCCTACAGCAGCGAACTCACCCACGTGCTGATGAAGGTGGAAACGCACAACCACCCGACGGCGATTTCGCCGTTTGCCGGCGCAGCCACCGGCAGCGGCGGCGAAATCCGCGACGAGGGCGCGACCGGAACCGGCTCCAAACCCAAGGCGGGGCTGTGCGGGTTCTCGGTGTCGAATCTGAATATTCCCGGCTATCCCCAGCCGTGGGAAACCGGTGCGTATGGCAAGCCCGAGCGCATCGTCACGCCGCTGGCGATCATGCTCGAAGGCCCGATCGGCGCGGCGGCGTTCAACAACGAATTCGGTCGCCCCAATCTGGCGGGTTACTTCCGCACCTTCGAGGAAACCGTGGCCGGGCAGCGGCGCGGCTACCACAAGCCCATCATGCTGGCGGGCGGCGTCGGCAGCATCCGCGACGACCATGTGAACAAGAAGATGCTGCCGGTCGGCACGCTGCTGATTCAGCTCGGCGGCCCCGGCATGCTGATCGGCCTCGGCGGCGGCGCGGCATCCAGCATGGACACCGGCAGCAACGCGGCCAATCTCGATTTCGATTCGGTGCAGCGCGGCAACCCCGAAATGGAACGGCGCGCGCAGGAAGTCATCGACCGCTGCTGGCAGCTGGGCGAAGCCAATCCGATCCTGTCGATTCACGACGTCGGCGCCGGCGGCCTGTCGAACGCGCTGCCGGAGCTGGTGCATGGCGGCGGCCGCGGCGGGCGCTTCGAACTGCGCGCTGCGCCGTCGGAGGAATCCGGCATGTCGCCGCGCGAAATCTGGTGCAACGAGGCGCAGGAGCGTTATGTGCTGGCGATCCCGCCGGAGCGCATCGGCGAGTTCCGCGCGATCTGCGAACGTGAGCGTTGTCCGTTTGCGGTGCTGGGCGAGGCCATCGAGGACAACCATCTGCTGGTGACCGACGGTCACTTCCAGAACGCGCCGGTGGACGTGAGCCTCGACGTGATCCTGGGCAAGCCGCCGAAGATGACGCGCGAGGTGGTGCATCAGGCAGCCATCCCCGCGCCGCTGGTGCTCGAAGGCATCGAGCTGAAGGACGCGGCGTATCGCGTGCTGGCGCTGCCGGGAGTGGCGTCGAAGATGTTCCTGATTGCCATCGGCGACCGCAGTGTCGGCGGCCTCACCGCGCGCGACCAGTGCGTGGGACCGTGGCAAGTCCCGGTCGCCGATTGTGCGATCACCCTGGCGGGCTATCAAACGCTGCATGGCGAAGTGTTTTCCATCGGCGAGAAAGCGCCACTGGCCCTGATCGACGCACCGGCTTCGGGGCGCATGGCGATCGTCGAGGCGATCACCAATCTCGCCGCCGCACGGGTGGACGGCCTCACGCAGGTGAAGCTGTCGGCCAACTGGATGGCGCCGGCCGGCCACCCCGGCGAAGACGCGGCCCTGTTCGATACCGTGGCGGCGGTCTCGAATTATTGCCAGGCGCTGGGCATCAGCATCCCAGTCGGCAAGGATTCGATGAGCATGAAGACGCTGTGGCAGGATGGCGCGGAGAAGAAGGCGGTGACTTCGCCGGTCTCGCTGGTGATCTCGGCGTTTGCCAACACCCCCGATGCGGCTGCGCACCTGACGCCGCAGCTGCGTACCGATGCGGGCGAGTCCGATCTGATCCTGATCGATCTGGGCCTGGGCAGGAACCGCCTCGGCGCATCGAGCTTTGCGCAGGCCCACAAGCAGGTCGGCGACCGTTGCCCGGATGCGCCTGCCGCTGCGGCGCTCAACGCATTCTTCAATACCGTGCAGGCGTTGAGCGCGGACGGCAAACTGCTGGCCTATCACGACCGCAGCGATGGCGGCCTGTTCGCCACGCTCGCTGAAATGATGTTCGCCGGGCATTGCGGCATCGATCTCGACGTCGATGAACTGTGCCTCGAACAGATTCGCCACGAGGTCGAGGACGAGGGGCTGCCCGAGCCCGAACACCTGACCGATGGCGATGTCTCGCAGCGCATTTTCAACGTGCTGTTCAACGAAGAGGCGGGGGCGGTGCTGCAAGTGCGGCGCGGCGACACGCAGGCGGTGATGCAGGCGTTCATGGATGCCGATCTGCGTGGCGAATTCCATGTGATCGGGCAACTCAATGCAAACGACCGCCTGCGCATTCTGCGTGACGGCAAGCCCATCTTCGACGAAGCGCGCACCGACCTGCAAAGCACCTGGGCGCGCACCAGTTACGAAATGGCGAAGCTGCGTGACAACCCGGCATGCGCCGGGCAGGAGTTCGCGTCGCATGCCGATGCCGCCGATCCCGGGCTGCGGATTGCCTTGAGCTTTGATGCGCA
>JBAVFD010000081.1:0-1502 GCA_049588075.1 Thiobacillus sp.
CGCCGGCATCCTGAAAGCGCGTCCACCACTCGCCCAGTTCGGCGTCCACTTCGCCGGATTCGGCGCGCAGCAGCAGAAAGTCGTAGGCGGCGCGAAAGCGCGGATGCTCCAGCAGGCGATACGGACGCTGCCCGCCGCGCTGCTCGAAGCGCGGCTGCAGCGCCCAGATTTCCTTCATCATGCCGTCGTAGCGGCGCGGAATGGCGAGCTGGCCGCGTTGCGCGTCGAGCACCTCGTCCATCGCGGCGAACAGCGCGGGCTGCGACTTTTCGCCCGCGGCCTCCAGCGCGTGCCAGCGTTGCACCACCTGCGGCCACAACAGCGTGCCGAACAGAAACGCAGGCGATGCCGGGCGGTCGGACAGGATGCGCGCGTCGGTCGTTTTCAGCGCGGCGGTGATGAAGCGTTCGCCGGTGGAATCATCCAGGATGGTATCCAGCAGCGGCAGCATGCCGTGGTGCAGGCCCTCGGCGCGCAACTGGTGGACGCCACGCAGCGCATGGCCGGACAGCAGCAGTTTCAGCGCCTCGTCGAAAATGCGCGCGCGCGGAATGTTGGCCAGCAGCGGCGCCAGTGCGGCGACCGGCCTGCGCGTATCGGGATCGATATGAAAGTCGAGCTTGGCGGCGAAGCGCGCGGCGCGCAGCATGCGCACCGGGTCTTCGCGGTAGCGCGTATCGGGGTCGCCGATCATGCGGATCACGCGCTTCTTGCAGTCCGCCACGCCGCCGAAATAGTCATGTACTTCATCGCGCGCGGGGTCGTAATACAGCGCGTTGATGGTGAAGTCGCGGCGCGCGGCATCATCCGCCATGTTGCCGAACACGTTGTCGGTGAGCAGGCGGCCGTGCTCGTCGGTCGGGCGCTCGTCTTCCTCTTCCGTTTCCTTCTGGCCGTTGGAACGGAAGGTGGTGACCTCGATGGTGACGCGCCCGCACATCACGTGCACGATCTGAAAACGCCGCCCGATGATGCGTGAACGGCGGAACAGCCGCCGCACCTGTTCCGGGGTGGCATCGGTCGCCACGTCGAAGTCCTTTGGCGTCAAACCCAATAGCAGATCGCGTACCGCGCCGCCGACGACGTAGCCCTTGAACCCGGCCTGCATCAGCGTTTCACAGGTTTTCAGCGCGCAGTCGTCGAGCTGGTCGCGGCGGATGCCGTGCTTGGCCAGCGGCAGAATCTGCGCGCCGGATTGAGTGGTTCTGGACGGCTTGCGGCCAAAAACTTTATTGATGATGCGACGAATCATGAGCTGCGCGAGGGCGGAGGAATGCGGGCTAAAGCGCGATTATACAGACTGGACGGCGCCCTCTCGCTGCCACAGCGCCGCCGTTCCGGAGCCGTACAGCGCTTCGAGCGATGCCGGGGTCAGCAGCTCGGCGGGCGTGCCCAATTGCCAGCGTCCGTCGCCGTGCAGAAACAGCAGGCGGTCGCAGTGGCAGGCCGCCCAGTTGGGGTCGTGCAGCGTCAACACCACCGTGTGGCCGGCATCGGCCTCG
>JBAVFD010000082.1:0-13869 GCA_049588075.1 Thiobacillus sp.
GACGATGGCCGCCCGCCGGCATGGCCGACATGCGCTGGCCCGGCTGCTGCGCCTGCCGCTGGGCACCCTGCCCGAGGCAGTACGGTCGACGACCGCCCTCCCCTCGCTCGAAACCTTCCGCGAAGAAAACGACCCCGATCACTTCTATTCGGAGAAGGAACTGGCCGCGATGTATATCGAGGCCTATCCGCAGAGCATCGACCGCCGCGCGAGACGCTACGCCCGTCTGGTCGAGCGCCAACTGGCCGCGCTGGTGTGGATGGAGGACCTGCTCGCCACCGATCCGCAGCCGCAGGATCCAGTTGCCGCCTGGTTTGACGATCGACTTGCTGCCAGGCTCATCCTCGCTGGCATCCCCACCATCGAGGCGCTAAATCAGCGCGTCCGCACGCAGGGCTACCGCTGGTGGGTGTCCGTCCCCCGCCTCGGCGAAAAAGGGGCGCGCCGGCTCGTGGCGTGGCTTGCCACCCACGAAGGCAGTCTGGGGGTAATGGCGCCCCAGGGGCTCGCCCCGCTGCGGTCGTTGTCGCCGATCGAACTGACCCGGCCCTCAGCCACAGCCATCATGCCGCTGGAGTCGTTCTCGACGCCGGCGGAACTGGACGGCTCGGTTGGCGAGAACCGATGCCTCGGCCGCAGCCGCATCAATGCTGAGAATGACCATCAGGCGATCCAGGCCTGGCTGAAAGCGCGCGCGTCGAATCCGCATACCGAGCGCGCCTATCGCCGTGAGGCAGAGCGCCTCCTGATCTGGTCGATCATGGAGCGCGGGCGCGCCCTGTCGTCGCTGTCAATCGAGGATGCCATTTCCTACCGGGATTGGCTGGGCGGGCTCGGCCGCACATTGCCCGCGGCATGGCCATGGCGCCTTCCCCAGGCGGAATGGATGGGAAAACGCAGCACACCGCGCTGGTCAGCCAACTGGCGGCCATTTGAAGGAGCCGCCTCGCTGCGCAGCCAAATCCAGGCCCATACCATCCTCAAATCCCTGTTCGAGTGGCTTGCCAAGGTGCGTTACCTCGACAGCAATCCATGGGACGGCGTGCCGCCGCCACAGCGGGTGATGGACGCGGCAACCGCACCTGACTTGGAACTGACGCACGCGTTCACACGCAGCCAGTGGGCATTTCTCATGGAATATCTGCACAGGCAGCCTATGGATGAATCCGTCCGGCGCTTGCGCTTCATACTCCCCTTCGCCTATGCCACGGGGCTACGGCTCACCGAACTGGTGGATGCCCGCCTGGGGAGACTCTATTCGGTCCCGCTCAAGCGTGACCTGGGTGTCCGCTGGATGCTGAAAGTGCTCGGCAAGGGTGGCAAATGGCGGGCAGTCCCGATGCCCGGCATGGTGATGGATGCATTACGCGATTACCTGGCCTGGCGGGGCCTGAATGCCGACCTGCTGGATAATCCTGAAGACATTCCCCTGATTGCCCGGCTGCGGCTTGGGCAAGATACGGGCACCCTGGATCCCACGACGCTGTACAAGGCCTTGAAGACGTTTTTCAGGGAAGCAGCTACGGAGCTTGCCACGCAGGGGCATCATGACGATGCCAAAAAGATGGCGAAAGCCTCGACGCACTGGCTAAGACATACGCGCGGCGCGCATTCCGCAGAGACGATGCCGGTCAACATGATCCAACGCCTGCTCGGGCACGCCAGCGTGGCAACCACCAGCATATACACGTCGACGGACGACGAGGCGCTGTTTCTGCTATTGGATGACAGCCTGAAAATAGAAACACAACCGGGCAACAGGGTCAGCTGAAGGGCCATGCCAGTTCTGTTGGGCTCTGACAGACGATAGAACGCCGAGCATCGAGCACGCGCAGATCATGGGATCCTTTGGTTGATCGCCTGCTCAAGTCGCCGGGTGGCATCAAGCACCTCGGCAAAATCGGGCACCTCACCAAAAATCATCCCGGTCATCGCCTGGTAATCACGCCTGAGTGCATCCACCATCCCGGGTGTCGGTGTGATCGCAAATGAACCGGGCCGGGCATGCAGCAGGTCCAGGTCCGCGCTGTTGAAAAACATCAGGGCGTGACGCGCACAGTCGAGAGCCAGTGCATGATCCGTTGCTGCCTGTTGCCCTACCGGAGAACGCATCAATTTGTAGATGTCGTAGTAGTGCCGCGAAACACGATGGCCATGCTGGCGCAACACCCCCCGGTTGTCATGCCAACGGCGCAAGCCATGCAGGATCACGACCTTGTCCCAGAAAGTACGCTCGGCATCGATGGTGACCACGTCCGGCACGATGAGATTGGCCGCCGGCATGTCGTCGGCGACATAGGGTTGAATGGTGGCGAAACGGTGCGGGTCCAGAGCCGACTTGGCTCCGGCTTCGATCTTGACCGTTGGCTTCACATATTCGTCGACACCCGTGCTGACGGAAGGGTAACGTACCAGCAGTGTCTGTTGATCCGGATCGTCAGGATCGTGAACGACGGGGGCTTCTGCAAGCGATACTCCCGCTTCGCGAAATGCTGCCTCGATCTGCCGGTTCAAACGCGCTTTGAGTGTGCCCTGGATGTAAGCCTGGCAGGCCTGCTTGATGGCTTCCAGTAGGAGGCGTTGCTGCTTGCCCGAGAGACCCTCCAGGTCGCCAACCTGGATGTCCTGGCCAATGTCTTCCCGGAACACCGTGATATCGATGTCTTCAGAAAACCGGGAGATCAGCCCGTAGGCCTTGGACAGCGATGTCCCGCCCTTGAAGAGCAGGCGCGGCTCGCCGGCGTCGCGGCCATTGAACAGCAGGTCCAGCACCCAGGACACCCAGAAGTCCTTCTCAACGTTCTGTAGTGGCGTGCCGAGCCGGTTGGCGGTCGCCAGGAACAGGCCGCGACGATCCTCGGGAGAGGCGGCGATGATGCGAAGAAAGCCGGCGTTCACGGCGAGGCCCTGGTGCTTGCCTGCTCGGACCGGGCAAGCAGATCGCGAATCCACTGTTGCATCCACGACGGCACAGTGTGTAAACCGGATCGCAGATCATCACGAATCGCGCTTCCCTGGCTTGAGTCCTGTAGTAGCCGAATGAGCTTGGCTTGAATCGCATCCTGATCGATCTGGGCACCACCCTTCAGACCATCGCGGAGCCAGTACAGGGCTTGCACCACTCGCATGGCCGGACGGTCTGCCCAGTAGAGTTTGCTTGGGGCTGTCAGTTTGAACTGGAGGGTCAATTTGCCCAACTGGATCGGTCGCAGCCGTCCATCCGAATGTACGATGACCTGCCCCGGCACCGCATTGGTCAGCCCCAGATCGTTGGCGGCGGTCATCCCGTCAATCAATACGCGCACCTGGTCGCGGCGACCGACGGCATCGATCACACTGCGGTAATCGGGGACGGTTGGCTGCCCGGTGAGGGAGTTCATCCGGGGCTGGTCGTACAATCCTCGGTCGATGCGACGCAGATCATTGCTGGCGACCATGCGCTGGAGCGTTTTATCCACCGCGTCGCGGCTACCCAGGTCGAGAAAATCCACCGGCGTCCACACTTTGGCTGCCGGGGCCTGGTTGATACGTTGCATCACCTGCGATTTGATGACTGGTGTCGGATTGAGCATGACGGGCTCCATGTCCGATAATTATATACACATTTCGGACATCAGCAAAACCAGAAATGATCGAACAAGCAGGGAGGCAAGTCGGCAGAAGAAGCCCACCTATTGGCTTAAGCGACAACGGCCGTTGAAGGTGGACGTCATGAGGCACGAAGTCTCATACCAACCTGCTCATCAAGCTGGGACTGGCGTGCCATTATAAAAAGAACGAAAATGTTGACGATCGCGAGGTTTATGCGCGAACAGGACTCGATTCATGAATGAACAAGCGAAGGCTGTGGTCTGACTTGAATCCTATCCCGCCATGGGAGTGGCGGAGAAAATAATAAGCTGAACAATCACCCCCTTGCAGTTGCGGAGCCGAAGGGATTGAAAATAAGAAAGGCGAAAAACACATGGGTTCCGCACCCTCTAAATGCCTGCCCGCATACATGGAGCAGTTCTGCAATGATCTATGGCTTAGCCATGGCCTCGCAGACAAGACTATCGCGGCCTACCGGGCCGATCTAAACGGTTTCTCGTCATGGCTGTCGAGGCATAACGGAAAGACGCTACTCCAGGCGCAGATCCTGGATATTGATGAATGGCTGGTAAGCCTGCTTGAGAGAAAGATCAGCCCTCGAAGCGTCGCTCGCTATTCATCTACGCTGCGGCGTTTTTACCGATATCTCGTTTCAAATGATTTGGTATCGCAGGATCCAACCGCGTCGATTCGCAACATCAAAATCCCGCGAAGGCTACCGAACACTCCGACTCAGGATGAGGTTGCATCGCTGCTCGATATTGCTGATCTCAATTCTCATCAGGGCCTGCGCGACAAAGCCTTGCTCGAATTGCTATATGCAACCGGCTTACGGTCCGCAGAGCTGTCAGGTCTCGAAATCGGTGATATTGATTTCAGAAACCGGGTAATTCGCGTTTGTGGGAAAGGAAACAAGGAGCGTCTTGTTGTGTACGGCGAAGAAGCCGCGTTCTGGCTTGATCTGTATCTGAGCAGATCGAGACCCGCATTCAGGCGAGATTATCGCTGCAATTATGTTTTCCTCTCGGTGCGAGGCAAGAAACTAAACACGGGCACACTTCGACTGGTCGTGAGAAAACATGCCGAGAACAACAGCATCGTCAGGCCTCTCAGCACTCACAGTATTCGGCACGCATTTGCCACCCACCTGTTGGATGCCGGCGCAGATCTGCGGGTTATCCAGGAGCTGCTGGGACATGCTTGTATCAGTACTACTCAGATCTACACATTCGTTGCTACCAAACGAGTGATCGAGCTGCACACAAAGTTCCACCCCAGGAACAATGTCGGGGCATCCTCAAACGATCCTGTTAGAAATCGAACCCAGTTTCGGTCAACGAGACTGCGCTGATCTGCTCTTGGAGGGCTTCCTGGGGGATTTGCCATGCTTGCCCTTGGGTGTGCCGGGCAGGCCTGACGCCACTTCAAATACCTTGCGCGGCAGCGAGGTCAGCGCGTATACCGGGCAGGCGTGCAAAGCTGTCGCGTTTTACGGTGTCAATGAAGTCGGCGACAAACGCACGCGCCGCATCGGTCTCGCGCACAGCAGCATAGAGTTCCGCCCACAGCCCGTGTTTGCCAATCGGGCGGGCAACGACGTAGCCGCGTTCCAGATACTGCGCGACCGCCCACGCGGGCAACGCAGCGAGCCCACGGCGGCTGGCGACGAGTTGCAGGATGGCGACCGTCAGTTGCGCCTCGCGGCGCGGAGGTTTGACCCCAGCAGGAGCAAGTACGCGGCGGATCAAATCAAGACGGTCTTCCGGCACCGGATAGGTAATGAGCGTATGGTCGGCGAAGTCTGCGGGCGCAAGCCATTTCTTCGAGGCGAGCGGATGGCCGGGCGGCAGCAGCGCCAGCATCTCGAACCCGAATAGCGGCGCATAAGTCACCCCAGCGCGCGGCGCGGTTTCTGAGGTGATGACCAGATCGGCCTGCTGGTCCAGGAGCAAGCCTACCGGGTCGGCCTGAAAGCCCCCCAGCAGATCGAGCTCAACCCCTGGCCACACGTCACGATAGCTGTCCATCGCCGGCATCAGCCAGTCGTAACAGGTGTGGCATTCCACCGCGATGCGCAACTCGCCCGCGTCGCCGTCCTTCAGCTTGGCTAGATCGCGCAGCGCCGCATTTACCTGCGGCAGGGCCGTGCGTGCCAGCGTCAGCAGCCGACGTCCGGCGGCTGTAAGACTAAGAGGTCGCGCGGTGCGCTCGACCAGCGGCAATCCCAGCGAGTCTTCCAGTGCCTTCAGTTGATGCGACACCGCCGACTGTGTGAGATGCAGTCGCTCAGCAGCGGCAGTCAGCCCGCCAGATTCAGCCACGGCTTGTAGCAGTCGCAGATGGCGCAGTTCGATATGAGAATGGTTCATGTATTTTATGAAAAATATTCGTTTGCCTCATGTTATCGGCATCGGCATCATGGCGTCCATCATTCATTGGGAGAACACGCATGGCACTGGCACACGTATTGGGCGTTCCGCGCATCGGACCGAACCGGCAACTGAAATTTGCACAGGAGTCTTTTTGGCGCGGCGAAATCGATGATGCCTCGCTGAAAGCGGTGGCGAGCGGCATCCGCCAGGCCAACTGGCAACGTCAACATGCGGCCGGGCTGGATTTCGTCACCGTGGGAGACTTCGCGTTTTACGACCAGATGCTAAATCACATCGCGCTCCTGGGCTGCGCACCGGCACGTTTCGGCTTTGGGGAGAAGATCAGCCTGCCTCAGTATTTCCAACTGGCGCGGGGCAATACCGCATGCCATGCAATGGAAATGACAAAATGGTTCGACACCAACTATCACTTTCTCGTCCCCGAACTGAAACCCGATACGCAGTTTTCGCTGGGCGCGGAATGGCTGTTCGACGAAGTGGCCGAGGCGCAAACAGCGGGTTTCAATGCAAAGCCCGTTCTGATTGGCCCGCTCACGTTCTTGCATCTGGCGAAGGAAAAGATTGCAGGTTTCAACCGCCTCGATCTTCTCGACCGATTACTGCCGGCCTATGGAAATATTCTGGCGCGACTGAAAGAACAAGGCGTGGAGTGGGTGCAGATCGACGAACCGATTCTGGCGTTGGATTTAAGCGCCGACTGGCGCACCGCTTTCGAACGTGCCTATCACCATCTGAATGCCGCTGGAGTGAAACTGATGCTCGCCAGCTATTTCGGTCCGCTTCGTGAGAACCTGCTCATGGCTATGAAACTTCCCGTGGCCGGGGTGCATGTCGATTGCGTGCGCGGCGGCGACGAATTGGCGCAGGTGATCGACTGGCTGCCCATCACCAAAGTGCTTTCGGCGGGCGTGATCGACGGCCGCAACATCTGGAAGACTGATCTTTCCGAAGTGTTTAAGCGCTTTGAGGGCCTGCATCAGCGCCTGGGTGATCGGCTGTGGCTTGCGCCCTCGTGTTCGTTGCTGCATGTGCCGGTGAGTCTGGCGGGTGAAACACGGCTCGATCCGGAGCTCAAAAACTGGCTTGCGTTCGCCGACGAAAAAATCGCCGCACTGACCATTCTCAAAACCGCATTCAATGCCGGCCGTCAGGCAGTGGCTGTGGAGCTGGCCGACAATGAACGGGCGCTGGCCGCGCGACGAACCTCAGGCCGGGTGCATGATGCGGCGGTCGGCGAGCGGCTGGCCGCGCTCACAGCTACGCACGACACGCGCAATCAGCCATTCGCGGTACGCCAGACTGCGCAGCGTGGGCGTTTCAGGCTGCCCCCCTTCCCGACTACGACCATTGGCTCCTTCCCGCAGACCATTGAAATACGCAGTGCCCGCGCGCGTTTCAAGAAAGGTGAAATCAGCGAGGCCGATTACACCGTTGCGATGCAGCGGGAAATTCAGTATGCCGTCGAAAAACAGGAAGCCCTGGGGCTCGATGTTCTGGTGCACGGCGAAGCCGAGCGCAATGACATGGTCGAGTACTTCGGCGAGCAATTGCAGGGTTACGCGTTTTCGCAAAATGGCTGGGTACAGTCCTACGGTAGCCGCTGCGTGAAACCGCCGATCATCTACGGTGATGTGTCGCGCCCACAGCCGATGACAGTGGGCTGGACGCACTATGCACAGTCGCTGACCGGCAGGCCGTTGAAAGGCATGCTGACAGGCCCGGTGACGATGCTGCAATGGTCCTTCGTGCGCGACGACCAGCCACGTTCGAGGACTGCCCTGCAGATCGCGCTGGCGATCCGAGACGAAGTGAATGACCTCGAAGCTGCCGGCATCGGCATCATCCAGATCGACGAACCTGCCTACCGCGAGGGTCTTCCGCTCAGGGAGTCGGACTGGCCGGCTTATTTAGACTGGGCGAGCCGCGCGTTCCGCATCAGCGCGTCCGGTGTGGCTGACGCCACTCAGATCCATACCCACATGTGCTATTCGGAGTTCAACGACATCCTGCCAGCGATCGCGGCCATGGACGCCGACGTCATCACGATCGAGACCAGCCGCTCGGACATGGAGCTGTTGCGCGGCTTTGGCGACTTCAACTATCCCAACGAAATTGGTCCGGGCGTCTACGATATCCACAGCCCGCGTGTGCCATCCGAGGCGGAAATGACCCGCTTGCTGGAAAAAGCCGCGCAGGTCATCCCGCCTTCCAATCTGTGGGTCAATCCCGACTGTGGCCTGAAAACGCGTGGCTGGCCGGAGACCGAAGCAGCGCTGTCCAATATGGTGGCGGCGGCTCAGGCTTTACGGCATGAGCGCGGGTTCAGAGCATAATTGGTGTTCCCTAGAGATACTTGGACAAGCCGAAAACCCGATACTTGTTCCAATGGGATTTCCCACGCTGACAGTATAAATTGTAGAAATTCAGACTTGACCTGACAGACAGGGCAAGTTCGGGTTGCTCTGTCAGGGAATAATTGGCCAGGTACGAATCGTTACGACGTCCGCCGTGTGGGTCTGGTAATCGGCCTTATGTGGAGCTCCACATAAGGCCGAGTATCCGGCATCGGCTGTCCTCGCCATGACGGTCGGTTACACGGCCGTTTCTGAGCCGCACATCTCACCGACATCGGACATTCGCTAGCCAAGCATATCTAGCGAAGGCTTCTTCTTTGGCTTAACCATCATACCGACAACTTTTCACCTGGTTTGGTAGCATCGCGCCATGACACCACAAGCTTTCATTGCCAAATGGCACGGCAACCCCCTCTCTGAAAAAGCTGGCGCTCAATCCTTCTTTCTGGATCTGTGCGATCTCTTGGGCGTTGCGAAACCCGATGATTCAGAGAACTACTGCTTCGAGCGAGGCGCAACCCGTACCGGCGCTGGCCATGGTTGGGCCGATGTATGGATGCGCGGCTTTTTCGCCTGGGAAAGCAAGGCGCCGGGCAAAGACCTTGGCGTTGCGTTGAAGCAATTGATGACCTACGCCCTCGCGCTCGACAACCCGCCGCTGCTGGTGGTATCCGACCGCAGCCGTATTGAAATCCACACTCACTTTACCGGCACCCCGTCCGAAGTTCACAGCATCACGCTGGAAGATATCGGCCAGCCACAGAATCTGCAAAAGCTGCGCTGGCTGTTCGAGTCGCCTGAGCGTTTCAAGCCGCAGCGCACTACCTACGCCGTCACAGAAGAAGCCGCGCGCAAGATGGGCAAGCTGGCCGAACGCCTCAATGCTCAGGGCCGCACGCCGCTGCAAACCGCGCACTTTTTGATCCAGTGCGTGTTCTGCATGTTTGCCGAAGACGCCCGCCTGCTGCCGGAAAAACTGTTCGAGACGGTGCTGGACAAGTCCAACCCAGACGGTGCAAAAGCCCAGTCCCGGCTCACCGAATTGTTCACCGCCATGCGCCGTGGCGGCGATTTCGCGCTGGAAACCATTCCGTATTTCAACGGCGGCCTGTTCGAGCAGATCGAGGTGCCGCCGCTCACCACCGAAGACGTGGTGCAGCTGCTCGACGCCGCGCGCATGGGCTGGGGCGAGATCGAGCCCGCCATCCTCGGCACCCTGTTCGAGCGCGGCCTCAACCCAGACATGCGCAGCCAGCTCGGCGCGCACTACACCGACCCCGCCACCATCCTCAAGTTGATCCGGCCTGTGATCGAGGCGCCCTTGCTGGCCGAATGGCAGGCCGTCAAAATGCAGATCGCCGCGCTGCTGGAAAAGCACAATCAGGGCGGCAAGGGTAGCAAGACCGCACGCGACGACGCGCAGGCCGCCTTTATCCACTTCATCCAGCGGCTCAAGGGCTACCGCGTGCTCGATCCCGCCTGCGGCAGCGGCAACTTCCTCTACCTGGCGCTGAAAACTCTAAAAGACTTGGAACACCGTGCCAACCTCGAAGCCGAATCCCTCGGTCTGCACCGCGAGCTGGTGATCGAAACCAGCCCGGCCAACGTGCTCGGCATCGAACTCAATCCCTACGCCGCTGAACTCGCCCGCGTCACCGTGTGGATCGGCGAAATCCAGTGGATGCTGGCGCACGGCTATCCTGTGCGCCGCGACCCGATCCTGCGGCCGCTCGACCACGTCGAGAACCGCGATGCCGTGCTGTTAGCCCACTACGAGGGCGTGGCGATCGAGGACGCGGAAAAAGAGCGGGACAGCATGCTCGTCGCCGCCTTCGAACCGGAATGGCCCGATGCCGATGCCATCGTCGGCAACCCGCCCTTTCTCGGCGACAAGAAGATGCGCGCCGAGCTGGGCGACGAATACACCCGTGCCCTGCGCAAACAGTACGACGGCCGCGTCCCCGGTGGCGCCGATTTCGTCACCTACTGGTTCGAGAAGGCCCGCGCGCAGATCGAAGCGGGCAAGACGCAGCGCGTCGGGCTGGTCGCCACCAACTCGATTCGCGGCGGCGCCTCGCGCCGGGTGCTGGAGCGCATCGTCGCCACCGCACCCATCTTCGAAGCCTGGAGCGATGAAGCCTGGATCAACAACGGCGCGGCGGTGCGGGTGTCTCTGGTGTGCTTTGGAAATAGCGAGGGAGCCGCCCTCGACGGTCAGCCATCTGGAAGAATCCATGCGGATCTGACCGCTGGTGCCGATGGTCTTGATCTCACACAAGCTCAACGGCTCAAGGAAAACACTGGAACCTGCTTTGAAGGAATCAAAAAATACGGAAGTTTTGATATTCCTGGAGAGCTGGCCAGAAACCTTCTCAAGCAAGGCGGCAATCCAAACGGCCTGCCAAATAGCAATGTTGTGTTTCCGTGGATCAACGCAACCGATGTTGTCAGAAACTCTTCCGACACATGGATTATTGACTTCACAGGTCTCTCCCAAAATCAGGCCATGCAATATGAAGTGCCTTTTCAACATGTGCTTGAACACGTAAAGCCTGAGCGTGAAAAGGATCGCAATGCCCGAACACGCGAGAACTGGTGGCTCTTCGAACGGCCTCGCCCGGATATGCGTCGAGCCATTGAGGGTCTACCTAGATATATCGTGACGCCAATAGTTTCAAAGCACAGGATTTTTGCTTGGCGTAGCGCCCCCACTCTGGCGATGAACCTTCTGGATGTTATCGCCCGTTCCGACGACACCACCTTCGGCATCCTGCATTCCCGCTTCCACGAACTTTGGTCTCTGGGCTTGTGCACATGGCTTGGGAAAGGCAACGACCCCCGCTACACCCCCACCACTACCTTCGAGACTTTCCCCTTCCCTGCTGGCCTGACGCCGCGCGACACACCCACCGGACCGCAGGCCGAAGCCATCGCCGCCGCCGCGAAGCAGCTCAATGCCCTGCGCGAGACCTGGCTCAACCCGCCGGAGTGGGTGGACTGGGTGCGCACCCCGGAAGAGGAACAGGCCGGCTTCCCGCTGCGCCCCGTCGCCAAGCCCGGCCATGAGGCCGAGCTGAAAAAGCGCACCCTCACCAACCTCTACAACGCCCACCCGGCCTGGCTCGCCCATGCCCATCGCGAACTCGACGCGGCGGTGGCCGCCGCCTACGGCTGGGCCGACTACACGCCGGAGATGCCGGACGAGGAAATTCTCAAGCGCCTGCTGGCGATGAATCTGAACCGGGCTGCAATACAGAATAAACGTTGAATCCCCATAGTTTTCCAGACGCTTCCAAACGTTAGCGAAGGTCGCGGGTAGTCAGAGGCCAGCCACGAATGTCTTGTCGTTTTGCTGCCTGTGGCATTCATTCACCTGAACGACCGGTATCGCGCAGGTTGCCGACGTTGATGGAGTAGGCTGCTTGAACGGCCGCTTCCGTCAGTCGCGATGGACTGCACCCGACCCGAAGCGGCTGGTCATGGCGTGCTAATCGACCGTCCGTTGATGTAATAACACCGGCCATCTGACAATCCGCGCCACTTAACTCCACTTCTGGCGACTGTGACCTACGGCTTCTGAAAGAACCACATCGCCTCATGGGGCGCACAGAAGTGCGTTCAGGCTGTCTTAAGTTTTGAAGTTCAGAGTACATGGACAGTCAGCGTCGACTGGACTCGATCGAAAGGAAGAATCATGAAGCCAAGCAATATTGCCGTGGTGCTGAGCGTGGCAGCAACCATGATGAGCATGCCTTCGCATGCAGGCGATCCTCGCAAGGAGGCAGGAGGCAGTCATCGGATCGACTCAGGCATGCAAGCCGTCTCCACTGACACAACGATCGGGCAGCCGGGCTATGGCTGGCGCTACTTTGTCGATCCACGCAAAGGCAGGGCAGTCGTGATCAGCCCTAAAGGAGACTATTTCTACAGTCATGGGAAAGGTCTCACGCTAGTGTTCAAGGCAACCGACGCCGCCTAACCCTTCCATCGAGAGGACGTGCCCAGGCAAGCCGGGGCACGCCTCCATGTCAAACGTTGACCGCTAAGGGAGGTAGGACGGCCCTTCTTAATTGTTACCGCTCCTGGTCTATTGTGTGAGTACGATGTGGTGCCCGTAAGCCGACAGAAGCGCTAACGTACTGAAAAGGAGTTTTCCATGAAACACCAGCACCGCAAATCGTTTGTCATGCATCCCTCCCTGCGCCGTGGCTTGCTGGCCCTGTCACTGGGACTGGCCGCCCTGCCCGCATTGGCCGATGACGATTGCGATGCGCCGGTAGAGCGCTGGCAGTCACGCGAGGCCGTGCGGCAGATGGCAGCTCGACAGGGCTGGCAAATCCAGCGGCTGAAAATCGACGACGGCTGCTACGAAATTCGCGGCACAGACTCACAGGGCCGCATCTTCAAGGCCAAAATCGATCCGGAAACCCTGAAGGTATTGAAGATGAAGCAAGGGGACCGCCAGCGTTCCCGAGAGCGCGACCGTGAGCACGCCGCGCCGCAACCAGACGGCGCCGCCGCACCATCGGCCCCATTCACCCCTGGCACCGCACCGCGCGGCCAGATCGATTAATCCCCCACTGGAGTATCACCATGTCCAAACTACTTTTGACCACTGTGGCCGCCGCCTGCGCGCTGGCCATTCCCGCCCTGGCGCACAGCCGCCAGCTCACGCTGACCGCCCAACTCAAGAACTACGGCGGCGACGGTGCCTACCTGGCCGCATACCTGACCAACGCCAAAGGGGCCTATGTGCGCACGCTATGGGTGGCCGGCGGCAAGGCCAAGTACTACAAGCACCTGTCCGACTGGAACCGCCTCTCAAGCGGTGACACCAAACGCCTCGCCGGCGTGACCGGCGCCAGCGTGGGTGCGGGGCGCACGCTCAAGGTCACGGCCGACCTGGCCGATACACTGATTGACGCAGGCTACGAAATCCGCATCGACGCGGCCGTGGAAGACATGCGCGACAGCCCGTCGGAAGTGCGCGTGCCGCTGTCCACCGGCAACGCCGGCAAGCCGCAGGCCGGCAAGCAGTACATCCGGACGCTGACCTTCCAGTTGCAGTAAAGGGCGCGCACATGGGATGGAAGGCAACCCACCGCTGGCTGGGCCTGACGATAGGTGCCCTGGCCGTGGTGCTGGGAATTACCGGCGCCATCTTGGCGTTCGATCCGGTGCAGCAGGCGTGGCAGGCACCCGCCGCGCCGGACGACCTGTCGGTGGCGACGCTGGTGGAGCGCGTGACACGCACCATCCCGGGTGCGGAGGAAATTCGACATTTGCCCTCGGGTGCTATCGCGGTTTTCAGCTTTGACGGCGACCAGGCACGGGCGTCTTACGTGGACCCAGCCGATGGTCGGGTGCTGGGCGCCTGGCAGCCTTCGGCGCTGCCGCGCTGGGTGAAGAACCTGCACCGCTCGCTGCTCCTGGGCGACGCCGGGCGTTGGGGTGCGGCGGGCATTGCGCTGGCCATAGGGGTGCTGTGCGTCTCGGCCCTCGTACTGCTGCTGCGCCGCATGGGCGGCTGG
>JBAVFD010000083.1:0-5851 GCA_049588075.1 Thiobacillus sp.
CTGTTACGGTGGCGGGCAAACTGGGCTCAACTTTCAGGGATGAAACAGGGGACACGGCCAAACGGTGCCATTGTCACACGACGCTGGTTGCAACAGGAAAATTGCGGATGCAATGCCAAATAGATACGGGCGCGAGTCGCGCCGTTGACTGGTTTGCTGGTTGCGTGTCGCAGGTGATGGGAGGGGTGTTACAACTGCCTCACGGCAGCCGGTTGAGGGCTACAAAAAGCGTCTTGCTGCGTCAGCGTTCGCTGACGCTTAAACGACCTTGAGGGTTGCGGATTTTCGATCTTCCGCGCGCCGACCCGATACTGCAATTTTGCGTCGATCTGCCGTGATTTCAGACGGCAACGCAGCATCGCGCGGAGCAACGCGGCGATCACCCAAGCGTCGCTCCAGTGGAATGAATTCAACGTGATAAACGGGAAGTGCCGACATCGGGAATCTCCTTATCTGTCGAGATATTGGCAATTCTAGTCGACATTTCGACAAAACCACAAGGTATAAATAGACCAATAAGTAGGTTATTCCATCCGTTTGTCGGCGCGGCGCAACATTTCTTGGTGGCGAATCAGTGCTGGGCGGAGCGAACCAGGCGCTGCTTCTCACGTTCCCACTCGCGATCCTTTTCCGCCGCGCGCTTGTCGTGCTGTTTCTTGCCTTTCGCCAGGCCAATTTCCAGCTTGATGCGGCCTTTCGAAAAATGCATGTTGAGCGGCACCAGGGTAAAGCCGGCGCGCTCGGTCTTGCCGATCAGCTTGTTGATTTCAGACTTGTGCAGCAGGAGTTTGCGCGTGCGCGTCGGGTCGGGGAGAACATGGGTGGAAGCTGACAGGAGGGGGCTGATGTGGCAGCCGATCAGATAAACCGCGCCGTTCTTGACGACGACATAGGCTTCTTTCAGTTGTATCCGGCTGGCGCGGATGGCTTTCACTTCCCAGCCTTCGAGCACGAGACCGGCCTCGAATTTTTCTTCGATGAAGTAATCGTGAAAGGCTTTTTTGTTATCGGCGATGCTCATGACAGGCTGGCTTGCGTACAATTCTTGATTTTACAAGGCTTCAGGCATCCATGGCGCGTGTAGAAAAAAGTGTGCTGGTGGCACACCCTCCCGAACGCATGTTTGAACTGGTGGATCGGGTTGAGGATTACCCGGTTTTTCTGCCCTGGTGCGGCGGCACCGAGTTGAAATTGCGCGACGCGCATCGCACGGTAGCGACGATTCACATCGCCTACATGGGGATCCATCAGAGCTTTACCACCGAAAACACCAAAACCCATCCGCGCGAAATGCGTATCAAATTGCAGGATGGTCCGTTTTCCGAACTGGAAGGGGATTGGCTGTTTGTTCCATTGGGGGATGATGCCTGCAAGATTGAATTCCGTCTGCAATATGCGTTCTCGAGCCGGGTGCTGGAAACGATCCTGGCACCTGTTTTCAGCCATATCACCAATACCTTTGTCGATGCCTTTGTGCGCCGTGCAGACGAGGTCTATGCCCTATGAAACCAGCCAATATCAACGTCGAAGTCCTGTATGCCTTGCCTGCGCAGCAACCGTTGCGGCGGGTTCAGCTTGCCGAAGGCGCGACGGTGGACGACGCCATTCGCGCATCCGGCGTGCTGGATGCATTCCCTGAAATCGATCTTGCCAAAAACAAGATCGGGATTTTCAGCAAGCTGGTCAAGCTGGATGAACCGGTGCGTGACAAGGATAGAGTGGAAATCTACCGCCCCTTGATCGCCGACCCCAAGGAAGTGCGACGCAAACGTGCGGAAGAAGGCAAGGTCACCAAGAAGGGCGGCGGAGACGCCACGCCGGAAAAGACCCCGGAAACAGACCCGCCCGATGCGGTATAAACCGCGCCGCCATTGCCGGCAACGGGTTTATTTGCAGAATTCGGAAACGGCTTTTTGGCTGTTAGCCAATGCGCCGGCGCGCGCCGCATCATCCATGTAGGTGCGTTGCCCGGCGGCATTGGTAGTGTAGACGCGCGAGGATTTGTTCAGGGCGTCCAGGTTTTTGCGCGCCTTGTCGCAGTTCTCACGTGCAATGCGTGATTGCTCGGCTTCCTTGGCGCGCGCATCTTCGGCTTCCTTGCGGCGTTTTTGGTAGGCCTGCTCCTGGGCGTTGAGCGATTGCGTGGCCTGGGTCGTGGTTCCAGCCTGACCCGTGGCGCTGTTTTTGATCGTTTGGGCGCTTACTGTTGGCGGCTGGTCCGTGTAATGCACCTTGCCCTGGGCATCTGTCCATTTGTAGAGCTCGGCATGCGCATGAGGGGCAAGCGCCAGGAGGCCCAAAAACAAAAGCCTTCCAGCGTGAAACCGGAAGGCTTGGTTGCCGGGATTGAGCAACTTATTTATCACCGACTTTGAGCATCGGATAGTTGAGCTGCCCCATACCCAGCCGGGTCTGATCGCTGGCCAGTTTGGCTTGCTTCAGCACGGTGGCGCTGTCGCCTTTCGCAGCCGCTTCTTCGGCGGCTTTCAGCGCATTTTCCGCAGTCGTCCACAGTGCATTCTGGGCTTTGGCGGCCTTGACGTCGGCCTGGGCCGCGGTGAGCGCAGCTTGCGCTTCGGCGCTGATCGTAGTTTCGGCGGCTTTGGCTGCGGGTTTGTCGGCCGGCGCCTGTGTGCCGGCACAAGCAGTCAGACCCAACAGGGCAGCGGAAGTCAGGGCAAGCAAAACTTTGGACATTGTTTTATCTCCACGAGTTGTATGGCGTTCAAGGGGCGGCAGTCGCATCGGACAGCCTGTAATACTGGCGCAAAGTTAGCCGCATCACACGCGTGAGTCAACCGCTAGTCGCGCAATTCGTCTTGGTAGATTACAACCAAGCTTTTCCGCGCGGTCATCCAGGCTGTTTGTGCGGGACGCGGGGGCGCGTATAATCCGGCTTTGCGTTAAGGAAAGCCCATGCGTGTTTTGCAAAAAGCGCTGACGTTCGACGACGTTCTGCTCGTTCCCGCCCATTCCGCCATTCTCCCCCGCGAAGTCACCCTGTCGACCCGGCTGACCCGCACCATCACCCTCAATCTGCCGTTGCTCTCCGCCGCGATGGATACCGTCACCGAAGCGCGGCTGGCCATTGCGCTGGCGCAGGAAGGCGGTCTCGGCATCGTCCACAAGAACATGAGCGCCGAAGTGCAGGCAGCGCAGGTGGCGGCGGTCAAGCGGTTCGAATCCGGCGTGGTCAAGGATCCGATCATCGTCACGCCGCAGATGACGGTGCGCCAAGTGCTGGAAATCACGCGTGCCAAACGCATTTCCGGCCTGCCGGTGATCGATGGCGGCAAGGTCGTCGGCATTGTCACCAACCGTGACCTTCGCTTTGAAACCAGTCTGGATCAGCCCGTCGCCAACATCATGACGCCGAAAGAGCGACTGGTGACCGTGAAAGAAGGCGCCAATCGCGACGAGGCGATGGCGCTGCTGCACAAGCACCGGCTGGAGCGCGTGCTGGTGGTCAACGATGCGTTCGAGTTGCGCGGCCTGATTACCGTCAAGGATATTCAAAAGTCGAGCGAACATCCGCTGGCATGCAAGGACGCAATGGGTCGCCTGCGCGTCGGCGCGGCAGTGGGTACCGGTGAAGGCACCGAAGAACGCGTCGCCGCGCTGGCGGCAGCCGGGGTCGATGTGATCGTCGTCGATACCGCGCACGGTCATTCCAAAGGCGTGCTGGATCGCGTCAAGTGGGTCAAGCAGAATTTCCCCGACGTGCAGGTCATCGGCGGCAACATCGCCACCGCATCGGCCGCTGCCGCATTGGTCGAACACGGCGCCGACGCGGTCAAGGTGGGTATCGGCCCCGGCTCCATCTGCACCACGCGCATGGTCGCTGGCGTCGGCGTGCCGCAGATCACCGCCGTCACCAACGTGGCTGACGCCCTTGCAGGCAGCGGCGTCGGCGTGATCGCCGACGGTGGCATCCGCTATTCCGGCGACATCGCCAAGGCAATCGCGGCGGGCGCCGATTGCGTCATGCTCGGCGGCCTGCTCGCCGGCACCGAAGAGGCGCCGGGTGAAGTCGAACTGTTCCAGGGACGCTCGTATAAATCATATCGCGGCATGGGCTCGCTCGGCGCGATGCAGCAGGGTTCCAGCGACCGCTACTTCCAGGACAATGAAAAGAGTGCCGAGAAGCTCGTCCCGGAAGGCATCGAAGGCCGTGTGCCCTACAAGGGCAGCGTGCTCGGCGTGATTCACCAGTTGATGGGCGGCCTGCGTTCCAGCATGGGCTACCTCGGCGTTGCTACCATCACCGACATGCATGCCAAGGCCGAGTTTGTCGAAATCACCTCGGCCGGCGTGCGCGAATCGCATGTGCATGATGTGCAAATCACCAAGGAAGCGCCGAATTATCGGGTGGAGTAACGATTCGAAACCCGATGCCAGGAATCAGGGAAAGTCACGCGCGCGTGACTTTCTTTTTTTAGCCCTCAGCCCAGATCCCCGCCATGCACCAGAAAATCCTCATCCTCGACTTCGGTTCCCAGTACACCCAGCTCATCGCGCGCCGCGTGCGTGAATCCGGGGTCTACTGCGAACTGCATCCCAACGACGTGACCGAAGCGTTCGTGCGCGATTTTGCGCCGGCCGGCATCATCCTCTCGGGCGGGCCGAACTCGGTGTACGAAGATGAAACGCCGCGCGCGCCAGATGTCGTATTCACGCTCGGCGTGCCGGTACTGGGGATTTGCTACGGCATGCAGACGATGGCGGCACAGTTGGGAGGACAGGTCGAATCCGCCGCCAAGCGCGAATTCGGCTACGCCGAAATCCGCGCGCGCGGCCACACCGCGTTGCTGCGCGACATTCAGGATCGCGTCAACGACGAAGGCCACGGCCTGCTCGACGTGTGGATGAGTCACGGCGACAAGGTCACTGCGCTGCCGCCCGGCTTCAAGGTGATGGCGAGCAACGCCGCCACGCCGATTGCCGCGATGGCCGACGAGGACCGCAAGTTTTACGGGGTGCAGTTTCACCCCGAAGTCACCCACACGCTGCAGGGAAAAACCATCATCGACCGTTTCGTGCGCGACCTGTGCGGCTGCGCGGGCGACTGGAACATGCCGGATTACGTCGATGAAGCCATCGGTCGCGTGCGCTCCGAAGTCGGTGGCGACGAAGTGATTCTGGGACTTTCCGGCGGGGTCGATTCCTCGGTGGTGGCCGCGCTCCTGCACCGCGCCATCGGCCAGCAACTCACCTGCGTCTTCGTCGATAACGGCTTGCTGCGTTTGAATGAAGCCGAACAGGTGATGGCGACCTTCGCGCAAAACCTCGGCGTCAAGGTCATCCACGCCGACGCGCGCGATCGCTTCATGGATGCGCTGGCGGGTGTCTCCGACCCCGAGCAGAAACGCAAGATCATCGGCCGCGAATTCGTGCACGTGTTCCAGGAAGAAGCCGAGAAACTGCCCAAAGCCAAGTGGCTGGCGCAGGGCACCATCTATCCTGACGTTATCGAATCGGCCAGCGCCAAGACCAAAAAGGCGCACACCATCAAGAGCCACCACAACGTCGGCGGCCTGCCCGACACCCTGCACCTGAAGCTGCTGGAACCGCTGCGCGAATTGTTCAAGGACGAAGTGCGCGAACTCGGTATCGCGCTGGGATTGCCGCACGACATGGTCTACCGCCATCCCTTTCCCGGTCCCGGCCTCGGTGTGCGCATTCTCGGCGAAGTGAAGCGCGAATTCGCCGAGCTGCTCAGAAGGGCCGATGCCATCTTCATCGAGGAACTGCGTGCCGCCGGCTGGTACGAGAAAACCAGCCAGGCCTTCGCCGTCTTCCTGCCGGTCAAGTCCGTCGGCGTCATGGGCGACGGCCGTACCTACGACTACGT
>JBAVFD010000084.1:0-12707 GCA_049588075.1 Thiobacillus sp.
GCAAGACGATCCGTCTGACCGCCGAGCGTGATCCTTCCAACCTGAAGTGGAACGAAGTGGGCGCTGACCTGGTGATCGACTGCACCGGCTTCTTCCTGACCACCGAGTCCTGCGAAGCGCACATCAAAGCGGGCGCGAAGAAAGTGGTTCAATCGGCTCCCGCCAAGGATTCCACCCCGATGTTCGTCTATGGCGTGAACCACACGACCTATGCGGGCGAGGCCATCGTGTCTGCGGCTTCCTGCACCACCAACTGCCTGGCCCCGGTGGCCAAGGTGCTGAATGACAACTGGGGCATCAAGCGCGGCCTGATGACCACCGTGCATGCGGCTACCGCAACGCAAAAAACCGTGGACGGCCCGTCGGCCAAAGACTGGCGCGGCGGCCGTGGCATTCTGGAAAACATCATTCCGTCGTCCACTGGTGCTGCCAAAGCCGTGGGCGTGGTGCTGCCTGCACTGAAAGGCAAGCTGACCGGTATGGCTTTCCGTGTGCCCACCTCTGATGTGTCGGTGGTTGACCTGACCGTTGAGCTGAACAAGCCTGCCACCTACGCTGAAATCTGCGCTGCCATGAAGGCCGCTTCCGCAGGCGCCATGAAGGGCGTGCTGGGTTACACCGAAGAGAAAGTGGTCTCCACCGACTTCGTCGGCAACAGCGCACCGTCCACGTTCGACGTGGATGCGGGCATCGCCCTGGACGACACCTTCGTCAAGGTCGTGTCCTGGTACGACAATGAGTACGGCTACACCTGCAACATGCTGCGTCTGGTCGAGCACGTCGCCAAGTAAGCGGTAAACGGTGAGCAGCGAGCGGACGCGTCCGCTCGCTGCTCAGCACCCACGGCACACCCAACTGAGTTGTAAGGACTGAGTCCACTCATCCCTTACCGCTTAATCATTCAGGAGAAACCCATGCCCAAATTCATCCGCGTCACCGATCTCGATCTGGCAGGCAAGCGCGTGTTCATCCGCGCCGACATGAACGTGCCGGTCAAGGACGGCAAAGTCACCTCCGACGCCCGCATCACCGCATCGATGCGCACCATCGAGCATTGCCTCAAGGCGGGCGCCAAGGTGATGGTCACCTCGCACCTCGGTCGCCCCACCGAAGGCGAGTTCAAGGAAGAAGATTCGCTCAAGCCGGTGGTCGATGTGATCGCGCAGAAGCTCGGCAAGAACGTGCGCCTGATCCGCGAATGGACTGACGGCGGCTTCAACGTGGCCGACGGCGAACTGGTGGTGCTGGAAAACTGCCGCGTCAACAAGGGCGAAAAGAAGAGCGTCGACGAGACCGCGAAGAAATACGCCGCGCTGTGCGACGTGTTCGTGATGGATGCCTTCGGCACCGCGCACCGCGCCGAAGCCTCGACTCACGGCATCGCCAAGTTTGCTCCGGTGGCTGCAGCCGGGATTCTGCTGACCGAAGAACTGGACGCGCTCGACAAGGCGCTGGCCAATCCGGCCCGCCCGATGGTCGCCATCGTCGGCGGCTCCAAGGTCTCCACCAAATTGACCGTGCTCGAAGCGCTGGCCGAGAAATGCGAACAGCTGGTGGTCGGCGGCGGTATCGCCAACACCTTCCTTGCCGCAGTGGGCAAGAACGTCGGCAAGTCGCTGTGCGAGCACGACCTCATCCCGACCGCGCAGGCGCTGATCGAGAAGATGACCGCACGTGGCGCGACCATCCCGATCGCCGTCGACGTGGTGTGCGGCAAGAAATTCGACGCCAATGAGCCTGCCGTGCTGAAAGACGCCAGCGACGTCGCCGACGACGACATGATTTTCGACATCGGCCCGAAGAGCGCGCAGCAACTCGCCGACATCATCATGAACGCCGGCACCGTGGTGTGGAACGGTCCGGTCGGCGTGTTCGAGTTCGACCAGTTCGGCGAAGGCACCAAGACCATCGCCATGGCGATCGCCAACACCAATGCCTTTACCCTGGCCGGCGGCGGCGATACCATCGCCGCGATCCAGAAATACGACATCTACGACAAGGTCAGCTACATTTCCACCGCCGGCGGCGCCTTCCTCGAATACCTCGAAGGCAAGACCCTGCCCGCCGTGGCGATTCTGGAGGAACGGGCGCAAGGCTAAGCAGTAAACGGTAAGCGGTGAGCGGCTCTCGCTCACCGCTTTTTGTTTATACCGATTGCTACTCACCGCTCACCAACATGATTCGTAGAACCAAAATCGTCGCCACCCTCGGCCCCGCCTGTTCCGATGCCAAAACCCTGGACCGGATGATGGAAGCCGGGCTGGATGTGGTGCGCCTCAATTTTTCGCACGGCACCGCGCAGGATCACATCGACCGCGCCGAGCTGGTGCGCTCGCTGGCGCGTGCTCGCGGCCGCGCGGTCGGCGTGCTGGTCGACCTGCAGGGACCGAAAATCCGCATCGGCAAGTTCAAGGACAGCAAGATCACCCTGGCCAAGGGCGACACCTTCATTCTCGACGCCGCCTGCACGATGGGCGACCAGACCCGCGTCGGCCTCGACTACAAGGAATTGCCGAATGACGTGAAGCGCGGCGTCACCCTGTTGCTGGACGACGGCCGCATCGAATTCTGGGTCGAAGAAGTCAAGGGCACGGAAATCATCTGCAAGGTGGTGCAGGGCGGCGCGCTGTCCAACAACAAGGGCATCAACCGCAAGGGCGGCGGCCTGTCGGCGGCGGCGCTGACCGAAAAAGACATCGAGGACATCAAGACCGCTGCCGCGCTGAAAGCGGATTATCTGGCGGTGTCGTTTCCGCGCTCCGGCGCCGACATGCGGCAGGCGCGCGAGCTGCTGCGCGCGGCGGGCGGCAAGAGCCTGCTGGTCGCCAAGATCGAGCGCACCGAAGCGATCGAACATCTGGAAGAAATCCTCGAAGCGTCGGACGCCATCATGGTGGCGCGCGGCGACCTCGGCGTGGAAGTCGGCGACGCTGCCGTGCCCGCACTGCAGAAGCGGATGATCCGCATGGCGATCGAACGCAACAAGGTCGTCATCACCGCCACCCAGATGATGGAATCGATGATCTCCAGCCCGATTCCCACCCGTGCCGAAGTCTCCGACGTCGCCAACGCGGTGCTCGATGGCACCGATGCGGTGATGCTGTCGGCGGAAACCGCGGCGGGCCAGTACCCGGTCGAGGCGATCCAGGCGATGGACCGCGTCTGTCTGGAAGCCGAAAAGGAAGCCGAACCCGGTTTCTCCAACGACCGCCTGAGCAAAAGCTTTCTGCGCGCCGACGAGGCCATCGCGATGTCGGCGGTGTTCACCTCGGTGCACCTCAACATCAAGGCCATCGCCGCGCTCACCGAATCCGGCAATACCTGTTTGTGGATGAGCCGCCTGTCCACCCGGGTGCCGATCTACGCCTTGACACCGCAGGTCGAAACCCGTAGAAAAGTCACTCTGTTTCGTGGCGTGTACCCGATCAATCTGAAAACCTCCAGCAAGGATCGCGATGTGCTGCTGGCCGAGGCCGAAGACGAGTTGCGGCGGCGCGGTGCAGTGCGCGAAGGCGATCTGATCCTGCTGACCATCGGCGAGCCCATTGGCCAGTCTGGCGGCACCAACACCATGAAAATCGTCCGCGTCGGCGGCTCGAAAAAAACCTGATTTCGCTGAATTTTAAATAGCCCGCTGTAACTTTTTTAAATAGGAGACTGTAAATGGCCCTGATATCCCTTCGTCAATTGCTCGACCATGCCGCAGAAAACGGCTATGGCCTGCCCGCCTTCAACGTCAACAACATGGAACAGGTTCAGGCCATCATGCAGGCCGCTGCTGCCGTGGATTCGCCGGTGATCCTGCAGGGTTCCGCCGGTGCGCGTTCCTACGCTGGCGAGCCCTTCCTGCGCCACCTGATCCTGGCCGCGATCGAAATGTATCCGCACATTCCCGTCTGCATGCACCAGGACCACGGCGCGTCCCCCAGCATCTGCTTCCGCTCCATCCAGTCCGGCTTCTCGTCGGTGATGATGGACGGCTCGCTGGGTACCGACGGCAAAACCCCGTCCACCTACGAATACAACGTCGCCACCACCGCTAAGGTGTCCGAACTGGCGCACGCCTGCGGCGTCTCGGTCGAAGGCGAACTGGGCTGCCTCGGCTCGCTGGAAACCGGCATGGCCGGTGAGGAAGACGGCCATGGCGCCGAAGGCGCGCTGGATCACAGCCAGCTGCTGACCGATCCCGACGAAGCCGCCGACTTCGTCACCAAGACTAAGGTTGACGCCTTGGCCATCGCCATCGGCACCTCCCACGGCGCCTACAAGTTCACCCAGAAGCCCACCGGAAAGGTGCTGCGCATCGACCGCGTGAAGGAAATCCACGCCCGCATCCCCAACGTGCACCTGGTGATGCACGGCTCGTCCTCTGTGCCGGAAGACTGGCTCGCCATCATCAACAGCTACGGCGGCGACATGGGCCAGACCTACGGCGTGCCCGTCAGCGAAATCGTCGAAGGCATCAAGAACGGCGTGCGCAAGGTCAACATCGACACCGACCTGCGCATGGCCTCCACCGGCGCGATCCGCAAGCACCTGGCCGAGAACAAGTCCAACTTCGACCCGCGCAAGTTCCTCAAGGAAGCCACCAAGGGCATGAGCGACATTTGCCAGGCGCGCTACGAAGCCTTCGGCGCCGCCGGCCAGGCCAGCAAGATCAAGAAAGTCTTCAACCTGGAAGAAATGCAGAAGCGCTACGACAAGGGCGAACTCGATCCCAAGGTCAAGTGATCGTCGGCTTGCCGAAATCACACGCTGAAATTAAATGGGACGCTGCGGCGTCCCATTTTTTATTGGTATCAGGCTTCGTTGTTGAGGTTGTATGGTCCCAAGCCGTCATGCAACGCATTGCTAGACGCCACCTCCAACTTCACCATTACACATATTCCATTGGGTTTCCGCATCATGTGGCTCGACCGAGTAGGGCAAGAAAATCTACGATATCGAACACCCGTCCTATGTACTTTTCTCGCAATTGGAACTCCCCGTCAGACTTCCCAAGAAGGTCTTTCTCAACGGCTTTAACTAATTTCCTAAGCCTACGGTGATGCAGCCCAAGTTTTGCCTGAATTGGATCAGTGAAGATGCCGATGAATGTTGATACCAATGCCAAGACAACAGCGATTAAGGCAGTCATTGCCACGAGGAGCCGCATCGAAACTGCCACTGGCACGACCGCGTAGTAATAGGATCCAGCAGTCGTACCGAGCCAAAAATTTGAAACCGCTATTGATTGAGCAACCGATGCTGAAACGGCGCTTCCTGCGCTCAGCGCACCAAACGACGCTTGGCCGATGGCAAACTGGCTAGTCACAAGTAAAACCACATTACTCGCAAGATCCGCTGCTCCGGTTCGGGTTGCGCCGTACTCAGCGAGCTTCCTATTAAGCTCTTCCTTAAATTTGGGGTTTGCCTTCAACTGATCAAGGCTTTCCAACTCCTCCTCGATTAGGCTGCGAAGGCCGGGATCCTTCATGATCTCGGCCATGAGGGCATCATTGGTACTTATTCTTGAACCGGCCCTATGCGGCAGTTCTAATAGCTCGGTGACAATTAGCCAACTAATCTGCTTATCCATGTCCGTTTCCAGACCGGGCGGTATTCTTTTAACGAAATCTTGAATTCGATGAAGACGAATCACTTTCGCAATGAGCCCGACCAAGGCCAGAAAAATATTTACCAAGGACCAGACGATGTTTACGGGCACGCGAATGATGTCAAGACCAACTGCGTGTGAATGTATCTTTAGTGCGCCCCGAAACGAGTAGTGCCGTTTAACGAACTCGTCGATTTTTTTATCACGACCCAAAATGTAACGGGTTGTCCCGCTCGTAATGGCGCTCTCGATAGCGGCTCTTCGCACCTCTTCCCTCGGCGCGTCCTGCTTGACCGCAGAGTTCTCATCGAACGACACATGAGCAGCTTGCCTCTGTGTTGGTCGTGTCCAATACCAAAGCAGAAAATAAACTAATGCCCCAAGGCCAAGTGGAATCAATAAAAGGCCCATGCGAGAACAGCTACTTCCTTGCCGCAGCGGATGCGCCGCTGATGGCGTTCAGCCTGTCCAGCGCAAGCTTGGCTTGCAGTTTCCCCTCCGTTACAAGCCTCACCAATCGCTCAGCCTGAGCATCGCTGATCGAGTTGGTTTTCATGGCAGTAGAAAGTGCGGATTTCAAATCACCCAGGTTGTATTGCCTGTCCTCACTTCTCTGAAGAGTGTCGAGCTTTGTCTGGAAGCGTTTGATCATATCTTCGCGAATTTGATCTTGAGCCCCGCCCGATTTGACCATTTTTGCAATACCCAATCCGAGAGCGCCACCCGCGATGGCACATCCCACAACCCAGCCAATCGGCGTCGCTGCGACAAAAACGCCGCCCAAAACGCTGCCTAATGTGGTGGACCCCAACAATGTCGTCGCACCCGCAGCGCTGGCCAAAACGCCTGCCGCTGCTGTACCACCCGCCACCCCGGCACCCGTCCCAAGCCCCATCCCTGCGACTCCGACTTTATCCGGGCGCTTAAGCTTGTGGATCGCTTCCTTTATGCGCGCTGCTTCCATGCGGGCTGTAGATTTTGGGGTTTCCGGATTTTTCATTATCTGTACCTACGGGTGTGATTTCATTGAGGGCAGGTCACTACGCCGCTGCCAAACGGTTCGCTACGGTGTTGAAAACGCTGACTAATAGCGCAAAGAATTCTTTTGCCATCTTGATGACGTCATCGAGTGAGATCAGTGTGCCAAATGCGTATATCGCTGCAACAGCAGCCAACAATGGAGCCAACAAGGGGCCGATAAACGGAATGGCATGTGCCAGAAGATAAACAGCCGCGCCGATAGCCAAACTTGCTGCCAGTTTGGGGTTGGCCTTGAGGAATTCGATGATCTTCATGACGATGATTTTGCCGATCTCGATCACCTCATTACCAATTTGCTTGGTCTGTTCCCACAACGACTTCATGCGAGTCAGCATTTCAGGGGGAATGCCTCTCTGCAAGCCGTCAAGAACGACATCATCAAAGCTTTGGCCAGTAGTCTCGGCGTTGAGCAGGGTGAATTCAAGCATGGCCTGCTCGTTGTTGAGCGTAGCCTGTTTGGTCGGCTGCCCGGCAACGCTGGCAAGTCGGCAATCGAGGCATTCATGAACATAATTGTCATGCCGCTTTTGATAAAAAGCCGACAGTGGCTTTTCCTGTTTACAGCTAATGCAAGTCTTCGTGCTGATATCAGACATGTCTCCCCCTTAATTGATTAATTGTTTTTTTGTCCAAACACCTGCCGCCACAGTAGCGCAATCGCAAGCCCGATGATCACAATAACTGCCAGAAGCAGCCCGCCCTTGAAGATGGCGAACCAGACCGAGTAGGCTCCCAATTGAGCAAACACGACGGCAAGGATAACAAACAGTAGAAAGACCCAGAACATGACATTTCCTTTCATGAAATATGTGCCAGACGGAATCATGAACGTGGTGTCAGACAGGTCGTGTCGTTTCCCATGCTGAGCATTGCCACAGGTCACTTAACCACGAATCGCGGCTTGTTGTACTGAATGTTGCCGATGGAGTCGACAGGGTAAACCTTCCCGTCCTTCATTTGAAACTGTTGCTTGTGGTACTGCTCGTTGCCAATGGGATCCGACTCAATGATGCGGCCATCCTCGCGAACGATGTAATGCGGCTTGTTATGCTGAATGTTTCCGATGGAATCGACTGGGTAAACCTTCTCGTCCTTCATCTGGTATTGCTGCTTGTGGTACTGCTTGTTACCGATTGCATCTGTCTCGATGATGCGGCCATCTTTTCGAACGGCATAGGATGGCTTGTTGTACTGGATGTTGCCCGTCGAATCTTGCTGATAAACCCGCTGTTCGCCCGCATGGGCAGCCACAGTAAGCAATGTAAGAAAGCTGAAGATAGCGTTTTTCATTTGATAGCATCCTTAAAAATTCCAGGCTGACCCTGTGTGAATAATGGAGCGTATGCCGTCATCGCGTTTAAGAACCGACTTTCCGTGCCGCATGTTGTTTTGCACTCCGTGGATGGATCATTGCTGAGGCTCCATCGAGGTATCGCGCCAATTCAGATTCGAGTTCCCCCTGCAACCCTTCGGGGCTGATGATGCGGATGTGGGGTATCCAGTAACGGACGATAGGCAGGACTTGGTTGGGGTGGCCGACCTTGGCCGAAACAATCAGCCCTCCATCCTCCAGTTCCTTTTCGATGACCTGATTGGCGATGAGTTTGCGGCGCTTGAAGTAGCCTGCTATCTCCGAGGCGATCTTGAGCACGATTTCATTCTTTTCCTCGCCGAACCAGATGCCGTCCTCTTCGGCCAGTGTCTTGTCGATGTCCGGGTCGGGGTCGAACTGGGTGTCCAGTTGCCGAAGGCGATCGATCTTGCTGAAGGAAAAGGTCTTGATCCGATCAGCATCACGGCCAGCGAGATACCAGATGCCCTTGTGATTGACCAACTTGTATGGGGCGACTGTTTCGTAACGCTTCTGGCCTTCGCCTTTCTGGTAGTCGAAAGTGACGTGGTGCCGACTCACGATGGCCTGTTCAAGAATGCGGAACTGGGACTCCTTTCCGGCGAGGCTTTCGTAGTTGTGCCCTTTCACCAGCAATGCCGACTGGATTCGGGTGTCGAAGATGTCTCGGAGGAAGTCGTCGGAGAGTGAGGGGAACAGGCCCCGCACACCAGCCAGGCTGGCGAATCGTTCGATGTCGCGCGTGTTGAGTTTGCCGAGGAAAGTTGGATCAAGGTGATAGCGCCCGTTGGTCTTGACCAGTGGCAGGTAGGCGAAGCGTTCATTGAGATCACGCTGGACAGTGCGCAGATTGACGCCAAACTCGTCGGCCAGCGCCTGGGGGTCGAGCTTTTCACCCTGGTTGAGCTTAACCAGCATTTGAGCCAGGCGGAAGACAAGTGTGTCATGATTTCCAGTACTCACTTGTCAGCCCTGCCTGAAGCGTATTGCTGCGTACAGGCAACGTCACATATATGAATTCGCATTTCATGCTCGCACATCATTGATGAGGATGAGCGGACATTGTGCAGCAGACTACCGACAGGTGGTGTCGTAATCTACGAGAGTCCAGATGCGTGAAAATTTCCCAAATACTGGAGCGCCAATAGTGATGAAGTCGAAAAGAGATAATTTGGATATATCCCGCCTCGCCATCAGCCTTGCTGACCTAGCAAAGCATGGCATTCATCGTGAATCAATACCTCGGCGCCGCAAGAAAAACGCTTGGAATATTGCCATTGGTGCATCTATTGTTGGTGGAATCGCCGCAATTACTGTCGGAGTAATTTCAGCCACTAGTGCAATTGGCGCCGCAGGTTCAGCTATAGGCGGTTCGACTGGCCTTGCTCTCGTGCTCGTTAGTGTTGCAACAGCGCCTGCATGGGCCGTTCCGGTTGCAATTATGGGTAGCGTAGTCGCTACTCTCGGCTTAGCTCTTGCGATATTCAAGTATGCCAAGTCACGCACGCCAAGTAAGAACGCCTGACCAATAGGACAGACAATGGTTTTTTGAGGTTCTGGCCTAACACTGCATTCGAGGGGTGCGTTTCTCGATTCGACGCTGAAGGTCTGCCCTCCAAAATCCCATCAGAGCTATGGGTTGGGATTACGCATTCGCCGAAGTTGAAAGCGGCTATTCAGGGGTATTTCTGGCCAATGGCCGGTGTGCGGTTGCATAGCTGACCTAGGTGGCGCAGTGCGCCAACGGCGGCTCTGGCCGAACAAGAGACGTTCGCCACACCCCGACTGTACTTCCGCTTTGGGTCGATGGCAGCCACTGAGCCAAATAGTAGCCTTGGCTGCGTGCGGTTTCGGAACTAGCCCAGCATCGCCTTCAACGCTGCCAGCCGGTCGCTGCCACTCGCCTTGGCGTCAGCGGTCGAAGGCTTCTCCGGCTGGCGCACGTCGTCGCCGAGTTCATCGATGAAGCGCGACGGATCGCAGGCAACCGATTCGCGGGCGCGCTTGCGGCGCGAGCAGTAGGACAGCGTGAGCGACTTTTTCGCGCGGGTGACGCCGACGTACATCAGGCGGCGCTCTTCTTCCAGCCGGCCTTCGTCGACCGCATCGCGGTGCGGCAGGATGTTCTCTTCGACGCCGACCAGGAAGACGTGGCCGAACTCCAGTCCCTTGGCGGCGTGCAGGGTGGATAGCCGCACGGCGTCGGGCTCCTCCTCCTCGCGGCCTTCCAGCAGGGTGATCAGCGCGATGGTCTGGGTGATCTGCAGCAGGTTTTTCTCGTCCTCCTCGCCTTTCTTGGCGATCCAGGCGGCGAACTCCAGCACGTTGTTCCACTTGCCCTGCGCGACGCGGGTGTCGTCCTGGTCAAACACATAGACTTCATAGTCGATGGTTTTCAGCAGGTCGTTCAGCACTTCGCCGGCCGGCTCGCGCGCGACGCGTTCCTCGAAGCGGTTGATGAAGTTGCAGAACTCGACCAGCGGCGCCAGCTGGCGCTCGCCGATCTGCGATGCGGCGGCGGCCGAGAACACCGCTTCGAACAGGCTGACGTGCAGGGTGGCGGCGACCTGGCCGAGCTTCTCCAGGGTGGCGGCGCCGATGCCGCGCTTGGGCGTGGTGACGGCGCGGATGAAAGCCGGGTCGTCGTCGCTGTTGGCGATCAGGCGCAGGTAGGCGATCACGTCCTTGATCTCGGCGCGGTCGAAGAACGACTGCCCGCCGGACAGCTGGTACGGCACTTTTTCGTTGCGCAGCGCCTGCTCGAACACACGCGCCTGATAGTTGCCGCGATAGAGGATGGCGTAGTCGCGCCACTCGGTGCGGTGCTGGAATTTGTGCGACAGCAGCCGCATCACCACCGATTCGGCTTCGTGTTCGTCGTCCCTGGTGGGCATCACCTGGATCGCGTCGCCGACGCCGAGGTCGCTCCACAGCCGCTTTTCGAACAGCTTGGGATTATTGGCAATCAGGCTGTTGGCGGCTTTCAGAATGCGCACCGTCGAGCGGTAGTTCTGCTCCAGCTTCACCACCTGCAGGTGCGGATAATCCTCGCGCAATTGCTTCAAATTATCGGCCGACGCGCCGCGCCAGCCGTAAATCGCCTGGTCGTCGTCGCCCACTGCGGTGAAGGCGGCGCGCACCCCGGTGAGCTTCTGCAGCAGGCGGTATTGCGCAATATTGGTGTCCTGGTATTCGTCGACCAGGATGTGGCGCAGGCGGTTCTGCCACTTGTCGCGCAGCTCGGCGTGGGTGTCCAATAATTCAGCCGGCAGGCGGATCAGGTCGTCGAAATCGACCGCTTGGTAGGCGCGCAGGGTGGCGTCGTAGCGGTCGTAGATCTTGGCGTAGGCGCGCGCGTTGTCGTCCTCGGCGGTGGCGAGCGCGACGGCAGGCGATTTGAGCTCGTTCTTCCACAGCGAGATGCGGCTCACCGCGCGGCGGATTTCCTGCTTGTCGGTGGTCTTGAGGATTTCCGAGATGATGCCTGCCGCGTCGGCCGAATCGAGGATGGAAAAGGCCGGTTTCAGCTCGGCGAACTTCGCGTCCTCGCGCAACATGCGCAGGCCCATCGAGTGGAAGGTGGTGACGATCAGCCCTTTGGTGTTCACCCCCTGCGTCAGCTTGGCCGCACGATCCTGCATCTCGCGCGCCGCCTTGTTGGTGAAGGTGATCGCCGCAATCGAGCCCGGTTTATACCCGCACTCGCCGATCAGGTAGGCGATCTTGTGGGTGATGACGCGAGTCTTGCCCGAGCCCGCGCCCGCGAGCACCAGCAAGGGGCCATCGAGATACTTCGCCGCTTCGCGCTGCGGCGGATTCAGTGCGGCAAGCAGGCTCATGCGTCGCCGAATTCGCGGGCGAGGTACGCGTTGATTTCGCTCGATTCATACAGCCAGGTTGGCTTGCCCTGCGCGTCGCTGATCAGCAGGCACGGCACCTGCGGCTTGCCGCCGCCCGCGATCAGCGCGGCGCGGTGGACGGGGTCATGTTGCGCGTCGCGCAGTTCGATGTTGAGCGACAGCCGCCGGATCTCGCGCCGGGTTTTGAGACAGAACGGGCAGGTGGGGTAGTGATAGAGCGCCAGCTTTTGCGTGCGCGCATCGACCGCCTGCTGCTTGGCAGCGGGGCGCACGACGCCCTTGGGGCGGGTGAGCCAGAACCAGGCCAGCATGAACGGGGTGAGGACTAGACGCAGGGTTTTGAAAAACAGGCGGATCAGGGGTTTCATCGCGGGGGTGTCACGTGGGGTTCAGGCGGGGGCGCTATGATGCGAAGCAGTACAGCGCCAAACAAACCGTATTTTATATGCCTACCTATGCCATTGGCGATCTTCAGGGTTGCCACGATTCGCTGCTGCGTCTGCTGGACAAGATTCGTTTCGACGCCACGGCCGACCGGCTGTGGCTGGCCGGCGATCTGGTCAATCGCGGGCCGGATTCGCTGGGCTTGCTGCGCTTCCTGAAATCGCTGGGCGATCGCGCGATTTCGGTGCTGGGCAACCACGATCTGCATCTGCTGGCGCTGGCCGAAGGCTATGGCCGCATCCACAGGAGTGACACGCTCGATGCGGTGCTGGCGGCGCCGGATCGCGACGAACTGATGCACTGGCTGCGCCGGCAAAAGCTGGCCTGGCGCGAAGGCAATTTTCTGATGGTGCATGCGGGCGTGCTGCCGGGCTGGACGGTGGACGACGCGATGCGCTATGCGCATGAAGCGGAG
>JBAVFD010000085.1:0-7333 GCA_049588075.1 Thiobacillus sp.
GGCCAGCCCTGTTCGTCGCTGGGCAGGGCCGCCTCGACCGGCTGCGCCGGGTTCGCCTTGAGTGTGTCTGCCGTCACCTCGATCCGCGAAACGACGATGCGGCGGAAGCGCCCGGCCTGTTCGGCCCAGGCGGCATACAGCTTGCCCGCACCCGCCGCCAGCGTGACCTGGCCCGCTGCGGCATCAGACAGGGTCACCGCCTTTCCGCCGGGCAGCAGGCGCGCATGCACCTTGCCGGCCTCTTCCCACGCGGCCACGAAGCGCCCGCCTTCCAGCGCGATCACCGCCGGTTCGTAGCACTCGGCCTGGCTCAGCCGGGTTTCCGGCTGGAAATCCGCCGCAGCCGCCAGCTTCGTCGCCAGGTAGCACTGCGTGCTGCCGCTGCGATTGTCTTCCCACACCACGCCGACCATCGTGCCTGACACCGCCACGTTGCGGCGGTTGGCCGATTCCATGTGGGGAAAGATCTTCGCGCCGCGAACCGAGTTGACGGTCAGCGGCGCGCTCCATTGCCAGCCTGCATGCGCCGTCCCCGCCACGACGGCGAGCAGCAGCGCGGCCGCCTTCACGGCTTGCCGTCCAGAAACTGCAGCAGGGTCTTCTGCTTGTAAAAGCCGCCGCGCACGTAGCGGTCGTAATCGCGGAAATCCTGCACCGTCTTGAAACCGGGAATCTGCATGATCTTGTCGCCCTGCGGCGTCAGGTACACGAACAGCGGGGTGGCAAACGCCTGCAGCCGCACCCCCAGTTCGGCCTCGGTGATGCGTTCGCCGGAAGGCAGCGTCAGCCGCCGCCCGGATTCGGCATCGACATACACCAGCACGTAGTTGTCGCTGTAGAGTTTTTTAAGCTCGGCGTCGGAAAAGGTTTTCTTGTTGGTGTGGTCGCACCACGCACAGCCGTAGCGGCCGAAGTAGAGAAAGATCGGCTTGTTGCTTTCGTGCGCCGCCTTGAGGCCGGCGTCGAAGCCGACGAACGGGTAGCCCGGCGGCGGGTCGGCCAGCACCGCAGTCGCCCATAAACAGCTTGCCGCCAGCACCATCCTGATCAGGGTCATTCCGTCCTCCTTTATCCACACGCCCTTCATTCTGATAAATTCGGGCACTCGCGCAACCTTATTTTATGACCACATGACTTACGACCCTGTCCGCATCGGCCTGGTTTCCATCAGCGACCGCGCCAGCAGCGGCGTATACGAAGACCAGGGCCTGCCCGCACTGGAAGCCTGGTTCGGCGAGGTACTGGCCAACCCCGCCGAATTCGTCCCCCGGCTGATTCCCGACGAGCAGGCGCTGATCGAGGCCACGCTGATCGAGCTGGCCGACAGCGCAGGCTGTTCGCTCATCCTCACCACCGGCGGCACCGGCCCGGCGCCGCGCGACGTCACGCCCGAAGCGACGCTGGCGGTGGCGCACAAGGTGCTGCCCGGTTTCGGCGAGGCGATGCGCGCGGTGTCGCTGAAATATGTACCGACCGCCATCCTGTCGCGCCAGGTCGGGGTGACGCGCGGCGCCAGCCTGATCCTCAATTTGCCGGGGCAGCCGAAGGCCATCAAGGAAACGCTCGACGGCATTTTCGCCGCCGTGCCCTACTGCATCGACCTCATCGGCGGGCCGTATCTCGAAGCGCGCCCGGAAACGATCGCCGTGTTCCGCCCGAAGTCGGCATTGCGGATATCGGCATGACGGCCGTGCTCGATGCGCTGGCGCGTGCCCTGCGCGACATGTTCAGCCTGCAGGTGCTATGGGTGGTGGTCTGGCCGATGCTGGTCGCCATGCTGCTGTGGCTGGCGCTGGGCGTGACGTTCTGGGGCACCTTCTCCGGCTGGATTGAACAGGGACTCGGCGCCATCGGCATCCAGACCTGGCTGGCCGGCCTCGAACCGAGGTGGATCGCCAACGCCATTCAGGCGCTGCTGCACTTCATGCTGTTTGTGCCCGCAGTGATGCTGACGGCACTCGTCATCACCGCGCTGTTCGGCACGTCTGCGCTGATCCGCATCGTCGCCGAACACAGCTACCCGGAGCTCAGGCGCGAAAACGGCGGCAGCCTCGTTGGCAGCCTGTGGAACGCTATCGTCGCGATCGCATTGTTCGTTGCCTTGTGGGTGGTCACCTTGCCGCTATGGCTGATCGGCGTCGGGGTGATCATGCCCTTCATCGCCGCCGCCTACCTGAATCAGCGCCTGTTCCGCTACGACGCCATCGCCGAACACGCCAGCGCCGACGAAATGGCGGCGCTGTTCAAAAGCGAGCGCAGCGGCTGGTGGGGGCTGGGTTTGCTCACCGGCCTGGTGCAGTTTGTTCCGCTGCTGAACCTGCTGGGGCCGGTGTTCGCCGCGCTGGCGTTCATCCACTACGGACTGGCGCGCCTGAACCAGCAACGTAAGCCTATTGACCCGATGAAAACTGCTGCCTGAACCCTTCATCGACGTTGATCTCGTGCGCCGTCTGCGCGCCGATCACGCACTGTTCCAGACTGTCCGGCATCACCAGCCGCCCGGCAGCATTCACCAGCCGCCCGGCCATGATTTCCGCCTGATGGCGCGGCATCTGCTCCGGCAAATCGGGTTCGGCATAGCCTTGCGGATAAACCGGCTTGCCATCGGCGGCGTATTTGTCGGTGGCGCCGAGGGTATGCAGCAACTCGTGCGCGATGACGATGTTGTTCTGGCTCGCCTGCTTGTCATCGGCAAACGCATGCACCACGCCGATCAGGCCTTTTTGCAGTCCCAGCGAATGCTCCAGCGCGACGCCATCCTGCGGCGCGTGATACAGCACAAACAACTTGATCCTGCCGAGCTGCGGCAGCCACTGCCCTGACTGTTGATACACCCACCAGCGCAGTTGCAAACTCCACCACACGGTTTTCAGCACGCTGCCGTCACGCGGCGGCACGGGCGGTTTTTCATTCAGCTCCGGCAGCAAAACAAGCTGCACCGCCTGCGATTGCTTCACGCCGTAACGCGCGGTCTCGCGCTGCATGAAGGTATTGATGTCGTCGAAATCGCTCGCCTGCAGGCTGCCGATCGCCTTGGCCGCCTGTGCCGAGCCATCGCCGTTGATCGGGATCACCGCCACATCCAGCGGTGCGCGCCAGCCGCGCACCAGGGTCTGCTCCAGCCAGGTGAAGCCGAACGCCGCGGCCAGCACACCCAGCAGGATCAAGATACGGAATCGGCGAAAAGTCATGGCGGCGCAGGCAGGATCGGAGGCTTATCCTTAACGGCCAAGCCTCCACCCGCTTGAGGAAATCGGGCCGTGGCTGCGGCACCTGTCCGCGCGCCAGTGCCGGCTTCGTGGGAAAGAAAAACGCCCGGTACCGGGCGTTTTTTCATCTTTAGCTACGGCGGCTATCGATCAGAAGTTGTAGCCGATCTTGGCGCTGAGCAGCCAGTTATCCGCCCCGTTTATGCCAGGCGCCAGTTGGTGGTTCTGAGTATCCTGATAGCGAGCCCCCAAACCTGCGAAGAGGTGGCCGTTGCGATAGTTGAGGTTGGTGGAAACCTGAATACTCCACAAGCCCTCGCTATCCCCATTTCCGTAGGAAGCGCTTGCATAACCGATCCCCGGCCCGACACCCAGCGTCCAGTGCGGAGCCAGTTCCATGAAATAGTTGGGGTTCATCTCGAAACTGGTCATTTCCAGACCGTCGTGGTCAAACCTGCCGATATTGAACTGCTGGCGAATCATGCCCTTGGGGGGCTGAAACCAGGGGCAATTCAGCGAGAACTCAACGCCCGAGTAGAAACCGCTGTCCGTATTGTCGGCATCCATCGCCCCGCCAACTGCGGCGAGGGTAAATTCCGGACTCCAGCCGTCCTTGAACGCGGGGCCCAAGGTCCAGCCTTCGGCCAGGGCACTGCCTGACAACGCCAGCGAGGAAAATAGGACCAATGCAGAAAGCTTGTATTTCATTGAGTTCTCCCGAAGAAACAAAAAGTTGTTGGAATAAGGTTTTTGCAATTTCAATCGTTTTCACCAAGGCTTTTTGCCTTGCTGCACTGCTAACGGCCAACTTGCTGCGCTGCTGAAATTTATTTTCTGGTTTCCGCATCCCCAGCTTCCATGGCCATCTCGACTTCGCTGAAATAACGCAGCGCATCGGGGTCGCCCGAGAGCGGGGTCAGCGGGTTCCAGTCCTGCGCCGTCAGCGTCCTGCTGTAGGGTTTGTAGCCTTTTGCCTGGCAAGTGAGCCTGCCTGGCGCGTTGCTGGGCATCCCCAGCACCTGGCCCGGCGCCTTGAATGCACGCAGGCCCAATTTGTCTTCATAGGTGCAATCCGCCTCGGTGGCGGAACTCACCTTGACGAAACTGTTGGGAAGCTTGCCATTGCATGAAATGATGCAGCATCCCCCAAGCGGCAACACCATGGCAGCCAGCCATACCATTCGTTTCATCATTTCATTTGCGCGCCCTGAAAATCGGCAGCCATCTCTGGCCGGGACAAAACCTGTTCAACAGTCTGATGTGTTGCGCTTAGCGTCATATCCAAACCGAATCTGAACCCCTCGACGGGAAATGTCAGGGAAACAATTCCAGGAAAGAACAGGCTCGGCAAAAGCCTGTTGCTGGTTTTGACGGGATTGAGGAACGGCTGGGCCACAAGGATGGGGCGACTGCGACGGCCACCGCCCGCTGACTGAACAAGGGCGTGCGCGGCGTGGCGAGCCCGCTGGGCGGGTCAACCCAGCCGCGCCGGTGCTGGCAACTGCGGGTTTTTACGGCGCGGCAGTCGCTGGCGCGGGCGTGACCGCCGCGCCCGGCGTCCCCGCCCCCAGACTCATCTTGCTGCCCACCTGTTTGTCCTTGGCCGGCTGCTTGACGGTTGCGGCCACGCTGACGCGTCCGCCGTCCAGACCCTGTTGGATCAGGCTTTCGCGCACAGCCTGTCCGCGCGCCTGCGCCAGCTTCGTGAGATCCGCGTCGTCGACCGTTGTCTTCTGCGTGAGCTGCTCCAGCAATTCGGTATGAAAGGCGGAGACCGGCCCGCTGTCGCGGGTCTTGAAGTAGCGGCCGAGCCGCTCGACCATGACGTTATCCGTAATCGCGTTGCCGCCGCCTTTTTCCTTGTAGCTGGCGCGCAGTTTCTGGTACGCCTCCTTGCCGAAGCGCTCGGCGTACAAGTCCTCGAGCAGCGTCTGCACCTTGTAGTTGTTGACGTCCACCGGGCCCGCTTCCTCCTGCGGCGCCAGTTTGACCCCGGTGCCCGCCGCCACTTCACGGCGCATGGCCTGTTCCTGCAGTGCCCGCCGGTCGGTCTCCGGATCGTAGCCCGGCTCGATGCTGAGCGTCAGCGCCGGGCGCTTGGCCATGGCTTCGCTCAAGGTCTTCAGCTTTTCCTGTTCGGGCGGCAACAGGATGCTGCTGCCGGGATCGAAGCTGACGGCTTCCATTTTTTCGGTGTTCACGCCCAGCAGCTTGCCAAGGGCGCGGAACGGCGCGGTCACCAGCTTGGTCAGCACGTTGACGATCGCTTTCCAGATGATGCGGCCGTAGCTGAATTTCGGGTCGTCGAGGCTGCCGGATATCGGCAGGTCGAGGTCGATCACGCCGTTGCTGTCTTCCAGCAGGGCGATCGCCAGATCGAGCGGCAGATGCTTGACGTCGGGACCCTCAACCCGCTCGCCCAGTTTCAGCTTGTTGATGACGAACTTGTTTTCGCCCGCCAGCTGGCGCTGCTTGACCTTGTATTCGAGATCGACCGAGAGCTTGCCGGAGTCGATCTTGCGCCCGGCGAACTTGCCCGAGTAGGGCGTCATGCGGGCCATTTCCAGGTTGCGGAAGGTGAGCTTGATATCGGTGAAGTCGGTGGCCTTGAACGGCTGCACCGTGCCACGGATACGCGCCGAGCCGAACTCATCCACCTTGCCGTCCAGCTCCAGTTGCGCGATGGCAGCCGGGTCATTGGAAACACTGTTGATGACGCCTGACAGGGTGTGCATCAAGGCGCCGAATCTCGGCGTGAGCGAGAGGTCGGTGAAATCCAGCTTGCCATTGTCGATCCGCAACTGCTCGATCGCAACCGGAAACGCCGCGTGCCCAGAATCCGGTTTGCCCGGTTCCGCCCTGACAGGCGCAGCGGGCGGGGCGGCGGGTGGCGGACTGACGGGCGCGGCCGCGGCTTCCTCTGCTGCTTCCTGAGTCGCGTCCGCCTCTTTTTCATTCGATGCGGATGGCGTCGGCGTGGCCGGCTGCTTGCGCATCAGCGTCTGGATATTGCGCGTGCCGTCCTCGTGAATGAGGATTCTCGCGAACGGCTGGGACGCACGCAGCAAGGCCATATGCACCCGGTTGGGCGCCAGCCCCACTTTCAGGTCGTCGCTCGCCAGACGTTCCCAGCCGAGGAAAGACGCACCGCTTACTTCTTCGGTGGTGTCGAGTTTGTCCACGCTGAAACCGCCATCAAATGCCAGCGACAGCGGTTTGCCCGGCTTGAGCTTCAGCTTCCCGGACACGCCCGCCGTGCCGCGGTTGAGACTCAACCGGACTATCGTATTGAGGTAGGGCGCAAAGGGTTTGAGCGACAAGCCCGCCAGCTTGAGTTTCAGGTCTCCCTGCAACGGTGCGGGAGCCAGGGTGCCGTTGGCGTCAAAACGTCCGCCCTGCTTGACTGCAAAACCGGCTTCGAGCGGCACCGGGCGCGTCAGATCCAGGCTCAGGTCGCGCAGCCTGACGAAGCCATCGGCAAGGTCGAGCTTGACCGGCGTGATGGGGGTCTGGTCGACGAAACCGACGTTGACGCCGTCGAGCGTGAAATGCGCCAGCGCAAGCTGCAGCGACGGCTTCGCGGCGGCGCTCGGTGCAGACACAGGCGCCCTAAAGGACTCCGATCCACTCCGCGCTGAAGCGCGGGCGGAATCGTATGCCCCGGGGGCTTTTTGCAGGATGCGCGCCCAGTTCAGCGTCTTGTCTTTTTCCATCACCACCTGAGCGGCTGCGCCGGACAGCGTCAGCGCGTCGATATCGAGGCGCTTGTCGGCCAGCGCCAGGCGCGCGTTGTCCAGAGCAACGCGCGCGAGCGTGGCCACCGGCGCATCGCCGGAACGCAGCTCGACCGGACCGAGTGTTGCGTTGACCGGGCCGACGCGCAACGCGGGCGTCGCGCCGACCTCGCCCGCAACCGCAGCGGTCAGATCGAAGCGATTCGCGATGGCCGTCAGCGGCCGTGCATAGCCCTGGTCGCTGAAGCGTGCCGACCAGTCGGCCAATGCGATCTCGCGCAGCGCGATCTTCCACGTTGGCGCTGTGGCAGCGTTGGCAGCGGGCGCAGGCGCGCCGCCCGACGCCAACAGGGTTTGCCAGTCGAGCACGCCTGCCGCGTTGCGCGTCGC
>JBAVFD010000086.1:0-45742 GCA_049588075.1 Thiobacillus sp.
GATTCTGATCGTGCGCCAGACGCACGCCGCGTTCAGCCTTGCTGCTGTCCAGCGGCAGGCAGTCGAGCTGCCGCGCCCAGCCCTGCGCCAGTTCGAACAGGGCATCCGGCTGGCCGGACTTGAGTTCAAGCTCGATTTCGCAAATCGGCTGGCTGCGCGCGTCGGCATGCATGCCCTTCAGGGTACGCACTTCGCCCACGTCCAGCGCCACTTCGATAGCCGCGTCATGCGGACCCTTGAGTTGCCAGGCGGTACGGCTGAAATCGGTTTCGAACACCGGCAGCAGTTGCGCGCGCAGCGCTTCCGGCACCCACGCCAGCGCCTCGGCGGGAAAGCGGCTCCAGTCCGGGGTGCCACGGGTGATCGCCATTTCATATTCGGCGCGCTGCGACAGGCCGCCGCGCCGCACCCCTTCGGTTTTCAGGGTTTGCACCCAGCGCCGTCCCACCCGCCGCACCCGCAGCGCGATGCCCTGCGCGCTCAAGGCAAAATCAGGGGTGTCAAAATAGCGGGTGCGCAGGACTTGCTGCGCAGGCACGCTGCGCCGGCGCGCCATCAGCTTGATGAACGTGGCGGCCTGCTGCGGCGGCAGCGCCAGCTTGAGCTCGATTTCCACCGGATGCGAAGTTGTCATATAACTGTCATGTTCAGTCCAAAGCCGCCGCTTATGATGAAGGCTATTACGAATCCTAAACCATGAACCTTCCCAGCCCCGAAACCCTGATCAACCGCGAACTCGGCATTCTCGCCTTTCACCGCCGCGTGCTGGCGCAGGCCGACGACCCCGATACGCCCCTGCTCGAACGCCTGAAATTCCTCTGCATCGTCTCCAGCAACCTGGACGAGTTCTTCGAAGTGCGCGTAGCCGGATTGAAAGAACAGATCAGCGCCAATTCCACCCAGCGCTCACCCGACGGCATGTCGGCCAGCCAGCAATACCGCGCAGTCTCGGACATGGCGCATGAACTGGTGGACAAACAATACGATCTGCTCAATAGCGAAGTCATCCCCGCGCTCGCCGAATGCGGGATCCACTTCCTCCGCCGCACCCAATGGAACGAAACCCAGGCCGCCTGGATCCGCGATTATTTCGTGCGTGAACTGATGCCGGTGCTGACCCCGGTCGGCCTCGACCCGTCGCACCCCTTTCCGCGCGTGTTCAACAAGAGCCTCAACTTCGCGGTCGAGCTGTCCGGGCGCGACGCCTTCGGCCGCAATTCCGGCGCCGCCGTGGTGCAGGCGCCGCGTTCCCTGCCGCGCGTCATCCGCATGCCGGATGAAATCGCCGGCTGCGAATACGGCTTCGTCTTCCTGTCGTCGATCCTGCACGCCCATGTCGGCGAGCTGTTCACCGGCATGACGGTGCAAGGCTGCTCCCAGTTCCGCGTCACCCGCAACTCCAACCTCTTCGTCGACGACGAAGAAACCAAGAACCTGCGCGAAGCCCTGCAGGGCGAACTGCCGCAGCGCAATTTCGGCGCCGCCGTGCGACTGGAAGTCGCCGACAACTGCTCGGAATCGATGACGGAATTTCTGCTCGAGCAGTTCGAGCTCGATCGCGACGACCTCTACCAGGTGCACGGGCCGGTGAATCTGGTGCGCCTGATGCAGATACCCGACGGGGTCGACCGCCCCGACCTCAAGTACCCCCCCTTCATCCCCTCCCTGCCTGCACGGCTGGCCAAGGGAGATGATATTTTTGCCCAGATCAGGAAGGGCGACATCCTGCTGCATCACCCCTTCGAATCCTTCCAGCCGGTGATCGACTTCATCGAGCAGGCCGCCGCCGATCCCAATGTCATCGCCATGCGCCAGACGGTCTACCGCACCGGCACCGACTCGAAACTGATGCAGGCGCTGATCCGCGCCGCGCAGTCGGGCAAGGAAGTCACCGTGGTGGTCGAGCTGCTGGCGCGCTTCGACGAGGAAGCCAACATCAACTGGGCGGCCAAGCTGGAAGAAGTCGGCGCGCACGTGATCTACGGCGTGGTCGGCCACAAGACCCACGCCAAGCTGGCGCTGGTCATCCGCCGCGAGGAGGGCATGCTGCGCCGCTACGCCCACCTCGGCACCGGCAACTACCACGCCCGCACGGCGCGCCTCTACACCGATTTCGGCCTGCTGACCTGCGACGAGGTGATGACCGCCGACGTCGCCAGTCTGTTCACCCAGATCACCGGCCTCGGCAAGGCAGGCAAGATGAAGCGCCTGTGGCAATCGCCTTTCACCCTGCACAGCGAAGTCATCGCCGCGATCAAGCGCGAAGCCGAGCTGGCCGCCGCCGGCAAGCCCGCCGCCATCGTCGCCAAGATGAATGCGCTGCTGGAACCGCGGGTGATCGCCGCGCTCTATGCCGCCTCGCAGGCCGGGGTGAAGATCGACCTCATCATCCGCGGGGTATGCGCTTTACGCCCGGGCATCGCGGGGCTGTCGGACAACATCCGGGTGCGATCCATCGTCGGCCGCTTCCTCGAACACACGCGCATCTTTTACTTCAGGAACGGCGGCGACGAGCAGGTCTACCTGTCGTCGGCCGACTGGATGGACCGCAACTTCTTCCGCCGCATCGAAACCGGCTTCCCCGTCCTCAATCCCAAGCTGAAAAAACGCGTCATTGCCGAGGGCCTGAAACCCTATCTGCGCGACAATGTGCAGGCTTGGGACATGCGCTCCGACGGCAGCTTTCGCCGCCGCAGCGCACGCCGCGCGAAGCCCTACAGCGCGCAAGCCGAGTTGCTGGCGCTGCTCTCCAAAATGAAGCAATCCTGAGGCGGGATTGATCCTGGTACGCCTGCCGCACCAGGATCAAGACCGCACCCCCCTCCCGTCACACCGAATCCGGCCTCAAGTCGCCGGATTCGGATGACGCGACGGTCAGGCCGCCTTTCTCACTTCTTCCCTGAACATCGTGCGCAGGGCTTCGCGCAGTTCGGGCGTGTCCGTGTGGCCGTGAACGGCCACGGCGTGCTGCACCGCCGCTTCCAGCAGTTCTGCTTCGCTGTCTGCGGACAGCGACACCGTGCAGTTGATTTCGCTCGGGTATTCCCGGCAATCGATGAATTGTCGTGCCATGTTCCACCTCCTTTGCCCCTCGACCCGGACATCCGGATGCACAAAAAGGGACTTATATTTATAGACCATGCAGCACGTGAAACCGGGATTCGATAACCCGTGGCGGGGCTTGAAACCCGTCGCCGCCGCCCCCAGATTGCGTTGCACCTTGTTTGTACGTTAACGGGAGAAAAGGCATGTCCGCCACCACCAAAGAAACCCTGGGCTTCCAGGCCGAAGTCAAACAGCTGCTGCAGCTGATGATCCATTCCTTGTATTCCAACAAGGACATTTTCCTGCGCGAACTGATATCCAACGCCTCCGACGCCGCCGACAAGCTGCGCTTCGAGGGTCTGTCGGATGGCGCGTTGTTCGAGAACGACCCCGAACTGAAGATCCGCATCGCCTTCGACCGCGACGCGCGCACGCTGACCATCAGCGACAACGGCATCGGCATGAGCCGGCAGGAAGTCATCGATCACATCGGCACCATCGCCAAGTCCGGCACCCGCGAATTCTTCAGCCAGCTGTCCGGCGACCAGAAGAAGGACGCCGCGCTGATCGGCCAGTTCGGCGTCGGCTTCTACTCCGCCTTCATCGTCGCCGACCGCGTCAGCCTCACCACCCGCCGCGCCGGCCTCACGTCCGAGCACGGCGTGCGCTGGGAATCCGAGGGCGCCGGCGACTACACGCTGGAAACCGTCTCCAAGCCCACCCGCGGCACCGAGATCGTGCTGCATCTGCGCGAAGGCGAGGACGAATTCCTCTCCGACTGGAAGATCAAGTCGGTCATCCGCACCTATTCCGACCACATCACCCTGCCCATCGTGATGAAGAAGAGCGAATGGAAGGACGGCGTCGAAACGCCCACCGACGAGGACGAGACCGTCAACAAGGCCTCCGCGCTGTGGGCGCGCGCCAAGAAGGACGTCAGCGAAGAGGAATACAACGAGTTCTACAAGCACGTCGCCCACGACTTCGAGCCGCCGCTCGCCTGGTCGCACAACCGCGTCGAGGGCAAGCAGGAATACATCTCGCTGCTCTATGTGCCCTCGCACGCGCCGTTCGACCTCTACGACCGCGAGAAGCGGCATGGGATCAAGCTCTACGTGCGCCGCGTCTTCATCATGGACGACGCCGAGCAGCTGATGCCGCAATACCTGCGCTTCGTCCGCGGCGTGATCGACTCGGCCGACCTGCCGCTCAACGTCTCGCGCGAAATCCTGCAGTCGAGCCGCGACATCGATGCAATTAAAAATGGCTCGGTGAAGAAGGTGCTGGGCCTGCTGGAAGACCTGGCCGACAACCAGCCGGAGAAATACGTCGCGTTCTGGAACGCCTTCGGCAAGGTGCTGAAGGAAGGCCCGGGCGAGGACTACGCCAACAGGGAGCGCATCGCCGCCCTGCTCCGCTTCGCCTCCACCCACACCGACAGCGACGCGCAAGTCGTGTCGCTGAAGGACTACATCGGCCGCATGAAGGAAGGCCAGACCGCGATCTACTACATCACCGCCGACAGCTTCGCCGCCGCCCAGCACAGCCCGCATCTCGAGATCTTCCGCAAGAAAGGCATCGAAGTCCTGTTGCTGTCCGACCGCGTCGACGAATGGCTGAGTAGCAACCTCACCGAGTTCGACGGCAAGCCGCTCAAGTCCGTCGCCAAGGGCGGCCTCGACCTGGGCGCGCTGGAAGACGAAGCCGAGAAGACCGCGCAGAAGGAAGCCGAGGACAGCTTGCGCCCGCTGGTCGAGCGCATCAAGACCACGCTCGGCGAGCGCGTCAAGGACGTCCGCGTCACCCACCGCCTCACCGACTCGCCCGCCTGCCTCGTCACCGGCGAAGGCGACATGAGCGCCAACCTCGAACGCCTGCTCAAGGCCGCCGGCCAGGCCGCGCCCACGGTCAAGCCGACTCTGGAAATCAACCCGGCCCATGCGCTGGTCACGCGGCTCAACAGCGAGTCCGACGACGCCCGCTTCGCCGACTGGGCCAACCTGCTGTTCGAGCAGGCCCTGCTGGCCGAAGGCGGCCAGCTCGACGACCCGGCGAGTTTCGTGCGGCGGTTGAACGGGTTGCTGGCGATGCTGCCGGGTTGATCTAGGAAGAAGGCCATTCGTGTTGAGCTTGTCGAACATGAATGGCTTGAACTGTTAAAAAGCGCGACTGATTGCTCAGTCGCGCTTTTTTATTGGCTTTGGTTTTTTCTGATATTGCAACCCAATCCAATTGCTGCAATCCCAAGCACCCGTCCGGACGCGCACGAGAACATGCGGGGATAAGGGTACGAAGACCCCATTTTTTGAGCGGCCGTCCGCAACGTGATGCTCTGGATGGTGCTTAGAGACCCGCCTGGAGAGTCCAGGACTTCAGTCGTCGTTCCGGACCCAGCCCTCGATCGTCAGATAGCCGACGGCCGCGCTGAACCTGCCGTTGTAATTGGCCTTCACCAGCGGATCGAGAATGGGCTTCACCTTGTCGTGCAGTGGCGATTCCCAGTCGCCGGGATGCTGGAAGTTGCTCATGATGTAGCTGAAGCCGTTGACGTCATCGACCGCATGCAGGCCGGTGGACTCTGCACCTGACGGGCAGGACAGAATGCGGCTCAGTTCCTTGGTGTCGACGTTGTAGGCCCACAGGAAGTTGTTCACGTGGTTGCCGCTGTCCTCGCCGATGAACAGGGTGCGCATCGCTTCGGAGTACTTGAGGTTGTCCGGGTTGGCGATCTTGTCTGCATTGGCGCTGTTGCCCAGGGCATCGCGTACGGCCAGATCCTCGCCCACCAGGGCGGCAGGCGCGGACATGGAGACGGAAACCCATTCGCTGTGAATGCGGTCGCCATCGCTGTCCTCCTGACCGCCGGTCAGCACGTGCTCGTACACCGCGCCGGCCACCGGGCCCTGCACCTTGATGTCGGTGGTGCCGTCGACCATGGACTTGTAGATGTAGGACATCGCGGAATAGGCGCGCTTGTCGCGGGCATTGACCGTGGTGCCTTCCATCTTGGTGAAGCCCATGGAAGCGCCAACGTAGGCGGCGTAGCGGTGGGTTTCCAGGAAGGCGGCGGCCTTCTCCATGCCAGGCATGAACTTGACCCACTGGAATTTTCCGTTGAAGGGGATCCTGGTGTAGCTGGCGTCGTTCGGATTGGTGGTCTTCACGTCGACGATGTCGGCAGCGGTCAGGGTATCGGCCAGGGCCTTGATCTCGTCGCTGCTGGCGTGCCCCAGCTTGATCCAGGAAATGTCGCCGGCGCCGGGGCCAATGCTGGAGGTCTGGGTCCATTTGGCCACGTACAAGGTGCCGGCAGACAGGTCGCACTTGCGGTCGGCCACGAACATGAACAGACCGCCGTTGGTGGCATCGTCGCCCATCAGCACGGTGCGCTCGTCGGGCATTACCTGGACCAGTTCGTGGGAGATGCGGCCCATGCAGTAATGTTTCTTGATGCTTCCCGTGCCGTTCAGGTGCACGGTCACCTCGGGCAGGTGGCCGTAGTGGTAGGGGTTGGCGGCATCCGGGTTGCCGTAGAGGTTCTGGCTGAACGCCCTGAACTGCGCATTGCCGGCGATGGTTGCCGCGTCGGGTTCATATTCCTCGCTCGACAGATGGGTGTTCCAGGGCGAACGGCTCGCGCCGCAGGTGATCCACAAACCATGCACGCCGCTGGTGTCCACGTTCGAATAGCTTTCCAGCGTCAGCTTGCCGGTACGCTTGTCCTGATCCAGGGCCAGAACCGCGATCGGCGAAGGCAGCTTGCCGTACATCGAATCACCGGCGACGTTCCGCGTCACGTACTCGAACTGCACTACCGCGAAGACGCGCTCGCAATCGCGGTGGCGCGAACGCGCGTGCTCCAGCGTGATCAGCGACATGCCATCAGGGCAGTCGGAGAAGAACTGGCGCTGGTCGGGCGAGGTCGTGTCGACGATGGGCGCGTTGTTGATGTCGAAGTAGCCACCGGCAAGGATGGAGCCGCCTTCTGCGCTCGGCACGGTGTCGCCGGTCAGGAAGAAGGTCTCGTAGCCCAGCGCGTAGGTCTCGGAATGGCGCCCGATGCTTCTCGTCAGGGTCGAGGCGACATAGGTCTCGGCCATTTGCGCAGGGTTGGCCAGCGACGGGGCGGGCATCGCACCGAACTGATAGCGAACCGCCGTGCCCATCATTGGCCGGGCTTCGGCAAAAAGGGGCAGACCGGCCAGTGACGTGGCCAGGGGCAACATCGGCACACCGGAAAGCAGTTTGAGTGCGTGGCGGCGGGAAGGGGAAACAGGTTCTGACATGACGGATCTCCAGTAAGGATTTGAGAAACCGGCCGCCGTCAGGCTGGCGACTGGGAACGCGCCAAATCTAGCAAGCCGCCGTGACAATCAAATTACGCAGACATGACCCTTATTGATCCGGCACGAATTAAACCTGAGTACCGTTCGCCCTGAGCCTGTCGAAGGGCCGTGCTTCGACAGGCTCAGCACGAACGAACTCGCGAATAAATCTGGCTGGATCAATAGTGCAGCTTTGGGCGCTGGAGTAGCATTCCGGCGCCTCAACTGTTTTAGGGACAATAAGTGACAGACTGTCCCTTAGTATTTCCACCAAGGCCTTGGTGACGCGCCTGAACAGCGGAACCGACGACACCCGCTTCGCCGACTGGGCCAACCTGCTGTTCGAGCAGGCGCTGCTGGCGGAAGGCGGCCAGCTCGACGATCCGGCGAGTTTCGTGCGGCGGTTGAACGGGTTGCTGGCGATGCTGCCGGGTTGATCAAGGTGAAAGGCCATTCGTGTTGATCGTGAGCCTGTCGAACGATCGAAACACGAATGGCCTTAAACCCGCTGTTCCCAGCGCGACTGAGCAATCAGTCGCGCTTTTTCGTCAGTCCACCCAGATTGACATCGGTTAGCACGCTTGCTAACCTGCGTTCATGGCGTTTTCCGTCGAATATTTCCATGATCGTGTACTGGCCGAAATCGAATCCTGGCCCGTCGATGTTCTCGCGGACTACGCACGCATCGTCGAATTGCTGGTGGAACACGGCCCCAACCTGAAGTTGCCGTATTCGCGCGCATTCGGCGACGGCTTGTTTGAATTACGACCACGCGGTCGCTCCGGCATCGGTCGCGCGTTTTATTGTTTTCACGTGGGCCGACGCGTCATCGTGCTGCACGCCTTCATCAAGAAGTCGCAGCAAACGCCCGACCACGAAGTCAAGATCGCCCGCAAGCGATTGAAGGAGGTACAAAATGGCTGATCTGAAATTCCAACCTGTGCGCCACGATCACAAGGCATTCCTTGAAAAGGCATCCAAGTGCCGCGGCTTTAAAGAGGCCTACGAAGCGCTGGAAGTCGAATACGCCCTTGCCCACGAAATGCTCGCCGCGCGCACCCGCGCCGGCCTCACCCAGGAAGGGGTCGCTGCGCGCATGGGCACCACCAAAAGCGCAATCAGCCGCCTCGAATCCGCAGGTAAACACGCGCCCTCGGTGGCCTCGCTCAAGCGCTATGCCGAGGCAGTGGGGTGTACGCTCAAAATCGAACTGATTCCTGCCAGCCCCAAGCGTCGGAAAATCGCCAAATCTAATCTCGAAAAGGATGCGGCATAGCCAACCACAGGTGCTAAAAGGCGACGATGATGAAAAAACTGGCACTGGTCACCCCCGGCGAAATCCTGCTGGAAGAATGGCTCAAACCGATGGGGGTGAGCCAGTACCGGATCGCGCTTGAAATTGGCGTATCGCCACGCCGCATCAACGAGATTGTTCACGGCAAGCGCGCCATTACCGCCGATACCGCGCTACGGCTGGCACGCTTCTTCGGAACCGATGCGCAGTCCTGGCTCAACCTGCAATCGCATTACGACATGGAAAAAGCGGAAATCGAAGCCGGGAAGGCGCTGCAAAAAATTGTTCCGTGGTCTGAGCGGGCTGCGGCCTGACCTAAAGACCTGTTTTGATAATTGTGTCCGACCCCATATAAATGCGGAATTGGTTCCTGCCAGTCGCAAGCGCCGAAAGAACGCGAAGTCCGGCTTTCAGAAGGACACAGCGTAGTAACTTGATCACGGCGTGGCAATGCCATGTTGCATTGCAAGACCTGACCCTCATTGCGCAAACTTAACAAATAACCGCCCAGCAAATGGAATCTAAACTGATCCCTTTGATGCCCCGCATTACATTGCAAGACCTGACCCTCATCATTGCTATCATCACGTGAGTCGTGCATAGACTGACTGCTTGAAGCGGCGCTGCGCTGTCCGCCAGCCATCGCGCAGCTTTTCGACAAGAACGTCTCTATTACCAAAGACCTCCTCGTTCTTGATTCGAATTAGAGTGATATCCCACTCGTCACAGGCTTGTTCCTTTTCTCTGTCTTTTAGCGCTTGACTCGGCAAATCATGGATACTGCCATCAACCTCAATACCCAATCGTATTTCGTGAAAGAAGAAGTCAAGAATCCACCGGTCTGCGAAGGCCCATTCTCTAAAAAAGCGGCTGCGCAATACACCACCGTTCAGAGAATTTAGAATCCTTTCAAGCTCCTGCTCGGCACGTGTGTATTGGGATTTTCGTTTTCGCGCATTCTCTTGGGCTTTATTTCGGTGTTTCTGCGGCTCAAAGACCACTGGCGCATCACCGATCACTGCACCTCCAATTACATGACCTCTCCAAAGCTTGGGTTTGCGGTAGATTCGTGCCATGCTCATTCTAGGTTTTTGTTGGTCAATTTAGAAAGTCTATGCTGACCGGCCCTGCGGGCCAAATTTAAGATGGAGTGGTCGTGACAACATATATTCGCAACTGCACATTCGCCATTGAGTGTGACAAAAAATGGGGAGATCTCTCAATCACCAAGGCACCAGACATCCGTTTCTGTCATGCCTGTCAGCGCGAGATATATTTCTGCCGCACCGACGAGCAGCTGCGTGAGGCCATCGTTCTAAACCGATGCGTAGCCATAGAGTTCGAGGAAATATCGGGCAAGAACTCATACATTGTCGGAATGCCGGATGACATCGAGGATGACCTCCCCATAGGCTGAAATTGACAATAAGGGAACAGACCACGGTTTTCGCACCACGCTTTCACACCCTCCCTTTAGCCCACACCTCAGGCTGTCAGGACAATAATTAACGAGCCTCCATGTAAACGGCTTAGCATGCAAACACTTTTTTCCCTGATCGAATCCCCCTTCCCTCCCGATTTCAGCGCCCTGTACCAGAAGCTGGGTATCGTGGCGGAGCGCTTCGACAGTGCCCGCAATCTCCATCGGGCGTTGCAAAAGCAGCCGCCCGATTTCTTCGTCGGGGAATTCGTCTACGGCTGGGGCAACAACTACGCCGGCGCAAACGTCTCGAACCTGGACGTCACGATCCGGACCCTGCAACGCTTTGCGCCGCAGGCGAAGATGATCGTGTTCATGCATCCCCGTGAAGAACCCCATATCGGCAAGCTGCTGGAGCTGTTTCCCATCCATGCCGTGCTGACCTACCCGGTATCCGAGCAACAGATGCAGGCCGCACTGTCCGAACAATCGCAATGAGCATCACCCCCTTCCAGGCGCTCGCCTGCTCGCTGGACGGCACCCCTTTGCATTGCCACGGTTCCGCCTGGCGCTGCGCTTCGGGCCACAGCTTCGACATCGCCAGCCAGGGCTACACCAATCTGTTGCCGGTGCAACACAAGCGCTCGCGCGATCCGGGCGACAGCAAGGAGATGATCGCGGCGCGGCGGCGTTTTTTGACGGCCGGCTTTTACCAGCCGATTGCCGCTGCGGTCAGCCGATCCGTGCTGGCCGATCTGCCCACCGACGCAACCTTCAGTTGCCTCGATGCCGGCTGCGGCGAGGGTTACTACCTGCGCCAGCTGGCCGCCGCGGTGCCGGACGAACAAACCCTGGCACTGCTGGGGCTGGATATTTCCAAATGGGCGGTGTTGTCGGCCGCGAAACAGGACAGGCGGCCCAGCTGGGTGGTGGGCAGCAACGCCAAGCTGCCGGCGCTGTCGGGCACGCTGGATCGCGTGCTGTGCCTGTTCGGCTTCCCGGTGTATCCCGAGTTTGCGCGGGTGCTGAAGCCGGGCGGCCGGCTGCTGCAGGTCGATGCCGGGCCCGACCATCTGCGCGAACTGCGCGAAATCATCTACCCCAGCCTGAAGCCGGAACGCACGGCCGAGATGACCACACCCGCAGGCTTCAGCCGCCTGCCGACGGAAACACTGCGCTTCGCCATCGCGCTGACCAGTGCCGGGCAGATTGCCGACCTGCTGACGATGACGCCGCATCTCTACCGCGCCAGTGCCGAAGGCCGTGCGCAGGCCGCGGCGTTGACGGCGCTGTCGCTCAGCGTGGAGGTACGCCTGACGTGTTTTGAACGGGACCGCACTGGATAAAATCCTGGCTGGAAAATAGCCTAGGCTGAAGGATGTTGTTAATGAATGGGCTCAGATTACATTTGTATGGCGGCCGTTTTTGCAGGTTCGGCGATGCGCCAACGGCATCCCGGCCGGCATGGTCACAATGCGCAACCTGACTTTGAAGGGAGATGAACGATGAACTGGAATAACTCGGCAAGCCGCTACGGCTCGCTTTCGATCGGTATCCACTGGTTGATGGTGCTGCTATTCGTCGCCGTATACGGAAGCATGGAATTGCGTGACCTGTTCGAAAAGGGCAGCGATCCGCGTGAGGCGATGAAGACCTGGCATTTCATGCTCGGCTTGCTGGTGTTCGCGCTGGTCTGGCTGCGGCTGGCAGCGCGCCTGTCGGGCCCCGCGCCCGCCATCCAGCCGGAACCGCCGAGCCTGCAACAACTGTCAGCCAAGCTGTTGCATCTGGCGCTGTATGCGCTGATGATCGGCATGCCGTTGACCGGTTGGCTGATTCTCAGCGCCACCGGAAAACCGATCCCGTTCTTCGGCCTGGAACTGCCCGCGCTGATCGGCGAAAACAAGGGCCTCGCAAAGCAGCTCGAGGAACTGCATGAAGTCGTGGGTACGACAGGCTATTTCCTCATCGGCCTGCATACCGTGGCCGCCTTGTATCACCACTACATCGTGCGTGACAACACCCTGACGCGCATGCTTCCCGAGCGGAAATAGGCCCGTTCGTCGCGGGTCGTGCTGGTTGCCGCGCTGAATAGCCCCAGGTATCTTCCCTGGCCAGGCCGCATTCATGCCTCGAGCTGCTTTCTCGCCCAGGCCAGAATGGGCTGCAGCCGCGGCGGCAGCAGGCGCCCGGCCTCGTCGAAATCCACCCAGCGCCACTCGTCGTGCTCGGGGCGCCCCAGCTCCGGCGATACCGGCAGGGTGACGAAGCTTTGCGTGGTTTCCGCCAGGTAGTAGCGCGCCACCTTGCTGCCGTTGCGATAGGGGACGGTCTCGCAATAGCCCTCGCCCCAGCGGAAGTCGAGATCGCTGATCGCGGCCTCCTCCGCCGTCTCGCGGATGGCCGCATCGAGGGGCGCTTCGCCCGGTTCCAGCATGCCCTTGGGAAAGTCCCAGTTGCGGTAGGCACGCAGCACCAGCAGACGCCAGCCGCCGCCGGCCTGGCGGGCGACGATCACCCCGGCCGAGAGGGCTGGAGGTCGGGAGTCGGTTGGCAGTTGTTCGCGCATCAGCTCATTATTGGCCGAAAACCAATCAAAGGCAGGCCGTTTATCTTGAAACGTAGAACCCAGGATAATGACGCCGTCTGCCGACTGCGTGTGGCCCAAATCAAACGCAGTCCATCCAAACTCTCGGGACGCATTCCTTCATATCGCCATGACCCATACGCAACCCACCCAGCTCGACGCCGCCCACTTCGACAGCAAAGCCCGCCAATGGGACGACAACCCGGTATTCCGGGAGCGCGGGCTGAAGATCGCGCAGACCATCCGGAAGGCCGTGCCCCTGCATCGACGGATGAGCGCGCTCGATTACGGCTGCGGCACCGGCCTGCTTTCGTTTCCGCTCCAGGACGAGCTCGGTGCGATCCTGCTGGCGGACAGTTCGAGCGGGATGCTCGAGGTGGTGAGCGAGAAGATCGCGGCGCAGGGCGTGACCCACATGACGCCGCTGAAGCTGGACCTGCTCTGCGACCCGCCGCCGACGCAGCGCTTCGACCTGATCTATACGTCGATGACGCTGCACCACGTGCCCGACACCGGCCACATCCTGCGCATCTTCCACGACCTGCTGCAGCCCGGCGGCACTCTGTGCATCGCCGACCTCGACCAGGAGGATGGCTCCTTTCACGGCCCGGAGGTCGACGTGCATCATGGCTTCGACCGGGCCGACCTGGGCCGGCGCGCGGCACAGGCGGGGTTCGCCGACGTGCAGTTCCAGACCGTGTTCAGCATTGCCAAGGAACACGAGAGCGGGACGCGCGACTACCCGGTGTTTTTGATGACGGCACGACGCGCAGGCGCATAGCGGTCACGGGGACAGCCTGCACACGCTTTCAGGACATGGCCCCGGATACGGTTTTCGCGCCACGCCCCCCTCACTTAAGGAATCATTAAGCATTGCGCGCAATGCTGTCGCCTGTTGGCAATCGAGTCTGACGCAAAGGAGAAATGATGCTCGCGATATTACGGTTGGCAGGTCTGGGGGTATGCGTCGCAACGGGACTGATCACCCTTGCGACCCCGGTTTACGCGGACGAGCACACCCACACGGAAGGGGTGCATGGCGCCGCGCCCGCATTGAAGCAGGGCCAGAAATGGACGACTGACGAAGTGTTGCGACGGGGCATGGACACCATCCGGCAAGCGATGCTCGCCAACCGCGAGGCCATCGAACGGGAACGCCTCGGTGCCCAGGATTATCAGCGGCTGGCTGCGACCGTGGGCAAGGAAACCAGCACCATCGTGAAGAACTGCAGGCTCAGCAAGGAAGCCGACGCGGCCTTTCATTCCATCGTGCTCGCCGACCTGTTGCACAGCACGGAATTGATGCGGACGTCGCCGAAAGTGCAGGTGCAGCGGGCCGGGGCTTTAGGGGTGCTGCAGTCCTTGCGCAACTATGGCGAATATTTCCAGCATCCCGGCTGGACCATCGATCCTGCGAAGACGCCTTAGCCAACGCCCGCAAGAACGGGGACTGACACGCGATTCGCGGCGGGAGGGTTTGCGCCGCCCGCACCGTTGAGCGCGACACATGAGGCCCCGGAACATCTGCGCTTGCCACGCCGTGGCGCAGGCGTTTATCCTCGTTGCTGGCCTCGCAACGAGGCGGAGAGGACGACAGGATGGGTTTCGAATACATGTTCTTCGACGCGGCGCTGCGCGACCGCTTCGTGGCTTTCGCGTCAGCGCACGGCATCGCCAGCACGGTCCGGCAGGACGAGATCGCCGGCTTCGTGGTCGAACTGCCGGACGGCCTGACCGATGAACTGCAGAACGCCTTCGAGGCCGAGTACGATTCGATCATGGACGAACAGATGCTGCTCGCCGAATCGGACGAGGAACTGGTCAGCCACCACGTTGCCGGCACCACGGTGACGCTGGCGGACGGCACGACCCGCGCCGTCCGCATTCCCCCTGCTATTGCGCGCCGCCTGTTCGAGCATTTCACGTCCGGCGAAATCCACGAGATTGTTACCGCCATTGCGCAAAGCGTCGAGAACCCGATCGACGGGCCGCTCTGCCGCAAGCCGTCCGAATAGCAGCCTCTTTCCCTCCCCCACTGCAATTGAAACCTTGACATGAAACCCAGCGAAATGCGTATCGCCGACCCGGATGTCAGCCGCGTTGCCGACGAGAAGGACATCATCAACGAACTGCTGTCCCTGCCGGGTGCGAGCGTACTCGAGCTCGGCTGCGGCAAGGCGGACAAGACCCGCCTGGTTGCCCAGACGGCGGCTTCGGTGCTGGCGCTGGAAGTCGACACGATCCAGCTCGCCCACAACCAGGCGTCAGATGCACCCGGGAATGTCCGGTTCGAGTTTGGCGGTGCTGAAGCCATCCCGGCTGCGGACGGGAGCTTCAATGTCGTGATGATGTTCAAGTCCCTGCATCATGTGCCGACCGGGCTGATGGACGACGCGCTGTCGGAGATTCGCAGGGTGCTGAAACCGGGCGGCCTGGCGTATATCTCGGAGCCCGTTTATGCAGGCAACTTCAACGACATCCTGCGGCTGTTCCACGACGAGAAAGCCGTGCGCGATGCCGCGTTTGCCGCAGAGCTGAAAGCCGTCTCCACGCAGAAGCTGTCGCTGCTGAAGCAGACGTTCTTTCTGCAGCCGATGCACTTCGCGGATTTCAGCCAGTACGAAGACCGCATCCTCAAGGTGACGCATACCGATCACAAGCTGTCGCCCGAACTGATCGACACTGTGCGTACGAAATTCAACCAGCACCTGTCGCCCGACGGAGTGACGTTCCACATGCCCATCCGGGTCGATCTTTTCACGAAAGACGCGTAAACAGCGTCCGGCACGATATTGATGGCCGGGAACGGGCAAGAGGCCACCGGTTTGCGCTATCGTCCGGTTTCATCATCCGAAGCACGCTCACCCCGCCACGCCCATGACGCATCCGACCCTTTATCACATCCCCGTCTGTCCTTTCTGCCAGCGACTGGAAATCCTGCTGACGCTGAAGGGCAAGCGAAACGAAATCGATTTTCAGGTGGTCGACATCACCCGGCCACGGCCTGACTGGCTGCTGCACAAGACCCGCGGCACCACGGCGCTGCCTATCCTGGAGACCGCAGATGGCCACATCATCAAGGAAAGCCTGGTCATCCTGCAGTACCTCGAGGACATCTACCCGGAGCGGCCGGTCGCCCAGCGCGATCCCTACCGGCGCGCGGTGGAGAACATGCTGACGCGGATGGACGGCGAGTTTTTCAGTCAGGGCTACACGTGGCTGATGAACCAGGATGCCGGGCGCCGCGAGGCTCTGAGGGAAGGCATGCTGAAGCAGTATGCCCAGCTGAACGATTTTCTGCTGGAGCATGCGCCTGCCGGCCCGTTTCTGTTCGAGGAATTCGGATGGGCGGAGACGGTGTTCACGCCCTTCTTCGAGCGGTTCTGGTTTCTGGAATACTACGAAGACTTCGAGCTGCCCGGTGATGCCCGCTACGCGCGCGTGCGCCAGTGGATCGACGCCTGCGTCGCGCATCCGGCTGCGCAGCAGGCGAGCCGCGAAGAGATCATCAAGCTCTATTACGACTATTCAAAAGGAGCGGGCAACGGCGCCCTGCTTCCGGGTCGGAGCAAATCGTCCATTGCCTTCGAACCCGACTGGCGGGTCCGCCCATGGCCGCCGAAAAACAAGTATGAACACAGCGCGACCGATGCGGAATTGGGCTTGTGACCCTGTAGCCGGGCAGACTCAGGACCACACGCCCGGCCGCGGCGTAAAGCTGTCCAGCACGCGCAGATAACTGGAGCGCGCCATGGCGGCAGGATCAATCAGATTCTTCTGGCTCATGCTGCCCTTCAATTGAGCGACCGACACGTATTCATGCTCGCTGATCCAGTGTTCCATGTCGTGCAGAATCTGCGTGAGCCTGGCCGGCCCGTGCTGCAGCAGGCAGGACGCCAGATGGACGACGTCGGCGCCAACCAGCAGCAGCTTCAGGGCCTCTTCATGGCTGTGGACGCCGCCGGTGGCGGCGAGGGTCAGATGAGTGCGACCGTGCAGGATGGATAGCCACCTTATTCGCAACAGCGCTTCGTCGTGATGCGACAGGTGCAGCCGGTCCACCACGCACAGCGTGTCCAGATCGATGTCCGGCTGGTAGAAGCGGTTGAACAGAGAGACGCCCTGTGCGCCGGCCAGTTCCAGCTGCTTGACGAAATGCGGCAGCGAGGAAAAGAACGGCGACAGCTTCATGACGATGGGCAGGCTCACCGCGCTGCGCAGCTCGCGGAGCAGGCTGAGATAACGCGCCTCCACCGCCTCGCCGGGCTCCAGCATATCCGCCGCGACGTGATAGACGTTGAGCTCGAGGGCATCGGCACCGGCTTCCTGCAGCGCGCGGCCGAGCTCCACCCAGCCGGACTGGGAGACGCCGTTGAGGCTTGCCACCACCGGAATCTCCAGCCGCAACTTCAAGCGCTGCAGGTGTTCGAGATAGCGTTCCAAGCCACCCTGGAAATCAGCGCCATCGGGCAGAAAGCCATCCGCCTCGCCGTGCCCGATGCCGGCATGCAGCAGGAAGCGGTCCATCATCGCGTCTTCCGCCTGCAGTTCTTCCTCGAACAGGGAATACATCACCATCGCGGCGGCGCCGGCGTCTTCCAGTCGCAATGCGGTGTCGAGGTCGCGCGACAGCGGCGAGGCCGAGGGCACCAGCGGGTTTTTCAGCTTGAGGCCGAGGTAGTCGGTGGAGAGGTCGATCATGTCAGACTCCCGGTTTGGGTTCGTCGGCATGGACTTGCACCCGCGAGGGGTACGCCGCCAGACCTTTATGCCCTTCAGGGTGCTCGCCCTGCGGGCGGTCTTGGCGCAGCGCCATGTCCTGATACATCCTGAAGCGCCGCTCGGCGTCCTGCTGCGCCTGTTGCAGGAAGCGTTGCGCGGCTTCGGGATGGCTGCGCTGCAACATGGCGAAGCGGGTTTCCGATTCCATGAAGGCCTTGACCGGCTGGCTGGGCGCGGCGGAATCGAGCTTGAACGGATTGCCGCCCGCCTCCGCCAGCCGTGGATCGAAGCGGAACAGCGGCCAGTGCCCGCTCTTCACCGCGAGTTCCTGCTGGCGCTGGTTGTAGAGCATGTCGTAGCCGTGGGCGATGCACGGGCTGTAGGCGACGATCAGCGAGGGGCCGGCATACGACTCGGCCTCGTGGAACACGCGCAGGGTCTGCACGTCCTTGGCGCCGTAGGCCGCGGTCGCCACATACACATGGCCGTAGTCGCTGGCGATCTTGGCGAGGTCCTTCTTCGCGGTGGCCTTGCCGCCGGCGGAGAACTTGGCGACCGCGCCGATCGGCGTCGCCTTTGAAGTTTGCCCGCCGGTGTTGGAATATACCTCGGTGTCGAGCACCAGGACGTTGACGTCGTAGGGCAGCGCCAGCACGTGGTCGAGGCCGCCGTAGCCGATGTCGTAGGCCCAGCCGTCGCCGCCGATGATCCACACCGAACGGCGGATCAGCCATTCGGCGACGCTGGCGAGTTCCTTCGCGCGCGGGTGGCTGGATGCCGCCAGCTTGTCCAGCAGCAGCGCGACGCGGCCGCGCTGTTCGACGATGCCCACTTCCTCGCGCTGGTCGGCACTGAGCAGCGCCTCGGCCAGATCGCCGCCGATCTCCGTAGCCAGTTCCTTCACCAGCTGCTGCGCATACGCCATCAACTGGTCGGCCGCCAGCCGCATGCCGAGGCCGAATTCGGCGTTGTCCTCGAACAGCGAATTGCTCCACGCCGGTCCGCGCCCGGCGCCGTTGACGGTGTAAGGCGTGCTCGGCAGGTTGCCGCCGTAGATGGAGGAACAGCCGGTGGCGTTGGCGACCAGCATGCGGTCGCCGAACAGTTGCGTCGCCAGCCGGATGTAGGGCGTCTCGCCGCAGCCGGCACAGGCGCCGGAAAACTCGAACAGCGGATCGAGCAGCATCGATCCGGGGATGGTGCCGTGCTTGATGACGCTGCGGTCGAACTCGGGCAGGCGCAGGAAGAAGGCGAAGTTGTCGCGCTCCTGGTCGCGCAGCGGCGCGACCGGCGCCATGTTCACCGCGCGCCGGCTGACGTTGGATTTGTCGTGGATCGGGCAGGCCTCGACGCAGTCGCCGCAGCCGGTGCAATCCTCCGGCGCCACCTGGTAGCTGATGTGGGTGCCGGCGGGAAACTCCTTGCTCTTCGCCGGCACGTGCTTGAAGGTCGGCGGCGCGATGGCGGCGGCTTCGGCGCTGAAGGCGCGCGCACGGATCGCGGTATGCGGGCAGACGAACACGCACTTGCCGCACTGGGTGCAGAGGTCGGCCTCCCACACCGGGATTTCCAGCGCAATGTTGCGCTTCTCGTACTGCGCGGTGCCGAGCGGATAGGTACCGTCAACGGGCAGCAGCGACACCGGCAGGCGGTCGCCGTGGCCCTGGTAGACCGGCAGGGTGAGGTCGCGCACGAAGTCGGGCACGACCATCGCCACAGCAGGCGCGGGTTCAGGTAGTTTGCCGCTGGATCCCTCTGCCGGAATGGCGACCTGATGCAGTTCCGCCAGCGTCGTGTCGATTGCCTTGTAATTCAGTTCCACCAGGCGCCTGCTCTTCCGGCCGTAGGTCTTGTCGACCGCGTGTTTGATCGCGGCGATTGCTTCGTCCTTCGGCAGGATGCCGGAGATGGCGAAGAAGCAGGTCTGCATGATGGTGTTGATGCGCCGCCCCATGCCCGCCTCGGCAGCCACGGCATAGGCGTCGATCACCCACAGCTGCAGGCGCTTGTCGCGGATCTGCGAACGCATGTTGTCTGGCAGCGTGTCCCACACCTGTTCCGGCGGCGCCGGGGTGTTGAGCAGGAAGACGCCGTCCGGCGCGGCATGCGCCAGCAGATCGTAGCGCTCGACGAACACCGGCTGGTGACAGGCAACGAAGCCGGCCATGCCCGCCTCCACCAGATAGGTGGAACGGATCGGCGCCGGGCCGAAGCGCAGATGCGACACCGTGACCGCGCCGGACTTCTTCGAGTCGTAGACGAAATAGCCCTGCGCCTGCAGATCGGTGGCCTCGCCGAGGATCTTGATCGAGTTCTTGTTGGCCGACACCGTGCCGTCGGCGCCCAGCCCCCAGAACACCGCATGCTGCAGCTGCCGCGACGCGTCGCTGCGGAAAGTTTCGTCCCACGGCAGCGACAGGTGGGTGAGGTCGTCGTGGATGCCGATGGTGAACTGGCGTCTCACCCTCTCCCGGCCCTGCAGGCCACCCTCTCCCCTCAAGGGAGAGGGGTTGGGGAGAGGGTGAGCGAGCAGCGCATCGAACACCGCCTTCACCATGCCGGGGGTGAACTCCTTGCTCGCCAGTCCGTAGCGGCCGCCGATGACGCGCGGCATCGTGCGCACGCCGTCTGCCGCAGCCTGCGCCAGCGCCGTCACCACGTCCTTGTAGAGCGGCTCGCCGTCGGCGCCGGGTTCCTTGCAGCGGTCGAGCACGGCGATGGATTGTGCCGTGGGGGGCAGCGCAGCGAGCAGCGCGTCCGGCGAAAGCGGCCGGAACAGCCGCACCTTCAGCACCCCCACCTTTTCGCCACGCGCCAGCAGGTGCTCGACCGTCTCGTGCACGGTCTCGGCGCCGGAGCCCATCAGCACGATCACCCGTTCGGCATCCGCCGCACCGACATAGTCGAACAGCGTGTAATGGCGGCCAGTGAGCTCACCGAAACGGTCCATCGCGCTCTGTACGATGTGCGGAAACGCGTCGTAGAACAGATTGGCGCGCTCGCGCGACTGGAAGAACACGTCGGGATTCTGCGAGGTGCCGCGCAGCACCGGATGCTCGGGCGACAGTGCGCGTGCGCGGTGCGATGCGATGAGATCGGCGTCGAGCATGGCGCGCACGCTGTCGGCCTCGACCGCAACGATCTTCGCTACTTCATGGGAAGTGCGGAAGCCGTCGAAGAAATGGATCACCGGGATGCGCCCCGCCAGCGTCGCCGCCTGGGCGATCACCGCGAAATCCTGCGCCTCCTGCGGCGAATTGGACGCGAGCATGGCACAGCCGGTGGCACGGCAGGCCATGACATCGGACTGGTCGCCAAAGATCGACAGCGCATGGGTGGCCACCGCGCGCGCCGCCACGTGCAGCACGAAGGGCGTCAGCTCGCCGGCGAGCTTGTACAGGTTGGGAATGAACAGCAGCAGGCCCTGGCTGGCGGTGAAGCTGGTGGCCAGCGCGCCGGAAGTGAGCGCGCCGTGTAGTGCGCCGGCCGCGCCGCCTTCCGATTGCATCTCGATGATTTTCGGCACCGCGCCCCACAGGTTGGGCCGCCCCTGCGACGCCCACTCGTCCGCCCACTCGCCCATGTTGGACGACGGCGTGATGGGATAAATCGCAATCACCTCGTTGCCGAGGTAGGCCATGCGGGCAACGGCTTCGTTGCCATCGATGGTAAGCGTGGTGGTCATGACAGCCTCTTTCAGGACAACTCTGTCTCTAATTCTAGACCTGAGTTGCGAAAGCGTCTTCCGTTGATGTTGCCATGCGCATAGGGAAAGTCAGTCCTTGAAAAACCATCAATTTCAGACTCGATCCGTGTCGCAGAACCGATCCGCACGCGCTGTCGCTACGGCAGAACACGGACGATCGGGCTGAACGAGGCGGCTGACCAGCGGAAACTACACACCCATGCTCAATGGCGCAGTTTGTCCCGCACGCTTTTGGCAGTAAGCAAAATCAGGTAGTCCTTGATTCGTGCATCCGAACTCAGTCTTTCGAATGTCTCGGCGTAGATCCGGCTGACGTCATCCACGGGCCGATGGGTTTCGTCGACGAGCGCCTGGATGATGTTGCGATGTTCCGCCTGCAACTCGATGTAATTAGATGCGGCCATGCCACCCTCATCAAACCATTCCATTAATTACATTGTAGACAAAGATATTTTATTTTATCGACCGTTAATGCCCGCGCGATGCCTCACGGCCACCCCGCTTCAGGCATCCGGCAGGCTTACTGGCTGGCGAGCGTTTGCGCGCGCCATTCCCTGACACGGGCAATCAGCGCCTTGGGACGTTCGCTGGCGATTTTCGGCGAATCGGCGTAAATGGTGCCGGCATCGCCGTCGAGACAGAGAAGATCACCCTCGGCGATGCGGGTTTGCCCCAGCGTGGCCTGTTGGGCGCCTTCATCGATGCGCAGATCGGCGCAGCCGACGAGACAGACCTTGCCCATTTGGCGCGCGACGACAGCGGCATGGGAGGTGCGCCCGCCGCTGGCGGTGAGCACGCCGCTGACGACCGCGATGCCGGCGATGTCGCTGGTGGCGACGTCGTTGCGCACCAGGATGGCGGGCGTGCCGCGCTTGGCAAAGGCCTGGGCGGCCTTGACCGAGAAGGCGGCCGGGCCCTGGGCCACACCGGTTCCGGCCGGGATGGCATGACCCAGGGGCGGCTTGCCGGACTTGACGCGGCGGATGGTGATGGCGTCGACGTCGATGCCGGACAGCCTGCCGAGCCCTTCTTCCGGGGTGATGAGCCCGCTGTCGACCTGGTCGACCGTGATCCGCAGCGATGCGAGCGTGGTGCGCTTCGCGGTGCGGGTCTGCAGCATGAACAGTTCGCCGTTTTCGACGGTGAACTCGAATTCCTGGGCGTCACGAAAATTGTGCTCCAGGGATTCGCCGACCTGCGCGAGCTTCTGCATGAGCCACTTGGGCACATCGTTTTCGGCGGTCACCCGGCGCCGTCCCGAAACGATGTCCTCGCCCTGGGCCTGCTGCAGCCAGTCGATATACAGCCGGTTTTCCCCGTTCGACGGATCGCGGGTGAAGCCGACCCCGGCGCCCGAGTTGCCGCCGGCATTGCCGAACACCATGCGCTGCACGGTCACCGCGGTGCCCAGATCGTCCGCCAGCGCATTCAGGCGCCGGTACTCGACCGCCTTGTCCGACATCCACGATGCGAACACGGCATGGGTGGCGGCAGCCAGTTGATCGAACGGATCCTGCGGGAAATCCTGACCGGTGTGCTCGCGATACAGCTCGAGGTAGCTGCGCGCCAGATCGCGCAGGGCGCGGAAATCCAGTTGCCTCGCAATGTCGGCGCCGGTGCGGCGCAGGGTGGCATCCAGCGCCGCTTCGAACGGCGCGGCCGGCACGCCGGCAACGATCTCGGCAAAGGCCTGGATCAGGCGGCGATACGAATCCCATACCAGCCGGTGGTCGCCGGTGAGCCGCAACAGCCCCGCCAGCGAAACGTCGTTGAGCCCGACGTTGAGCACGGTGTCCATCATGCCGGGCATGGAAACCGGCGCACCCGAGCGCACCGACACCAGCAGGGGACGGCGCGCGCTGCCGAACCCCAGGCCGCTGCTGCGCTCCAGATCGCGAATGCCGGATTGCAGCGCACCTGACAGGTGCGCCTTCATACCGTCTCCGCTGCGGACGGCGCTGCACCAGTCGGTGCCCATGACAAATCCCTGCGGCACCGGCAGACCCATGGCAGCCATGCGGATCAGGTTGTGCGCCTTGAAGCCGGCGAGCCGCGCGTCCGGCACGCCGTCGCGGCCATTCAGGTCGAACACGGGAAGCTGCATAGCGGACTTGCTCTTTCCCTTAGGCATGAATCACCTTGCCCATCACGTGGTCGCGCAGCAGCAGCGCGACGTGCATCAGGCCGTCGGCAGCCTCTTCCAGATTGCGTGCCGCCTCGACGATGCCGAACACTTCGGCGAACGGCCGGGGATCGCCTGCCAGGGTGCGCTTGACTTCGCGCTCGGCGAGGTCGCTCGCATGTTCCATGGTGCGGATGGCATGCACCGCCTGCAGAAAGTCGTCCATGTCCTCGCGCGGCACACCCCGTCGCGCATGCCGCGACGCAGCCAGGGCCTTGACCAGCTCGCGGCTGGCATTGGCGACCGGATCGACCAGCTTGCCGAGTGCGGCAAGGCTGGCAGCGTGTGCATTGGGTGAAAGCGTGATGTGGAACGCCGCCTCTTCCAGGTCGTCGGCGATGTCGTCGGCCGCGCTCATCAACTGCAGCATGAAATTGTCGCCCTCCAGCAGGGTGCCGCGGGCATTGTTCAATTCGCGATCGGCTGCCGTTTCCCAATCCTTGGCCCGCTCCGCCATCGCCGCCACCTCGTGCTGGCGCCCCGCCTGCGCCGCTTCCAGAGCAGTGCGCACCGTGTCCGCCAGTTCGACGATCAGCCCGGCGTGTTCGAGCGCGGTATCCAGCAGGGCGTCTTCGGTGGAGCGCACCTGGGAGGCGAGCTCGGTGCGGACTTCGTCCGCCACCAGCGAGGCCGGCCGGCCCTGCGTCAGGCCTTCGAGCGCCTGCTTCAGGTTGAAGCGCAGAAACTGCACCGCACGGGACTCCGTCAGCAGTTCGTCCAGCCGGTCGCCCGGCCTGAGCTGTCCGCCGTAGGCAAAGCTCATGGCGTCGAAAATCAGCTGCTCGCCGCCGGCCTTGAGCCAGGCCATGTGGCCGATGTTGCCGTCCGCCGCCCACTTCAGCAGACCGATGGCGGCCTTGCGCGGGACGAACAGACGCAGGCGCTTGCGCGCGCGGTTCCAGTCGATCAGAAACACCAGCCGCGAGCCGAGGTGGCCGAGATAGTCGCGCAACTGGGCGTTGCTGCGTGCCGTGTAGCTGCCGACGCAAAGGTGATAGACGCCGTCTGCCATCCCCGCGTCCTTGCGCGAGCGCGTGTCCTGCCACTGAACCTCGTAGCCTTCGAACAGGCTCTGGAAAAACAGCAGGCGCGGCAGGTGGACGTCTGTGTAGGTGACGGTCACGGTACGGCCCGTGACATGGATCACCAGCACATGCGCATCGGTGGTGCCGATGTCGTTCTGCAGGACCAGCTTGTCGCCCACCCGCGTGGCCGTGGCGGACAGTCCGGGGTGGTCGAACTTGAGCGGCGCGGTGCGGTTGATGCCTTCCATGAACGCGGCGATCAGCGCGCGGTCGGCGTCGCGGATGCCGTAGGTGCGGCAACCGCTGATGGTTTCGCTGGCCAGGCTCGCCTGCAGCGCATTCAGCGCCCGGTGCATGTCCATCACCAGCAGATGCAGACTGTCGCTGCCCTCACGGTCTCCCGAGGTGATGGCCTGGATCGTGTCGGCCGCCAGTTCGTCGCCGCTCGCATCCGGAATGGCAAGCGCTTGCAGTCGTTGCGCGAACGCAGCGTTTTCCGCGGTCTCGGCGGCACGAAGCGGCTCCAGCATCTCGGCCACGTCGGACAGGACATCCCTGACGATGCGCGTGGAATCCGGGATGCGGTAACGCCCCTTGACCACCCGTTCGGAATCCCCGACCACCCGGTCCAGATCGCCATCCGCCACCCCTGCGGCCAGCCGCTCGGCACGCAGGCTCGACGTCACGGCATCCGGCCGCTCGGCATGGGCCTGGGCAGCCTGCAGCAGGGTGAACCGGTACTTGACGCGGTCGTTCGCGGCGAGGGCACGGTTGACCAGGCTCGGCAGCAGCAGGGCCTGCTCATTCAGCGAGTCCAGGATTCGGGTTTTTTCAGTCATGAAAAAAGGATACGCTTGTCATGTTAGTAAATTATGACGTAGCAGGCAGGCCATGCCAACACGATGCAAATGCTGGGATCAGGCGTTCTTTGAATAGCAGTCATGGCTTCAGCTCGTGCCTAGCTGAACGCGTATTTCATCCCGACCGCCTGCCAGTGCACGGCCTCCTCTTCCAGCGCGCGGCGAGTCAGCGGACGACGCTCCAGCCAGCCTTCCGGCAGGATCAGGCGAAAGCGCTTGCCTGAAATTTCCGCTTTCAGATCGGGGAGACGCGGTTCGGCACGGCTGCGGCACAGGATGACCGCCTGTCGCAGCAGCCATACCAGGAGGCGGTCGTTGTCAGGCAGGGCCACGTCCGAAGAAAACTCGGGCAGCTTGAGCAGCGCGCCGCGCTGGGCGCGCGTCAGTACCGCCAAACGCGTCTGGTCGGAGCGCGAAAACCCCGGCATGTCGGCATTTTGCAGGATGTAGCCGGAGTGGCGATGATAGCCGCCGTGCGACACGGACAGACCGATTTCATGAAGCCGCGCAGCCCAGTCGAGAAACTGGATGTCGTTCTCGCTGGCAACAGCGGTCGTGGCCAGCAATTTCAACGCCATCCGCTTGACGCGTGCGGCCTGCTGGGTATCGATGTGATAGCGGCGCATGAATTCGTCCACCGTCGCCTCGCGCATGTCCTGCTTGTGGAAGCGCCCCAGCAGGTCGTACAGGATGCCTTCGCGCATCGCGGTTTCGGCCACGTTCATGTGTTCGATGCCGAGTTCAGCGAAGAGGCCCGCCATGATGGCGAAGCCCCCTGCGATGACCGGGCGGCGGTCGCGCGTGACCCCGGCGAGTTCAACTGCCTCGAGGTGCCCTGCCCGCATGAAGTGCGCGCGCAACTGCGCCAGGCCGTCGGCGGTGATTCCCCCTGCCGACCAGCCGTTCTGTTCGAGGATTTCCCGCAGCGCGCGCGCCGTGCCGGACGAGCCGACCGCCTCCTGCCAGTTGCCGTGGGCAAATTCGCGCGTGATCCGCTCGACTTCGACGCGCGCGGCCGTCTCGGCGGCCTTGAATGCGCTCTTGTCGAGGATGCCGTCGGCAAAAAAGCGCTGCGAAAAATTGACGCAGCCCATGTGCAGGCTTTCGCGTTCGTGCGGCTTCAGCCCATGGCCGATGATGAATTCGGTCGAGCCGCCGCCGATGTCCACCACCAGCCGGCGATCGGGCGAGGCTGGCAGCGAATGGGCCACCCCCAGATAAATCAGCCGCGCTTCCTCGCGGCCGGCGACGATTTCGATCGGATGGCCGAGCGCGATCTCGGCCCTGGAAATGAATTGGTCGGCGTTCTTGGCGATGCGCAGCGCCGAGGTGCCCACGCAGCGGATCGCTTCCGGCGACAGGCCGCGCAGGCGCTCGCCGAAACGCTGCAGACAGTCCAGCGCGCGCGCCTGGGTGACTTCGTCGAGCATTTTGTCGCTGCGCAGTCCGCCGGCCAGGCGCACCGTTTCCTTCAGCGAATCGAGCGGATACAACTGGTCGCCCGCCACCCGCGCCACCTCCAGGCGGAAGGAGTTGGAGCCGAGATCGACAGCGGCGAGGGTGTCGTAGGTCTTCATTGCAGTGTTGTTCATGCGACCTTGCCGAAAAAGAGATAGGCCATGCCGATGGCGGCGAGAATACCGGCCACATCGGCGATCAGCCCGCAGGTCACGGCGTGGCGCACGCGCTTGACGCCGACCGCGCCAAAATACACCGCCAGCACATAAAACGTCGTTTCGGTGCTGCCCTGCACGATGGAGGCCAGGCGGCCGGCGAATGAATCGGCGCCGTGGGTCTGCATGGTGTCGATCATCATGGCGCGCGCACCGCTGCCGGAAAACGGTTTCATCAGGGCAGTCGGCAGCGCGTCGACCCAGCGCGCGTCGAATCCGAGTGCCAGGACCGCGCTGCGCATCCCGCCCATCAGCAGATCGAGCGCGCCGCTGGCGCGAAACACGCCAATCGCCACCAGCATCGCGACAAGATACGGAATGATTGTGACCGCGGTGTGAAAGCCTTCCTTTGCGCCCTCGATAAAGGCCTCGTAGGCGTTGACCCGGCGCCACACCGCCATCAGCAGGAAGGTGACGATGAGGCCGAACAGCAGCACGTTGCTGAGGATGGCCGACTGCCGCGTCATCTCGGCCGCATCGAGACTGCTGAAGTACGCCACCAGCCCGCCGATCAGCGCGGTCGCGCCGCCCAGATACGCCAGGGTGACGCGGTTCCACAAATGCAGGCGCTGGAACAGACCGGTGACCAGCAGGCCGCACAGGGTGCCGATGTAGGTGGTGATGAGGAGCGGCACGAACACGTCGGTGGGGTCGGCCGCGCCCAGCTGCGCGCGGAAGGTGAAGATGGTCACCGGCAGCAGGGTCACCGACGCGGTGTTGATGACCAGAAACAGCACCTGCGCATCGCTGGCGGTATCGGGATTCGGGTTGAGTTTTTGCAGCTCCTGCATCGCCTTGATGCCGAGCGGGGTCGCCGCGTTGTCCAGTCCCAGCATGTTGGCGCCCATGTTCATCGTCATCGCGCCGAGCGCCGGATGATTGGCGGGCACTTCGGGAAACAGCCGCCTGAACAGCGGCGCCAGGCCGCGCGTCAGCAGGTCGAGCATGCCGGCGCGCTCGCCGACCTTCATCACCCCCAGCCACAGCGTCATCACGCCGGTCAGTCCCAGGGCAATCTCGAATGCCGACTTGCTGCTGTCGAACAAGGCCTTGACCAGCGCGGCAAACACTCCGCTGTCGCCCAGCACCAGCAGTTTGAACAAGGCGATCAGACAGGCGATCAGAAAGAAGCCGACCCACAACGCATTCAGCATGGCTAGTGGTCTGCTTTCGAAATGGTTGGACAAAATGAAACGGATGGATTTTTTTGCATGGCATACCCGACAGCCTGACGGCTTGGGCACAAGAGGCGCGAGGAGGCGACATAGCCCGGACTATGGCAACGACGAGCAACGCCGCCAGGCGAAGAAAGACGCCGTTTCATGTTCAAGTATTTCGAAAGCAGACCACTGGCTAGGCTATCCAGCCGGCGATCACAATCAGCAAGCCTGCCACCAGCCAGATCACCAGCCCGCGCCAGATCATGCTGACGGCGCTGTCGATACTGTCGGCATCAGGGGCGGTCTGGCCGATGCCGAGTTCGGGGCGCCATACGGATTCGCCACTGACGTTGATGGGCTGTCCCAGCCGAACCCCCATCGCGCCCGCACCAGCCGCCAGCACCACACCCTCCTCCCGTTCCGGCCAGCCACCGGCCTGGGAACGCCAGCAAAAAGTGGCATCCTCGAAATTGCCGGCGATCGCGTAAGTCAGCGCGGTCAGCCGCGCGGGCAGCCAGTTGATGGCGTGAAAGGCACGCTGCGAAAATTCGCCGAAGTGTCCCCTCGATACGACCCAGCGCCGCGCCAGGATCGATGAGGTGCGGAACAATACCGCACCGACCGGCCCCAGCGGCGCCAGCAGCACAAACCAGAACAGCACCCCGAACATCTGGCGGTGGCTTGCCGCCATCACCTGTTCGATGGTGACGCGCGCCAGTTCGTCGGCGCTGAACTGGCTGGCATCGCCGCCACGCCAGGCGATGAGTTGCGCGCGCGCCGCGTCGAGTTCGCCCGCGCGCAGCAGACCGGCAATGCGCTCAGCGTCATCGCTGAAATATTTGAACCCCAGGGTGAAATACAGCACCGCCACATTCCACACCCAGCCCAGAAACGGGCTGCGATACTCAAGCAGCCCATAAATGAGTCCCACCCCGGCCAGCACCGGCAGCACCGCCAGCGCCCAGGCAATTGCGCCGTGACTGAATTCACTCGCATTGAACTTGTGCTCCAGCCATTGCGTGAAGCGCGCGTACTGCTGATAGTGCGGCAGCGGCTGCCGCAGCGGGCGCCGGTGCTCGAGGGCGACGGCGGCGAGAACGGAGAAAAAAGCCATCAGCGGTTCATCTCCAAGGTGAAGGTGCCAATCCGGTTGGCCTGACCCGCCGGGCGAGTCAGTTCGACCGTCGGCATCGTGATCGTTTTCCCCTGTGACGCCAACCTGTCGGATAGCGCCTGGTAGGCCTTGGACGGCGCCAGCAGCACCGCCGCCTGCACCGTCGCCGCATAGACCGGGCGGCGCTCGATGCGGCCTTCCTTCAATCCCGCCGGAAGCGCGGCTGCCTCAGCCAGGATATAGCCCAGATGTGCGCGCACCTTGCCGTTGGCGGCCCGCGGATCGGTCAGAATCACGTTGATCGTGTCGCCTGCCGCCACCTTGGCGACGCTGAACTTATCCAGCACCGCGCGCTGCGATTTACGCATATCGCTGATCGGCCCCTCGTAATCGAGGTAGGCATAGCGGTAAGGCCCCGCCTCGGTTTCGCTCACGCTCACCGCGTTGAACCCGCCCCACCACCAGAACACGGCCAGCAGCGGCAATACGAACGCCAGCACAAACGCCGGCCACTGTTTTTTGAACACGGATGACACTCCTTCTTGCAGCTTTGAAGATATCACAGCCTCACCCGCCGACGTTTATGCCCTGAGGCACAGGCGCCTTCAGCATGCGCCAGGCAGAAACCCCATGCTGCTTATAATGCCTGTCACCGCATTCGTGAATGGCTGCCATGCAAGGTTTCCTGTTTGCCCTGTTCTGCTTTGCCGGCCTGCCTGCCGCCTGGGCCGGCATCACGGACGTCAGTGTGCCGATGCAGGCCATGCAGGTGGGCGCCCATAGCTATTACGTGCAGGGACAGTCAGGCGCGGCATCGAGTGAAAATCAGGGCTTCATGTCCAACGCCGGTTTTGTCGTCACGCGCGACGGCGTGGTGGTTTTCGATGCGCTGGCCTCACCGCCGCTGGCTGAAAAACTCGTCAGCCTGATTCGCAGGGTCACCCGGCAGCCGATCAGGCGGGTGATCGTCAGCCATTACCACGCCGACCACTTCTACGGCCTGCAGGTATTCAAGGCGCTGGGCGCCGAAATCTGGGCGCATCGCGCCGCCGAGGGCGCCACCCGCGGCGAAGGCGCGGCCGAACGCCTGGCCCAGCGCAAGGAAGCGCTCTTCCCCTGGGTGGACGACACCACGCGCTTACTCGAAGCCGATCAGTTTCTGGATGACGACACCGATTTCGAAATGGGTGGGCTCCATTTCGCCCTGCGCCACGTCGGCCCGGCGCATACCAGCGAGGATTTGGCGATGCTGGTGAAGGAAGACAGCGTGCTGTACGCCGGCGACCTGGTGTTCCGCGGCCGGGTGCCTTTCGTCGGCGATGCCGACAGCCGCGCCTGGATTGCCGCGCTCGACAAGATGATCGCGCTCAAGCCCAAAGTATTGGTGCCGGGCCATGGTGCCGCCTCACGCACCCCGCGCACCGACCTCATCTTCACCCGTGACTATCTGCTCTATCTGCGCAGCCAGATGGGCAAGGCCGCGCGCAGCCTGGTTCCCTTCGATGAAGCCTATGCCGCTACCGACTGGTCGAAATACCGCGCCATGCCGGCCTTCAACGAAGCCAACCGGGCGAACGCCTACAATCAGTACTTGCGACTGGAGCAGGAAGGCGGGGAATAGACAGCGTTTCCGGGGGCGGGAAGCGGCCGCGCCGTTTGCATGGCGCCGTGCCTTCCGTTTACGCTATCCATAAAGCATAATAATCCTTGGCAGCAAAACCAATAATTATTCTTATAACAATTCATGCTCTGCTCAGCCGAAGAACTCCTGCAAAAGAATCAGGCCTTGTCGAACACCTGGCAGCGCTATCAGGCGACCCCCAGCTTTGAAAGTTTTGTCGAACTGGCGGTATCGATCAACAGCTTCACCGAATTTCTGATCGACAAGAGCATCACGGCATTGCATCACGCCAGCCACCAGCTGGAGCAGGTCGCGCTCACGCTGTTCAACAAGGATGTGGCGCATCCGCTGCCGCAAGCCACGCTGGACGACCTGAGCGAGCGCATGCATGCGCTGGAGCGTATGGCTCGGACCCATGCCACGGTCGGCCTGGACGAACTCACCCATGATCTGCAGCACGCCGCTCCCCATGCCATGCGGATCGGCCAGACCTGGTTGATCGGACACGATCAGGCGGTCTGGAGCGATTTACTGACCCAACTGGGCTGTTTCGGCATCGCCGCCGGCTTCAGCACTTGGGATCAGCCCTTGCCGGACAGCATGGGCATTGCACCCTTGCTGCTGCTCGACCTGAGCAGCCTGCCCGAAGCCGAGTGGCGCAGCCGAATCCAGGCACTGCGGCAACGTTTCGCAATGGGGCAGCTGATCGGTCTGGACGTACGTTCCGATTTCGAGCAGCTGCAGCAAACCCTGCGCGGCGGCTGCGATAGCTGCCTGCTGGGAGGCACGCCCCCGCATGCCATCGTCGAGCACATCATGGAGCTTAACGAGCGGCATGATCAGGAAGCGTACCGCGTGCTGATCGTCGAGGACTCCAAGACCGCCAGCCATTTCATCCGCCGCACGCTGGAAGAAAACCAGATCGCTTCGGTGGTCGTCAACGATCCGCGCCAGACCTTGAGCGCGCTCAAGCAATTCAATCCGGATCTGATCCTGATGGACATGTATATGCCCAACTGCACGGGTGTCGAGGTCGCGCGCATCATTCGTCAGCACGGCGAATACCTCTGCATCCCCATCGTCTACCTGTCCGGTGAAACCAACGTCGCCCTGCAAGTCGACGCGATGCGGCTGGGCGGCGACCATTTCCTCACCAAGCCCTTCAATCCGGTGTTCCTCAACGCGATCGTCAAGAGCAAGATCGAGCGCTACCGTGCGCTGCGCCGCACCATGTACCACGACAGCCTGACCGGCCTGCTCAACCATTCCAGCGGCAAGAGCACGCTGGACATGATGCTGTCCACCGTGGCGCACGAGGGTGGTTTCCTGTCGGTGGTGATGCTGGATATCGACCATTTCAAGCGGGTCAACGACACCTACGGGCACCCCGTTGGCGACCAGGTCATCCGCAACCTGTCCTGGCTGCTCAAGCAGCGCCTGCGCAAGCAGGACATACTCTGCCGCTACGGCGGCGAGGAATTCCTGATCGGCCTGCCGCACACCGATGCCGAACAGGCCTACGCCATCATGGATCGCATTCGCCAGGACTTCGCGCACATCCGCCATCCCCATGGCGACGCCCATTTTTTCGCCAGCGCCAGCGGCGGCATCGCCACCTACCCGCTCTACCAGACGGGCGATGCCCTGATCAAGGCCGCAGACGAAGCGCTCTACCGGGCCAAGCACGACGGCCGCAACCGCATTCACAGCAGCGACGACTGAAGCGTCGAGCGCCGCCAGACGTTCAGCCCGTGATCAGTTTCACACCGATCAGGATCGTGACAATTTCAAACGAGCGCTTGATCCACAGGTTGCCTTTGCGGATGGCGAGGTGGCTGCCGAGATAGCCACCGATGATCGAGCCGGCCAGCAGTGCCGGCATCCAGCCCCACGCCACGGTGCCGATCACGCCCAGCACCAGTGCGCCGGTGCCGTTCCATATCAAGCCACAGAGGATCAGCGTGTAGGCCACCGCGCGGGTGTAGTCGAGGCCGAAATAGCGAATCAGCCAGATGGTGAGAAACAGCCCGGTGCCGCTGGTGATCGAGCCGTTGAGAAAACCGACGGCGAACAGTCCGGCCATGCCGCCGATGAGCGCCCTGCCCTGCTGGTTTTTCGGTGCGTGCTCCATGCCGAGCCGGGGCTTGAACGCCGAATACAGCCCCAGCCCGAGGGTCAGCCCACCCAGCGCCAGGGTGGCCGCGCGCTCGGGAATATGCAGGATGGTGAGCGCGCCCAGCACCACGCCCGGCAGCCCGGCGCCCAGAATGATCAGCGAGAAGCGGCGCTCGAGATGCGATTCCTTCAGATGCCGCAGCGTGGCACCCAGGCCGAGCGCCACGCTGGCGACCTTGTGGGTGGCCAGCGCCACCCCGAACGGCAGCCCCAGGAAAATCAGCATGGGAAACTGGATCAGCCCTGCTCCGCCGCCAGACAGGGCCGAAAAGAAATTGGCCGCCAGCGAGGCGACCAACAGAATCAACTGGTCGAGCACGCTTCAGGCAGTGACGCCGATTTCAGCCGGCAGTCTGGCGTACACCAGCTTCAAATCCGCCTCGGCGATGAGCTTCAGCAACTGGTCGGCCATCGCCTCCTCGACAAAAAACTCCACCACCACCGGCAACTCGCCTGCCAGTTCGAAAAACCCGGCGTCGTGCCGGCCGTGGCGGCCAAACCCGGCCAGCGCCAGGAAAGCCGAGCCGCCCCGAATGCCGATCCCCTTCGCTGCATCGAGCAGCCATTCGTAAGTCAGCTTGCCGTGATGGCGGCTGGCTTCTGACACAAACACCTGCAGGCAGACCGTGTTCATTTAAGCAGCCTCATCGAATAAAACCCCAGCCCGGTGGCGAAAAAGGAGCCCGTCATGTGGGCCAGGGCAATCAGCACGCCAGTCATCCACAGGCCGCGCATCAGCGCGGTGACGACCTCGGCGGAAAATGTGGAGAAGGTGGTCAGCCCGCCAAGCAGGCCGGTGATCAGGAACAGCCGCGCTTCGGGTGGCAGGCCGGGATGCTCGGCAAACCAGGCGATGACCAGGCCAATGAAATAGCCGCCGATCAGGTTGGCGGCCAGGGTGCCGAGCGGCATCGGGGTAAACACCGGGTTGAGCCACAGCCCCAGGCCCCAGCGTAGCCAGGCGCCGAGTGCGGCGCCGATACCGATGGCGAGAAAGGCGGTCATGGTTGGATTGCGGCGCGGCGGTTCATGCGCGCATTCTAGCGTGGCCGCACGGCTTACAGCGCGTCCTTGATGATCTCGGTCAACAGCTTCTCGACATCGGCCAGGGCTTTATTCAGCGCCGGATTCCGGGTGGTGGCGGGCTTGCGGTAGGCCACATAGACATTTTTATCGCCAGGAATCGTGTACACCGAAACGATGTAGGGACACATGACGATGGCATGCGGGTCGGCCTCCATCATGGCGCGTGAGATCGTCGAACTGCAAAACTCGAACTGCTCGCCGTTCGTGTACACCTGTTTGGTTGCGCCGAGATCCTTGCCGGTGCGCTCCAGCATGCCGGCGATCATATTGGTGTGGTTGATCACGAGCCCCTTGCCTTCGATCGCGGACTGCACCGAATCGCGGACGAACTGGAACTCACCCTGGGTCTTGAACAGCACGTTATAGCCTTCCGCAGCCAGGGCGGACAGCGGCAGGCAGAGTAATGTGAAGAGTGCGAGCAGTTTTTTCATGGCGGCCACCTGTGAACGGAAGGGGTGATTTTCAGCCGTTTACGCGCAGGCGGCAAGGGCGTGGGGGGCCCGCACGTTTGCTACACTCGGACGATGGATTCCAGACTCAAAGCCGACGGTCGTTTCTGGCTCACGCTCGACGGCAAAAACTTCCTCGGCCGCGGCCGGGTTGAACTGTTGCAGCGCATCCGCGAAACCGGCTCGATCTCCCAAGCCGCCAAGGCGATGAAGATGAGCTACAAGGCCGCATGGGATGCGGTCGATGCGATGAACAGCGCGTGGCAGGGACCGCTGGTGGAAAGCGGCCCGGCGGGCAGCCGGCTGACGGCCGATGCCGAACGACTGATCGCGGCATTCCACAAGACAGCAGCACGGCACGCCGCATTCATGGAGAAACTGGCTGATGGTCTGCCCGATCCAGCCTCTTGAACCCCTTCCCGGCAAGCGGCCCTGATCGACATCCTTCGACAGGCACGCCGTCAGCTGCCCGGTTCTTCATCCCGTCGCGCCTTGAGCTTGCGCCACAATGACGCGCGGTTGATGCCCAGGATCTGCGCTGCCACCGTCTGGTTGCCCTTCACTTCTTCAAGCACCCGGCTGATGTAGGTGTGTTCCTGTTCTTCCAGGGTGGGCAGGCGACCGTCGATCCTGCGCAAGCTGAATCCGCCCGCTTTCCGGAACGTCTCCGGCAGGTGCGCCACCTCGATGACATCGCCCTGCGCCATGGCGGTGCCGCGCTCGATCAGGTTTTCCAGCTCGCGCACATTGCCGGGGAACGGGTAGTCCATCAGCAGCGCCAGCACCTCGTCTGAAATCCGCGTCACCGGCTTCTTCATCCGGCTCGCATACTTGAGCAGGAAATGCCGCGCCAGCAGCGGAATGTCGCCCTTGCGCCGCGCCAGCGGCGGGATGTGCAGATTCACCACGTTGAGCCGGAAGTAGAGGTCTTCGCGGAAGCTGCCATTCTTCACCGCCTCGGTCACGTCGCGATTGGTCGCCGCCAGCACCCGCACGTCGCACTTCACTGGTCGCGTGCCGCCGACCCGCAGCACCTCTTTTTCCTGCAACACCCGCAGCAGCTTGACCTGCATCGACGGCGCCATTTCCGTCACTTCGTCGAGGAACAGGGTGCCGCCCGCACTCACTTCGATCAGCCCCTTCTTCAGCGCGGTGGCGCCGGTGAACGCGCCTTTTTCATGGCCGAACAATTCATTGGTCAGCAGCTGTTCGCTGAACGCGCCGCAGTTGATCGCGGTGTAGGGGCCAGCGGCGCGGGTGCTCTGCCGGTGCAGGTATTTGGCGAACAGCTCCTTGCCGGTGCCGCTCTCGCCGGTGATGAGCACGCTGCAGTCGGTGGGCGCGATCTGCCGCGCCATCTCCAGCAGCCGCTGCATCTCGACATCCTGGGTGACGATGCCGTCGCCGTCCCGATAGTGCTCGACTTCGCGGCGCAGTTCGTCGTTCTCGCGGCGCAGGCGGACTTTCGCCAGCGCCTCGGCCACTACCTTGCGCACCTCGTCGAGCCGGAACGGTTTGGCGATGTAGTAGAAGGCGCCGTGCTTCAGCGCCTGCACGGCGGATTCCGCCGTCGCATAGCCGGTGATGAAGATGACTTCCGCATCCGGCTGCAGTTCGCGGCTCTTCTTCAGCACGTCCATGCCGTCGACGCCTTCCATGCGCAGGTCGGTGAGCACCACATCGAAGCCCTGCGTCTCCAGCCGGGCCACCGCCGCGGCGCCACTCTGGGTGGCGGTCACCTGGTAGCCCTCCTTTTCCATCACGTGCTGGAGATTGCGCAGGGCGATCTCCTCGTCGTCCACGATCAGCAGGCGTGCGTCCATTATTGCGTTCCCTTGTCTTGGCTCGCGTCAGTCGCGGGCAGGCGGATGCAGAACGTCGCGCCCTGCCCCGGCGTACTCTGCACGGCGATGCAGCCGCCGTGTTCGTCGACGATTTCGTACACCACGAACAGTCCCAGCCCCATGCCGTGGCCGACGTCCCGGGTGGTGAAGAAGGGATCGAAAATGCGCGGCAGAATGTCCGGCGCGATGCCCGGCCCGTTGTCCGTCACGCAAATTTCCACCATCTCGCCTACCGTTTCGCAGCCCTCGCCCAGCGCGGTGCCCGCGGGCGGCTCGCTGGCCTGCACGATCCGCGCGGCAATATCGATGCGTCCCTGCGGCCCCAGGCCTTCCATGGCGTTGCGGATCAGGTTCACGAACACCTGCTGCAGACGCTGGGCATCGGCCGGCACACGCAGATCCTCGGGAATGGACAACTGCACCACCGACTTGGCCGACACCTCGCCGCGCACGAAACCCACCGTCTGCGCCACCAGCGGCCGCAGCAGCACGGCTTCCTTGCGGAACGCCCGCTCGCGGGAAAAATCCAGCAGCGAGCGGACGATAGTGCGCGCCCGTTCCGTCTGCTGGTCGATCTGCTCCAGGTACAGCTTCTGCGTCGCCGCATCGCTCTCACCGACCTCTTCCTGCAGGATCTGGCAGGAGGTCGAAATATTCGACAGCGGGTTGTTCAACTCGTGCGCCACCCCGGACAGCATGGTTCCGAGCGAGGCCAGCCGTTCCGAGCGCATCAGCGATTTTTGCCGCAGGTCGAGCTCCTTCAGCATGTGGTTGAAGGCCGCGATGATGGAGAGGATTTCGCGATCGTTCGAGGGCGCCGACAGCGTTTCACGGCGATTGGCGGAGATGGCCGCCACGCTCGATTCCATTTCTTTCAGCGGCCGCACCACCCGCTGCGACAGCGCGCGGCCGATCACCACGATCAGCAGCGCCATGCTCAGAATGACGCCCAGCAGCAGGGTGCGAAAAGAAGCCAGCGTCGTCTGGATCTGGCGCCGCTCCGACCCCGCCATCTCCTCGGCGATGGCGACCACTGCCTGCCCGAGCAGGCGCACCTGCGGCTCGGCCGAATCGAACCGGCGCCAATCGACGGCGGCAAAAGCCGACATCTGGCGCTGGTAGTCGCTGAGGCGCATGCGCAATTGGGTCAGGCGTGCCTGCGTGGCAATGGCCGCGAAGTCTGCCCGGTTGTCCGTTAGCATGTCCTGGGCCATCTTGATGTAACGACCGTTTTCTTCGAGATCGGCGGCCTGATGGTGGAGGAAATAGTTGCGCTCGAAGCGGCGGATCTCGAGCACCGTGTTGAACAGATCGGTGGCGCGCTGACCCAGCACCACCCGCGCTTCCAGCGTGCGCAGTTCTCCCACGAAAAACAGCGACGCCACCAGAATGATCGCCGCCACCGCGTAATAACCCAGGGTGATTTTCCCCCGCAGGGAATGGCGCGACAGCTTGTCCTGGCTAGCGGCTTGCATAAGGCTTTTTTGCATCAATCCGATTTCAATGATTGCATTTTGCAACAATCAATACAGAAGTTCAACACCGCGTCGAATATCCTATTTATCTGTTTAAATACAATGCACTATAAATTCTCACCTTGGCTGGATAGATGCTTAATGCAACGCCACCTATCCGGTCGCAGATGGATCAAAACATTGATATTCCTTTATAAACATAGTCTTACACAATTGGCATGCGTCATGCTTATGTAAGGTCATCCAACCACCAGGATTGAGCCAACCATGAACGCAATGAGCAAAACCGCCAAAAGGATTTTCAACGCCCTCGCTTTCGCCAACGTCGGCAATCAGGGCGAGTTCCACACCCTGCTGAGCCAGGTCGACGCGCCCGACACCTCCGTTCGGGAGACGGCACAGCCCAGGGCGATTATCCAGCCATCCGGCAGCGCGCCGGTCATCGGGCACATTCAGGGAGCGGTGTAAGGCATGGTTTCGTTCGCCGACTTTGAAACCGATTTCATGGTGTTCGCCCTCAGCGCCGCCATCGTTGCTGCCTATTACGGTTTCCTCAACATGAAGGTGCGGGCCAACCCCACCTACACCATCCACGGCGTCAACGCCCTGGCGCGCAGCCTGTGGGTGGAGAACATCATGCGCAACAGCAACAAGGACGTGATGGCCGTGCAGACCATGCGCAATTTCATCATGGGCTCCTCGCTGATGGCGTCCACCGCCGCGCTGCTCATCATCGGCACCCTCACCCTTTCCGGGCAGGCAGAGAACATTTCGCACAGCTGGCATGCGCTGAATCTCAAAGGGTCATTCGCCACCGAATTGTGGATCATCAAGGTGATGTTGCTGCTGGTGGACTTCATCGTGGCCTTCTTTGCCTTCGCCATGTCGGTGCGCCTGGCCAACCATGTCGTGTTCATGGTGAACGTGCCGGATCACAATGCCCACCACAACCTGTCGCCCAAAGCGGTCGCGCGGCGGCTGCACCGGGCGGGCAACATGTTCGCGATCGGCATGCGCGCCTTCTTTTTCGCCGTGCCGCTGGTGTTCTGGCTGTTCGGGCCGTATTTCCTGCTGATCTCGTCGATCGGTCTGGTCGTCGCGCTCTACCACCTCGACCGCTGCGAACCGGAAGACGCGCTTGAAGCCGACGTCCGGCCCGCGACTCCATCGCATGCCATGCAGACGGTCACGCCCCAAGTCGTCTCCATGCAGGCGAAATACGCCAAATAAATTCTCGGCCAAGTGGCAGGCCGGGAGGCCGGCGGATCAGGGACGGGTTTTGTAGAAAGTCAGCGGCGTTGCGCCGGCCTTGATCACAGCAGGTTTCAGTTTCCCCACCACGTGCATCTCGCACGGCTTGCAATCGAAGCGCAGGGTGAGTTTTTCGCTGCCGTTGATCAGCGTCAGCGGCGCGGCACGCACCGTGCCCTGCACCCCGGTGACGCCCTTGGCCTGTTTGGGGCACAGGCTCAGCGAATAGCGCACGCAGTGCTTGGTGATCATCAGCGAGACTTCGCCGGTTTCCTCGTGGCTTTCATACGCGGCGGCGATGACCTGCACGCCGTGCTTCGCGTAGAAATCGCGCGCCTTGTGGTTGTAGACGTTGGCCAGATAGGTCAGCGAGTCTTCGGGATACGTGGCCGGTGGCTCGACCGCAGCCGCGCGTGGCGGCCGCCGGTATGCCGCTGCACGCGCGGCTTCCAGCGCGGCGACGGCATCGCGGCGCAAGGCGTTGATGAATGACGCGGGCACGAACCACGGCTGCGACAGTTCCAGCGCGATGCCTATGGCCGTAAACGGCGTGGTGCCCAGTTTGCCCAGATGTTCCCGCAGCGTGGCTTCCGCCCGGGTGGCATCCTTCGCCGCTTCCCTGGCATGGGCCGCTTCCACCGTGGCGCTGTGGCCATCCTCGTCGGTCAGCGTCAGTGCAAACCCCGCTGGTGTTTCGTCCAGCCGCAGCCACACGCCGATGCGGCGCTCGCTGGATTGCTTGTCCAGCATGCGCACCCAGTTCATGTCGCGGTTGCGGTTGATCTGTGTCCCGGCGCGCAAATCCTTGAAACTCGCTATCGGGTCTTTCGGAAACACCCGCCATGTGCCCTCGCCCACTTTTTCGGCACGGTTGATCGCGAGACCCGCGAGGTCATTTTGCAAGGTGTAGTAGCACAGACCGTCGCCGTTGTTCAGCACCGTGTCGGGCGAGTCGGTATGCAGTTCAACCCACTTGTCGCCAACCTTGCTGACGTAGCCGAGCGGCATACCGGGGTTCTTCGGCGTGTCGAACGCGCCGATGTCGTCATGGCGGCCGCCGACAAAATAATCGGTGAATTCGCGGTTGAAGTTCTGGTTGGGATCGGGGGTGAAGGCGAACGTGGTGCGGCCTGATGACGCGCGCGCGAATTCCGGGCGGCGCTCGATGATCTCGTCCAGCAGCGTACGGTAGTGGGCGGTGATGTTCTTCACATAGCCCATGTCCTTGTAGCGGCCTTCGATCTTGAAGCTGCGGATGCCGGCGTCGATCAGCGCTTCGAGGTTGTCGCTCTGGTTGTTGTCCTTCATCGACAGTACATGCTTGTCGTGCGCGACGATGCGCCCTTCCATGTCGGTGACCTGATACGGCAGGCGGCAGGCCTGCGAACAGTCGCCGCGGTTGGCGCTGCGTCCGGTGTGGGCGTGGCTGATGTAGCACTGGCCGCTGTAGGCGACGCACAGCGCACCGTGGACGAAAAATTCCAGGGTGGTTTCCGGGCGCGTGGCCGCGCGGATCGCGGCGATCTGCGCAAGGTCGAGTTCGCGCGCCAGCACGATCTGCGACAGCCCGACGTCCTGCAGGAAGCGGGCTTTTTCCGGGGTGCGGATGTCGGTCTGGGTGCTGGCGTGCAACTGGATCGGCGGCAGATCGAGCTCCAGCAGGCCCATGTCCTGGATGATCAGGGCATCGACGCCGGCTTCGTACAGTTGCCCGATCTGCTGGCGCGCCGGTTCCAGTTCGTCGTCGCGCAGGATGGTATTGAGGGTGACGAACACGCGCGCGTTGAAGCGGTGCGCATGATCCACCAGCCGCGCGATGTCGGCGATCTCGTTGGATGCCGACGCACGCGCGCCGAACGAGGGGCCGCCGATATAGATGGCGTCGGCGCCATGGTTGACGGCTTCGATGCCGATATCGGCGTCGCGCGCAGGCGCGAGCAATTCAAGTTGATGGGGTTCCACAGATGGCGTTTCGGACAGGGAACGCCATTTTACTGCACGCAGCTTGCCCGCCGCTGCGGGCTTTGTCGAAGCCGGCTTAGCGGCTGGCCAATTGCACGGCTGATTCCCTGACCGCCCCGATCGTCAGGCTCAGCGTGACGTCGTTGCTGGCGAGGAAGGCGTATTTACCCATGTTGAAATCCGAGCGCTTGATCGTGACCGTCGCATTGGCGAGGCAGACGTCGCCCTGAAAGTCGGGATTCGATGCGCACTTGAAGCGGGTGACGGCCAGCGTCACCGGCTTGGTGACGCCCTTGATCGTGAGGTTGCCCGCCAGGCTCATCTGCTCGCCGTCCAGCGTCATGTTGCTGGATTTGAAGGTGATCACGGGGTAGTTGGCCGCGTCGAAGAAATCTGCCGACTGCATCTGGCTGTTGAACAGGGCGATCCCGGTGTTGATGGACGCCGCATCGATGGTCACCTCGGCCGAGCCGGTTTTGGCGTCACGGTCGAACACCACCTTGCCACTGGTCTTGTCGAATTTGTGCGTCCTGTTCGACATCCCCAGGTAGCTGAAGCTGAAATTCGCAACGGTCTGGCTGTTGTCGATGACGTAGGTTTCAGGCGCGGCCTGAGCGGAGGCAGCGAAGGCAACAAGCGCGGTCAACAGGGCGAGTCGTTTCATTTTGATTCTCCATCTTGCGATTGCGCCCCTGAGGGGCTGTGCCTGAATACGTGCAACCGCTATGCCACGCCAGCCGCCTGGCCTGACGTGGATGAATAATCAAATAAAACAACGGGTTATTTATTGTTCGCCGTCCCGGGTTGGATTGATCGAGCGGCAAACTGTTGGGAATCCAACAGCCTGCGTCGAATTGGCGACCTTCCGCCAGCCCTTATTGCGCGGTTGACGGCGCCCGGGTCGCCTCGATGGCCAGGCTCAGGCTAACCTCGTCGCCGACATAGGGCACGTTCTTGCCCATGTTGAAATCCGAGCGCTTGACCGTGGCGGTCGCGTTGGCGCCGCAGGCCTGGACCTTCAGCATCGGGTGCGGCATGCACTTGAAGTGGGTGATCGCGAGCGTCACCGGCCGGGTTACGCCCTTGATGGTGAGATCGCCCGACAGGCTCACCGGATCGTCGCCATTGAACGTCATTTTGCTGGATTTGAACGTGATGGTCGGGTACTTGGCGGTGTCGAAATAATCCTCGCCCTGTATGTGCTGATTGAACAGCGCAAAGCCGGTGTTGACCGAGGTCGCGTCGATGGTCACATCGGCCGAACCGGTCTTGGCCGCACGGTCGAGCACCACCTTGCCAGAGGTCTTGTCGAATTTCTGTGTTTGCGTGGAAAAACCCAGGTGGGTATAGCTGAACTGCGGAAAGGTATGGCTGTTGTCGATGAGGTAGGTTTCGGGTGCGGCCTGGGCGGTGGCAGCAACGGCAACAAGGGCGGTCAGGATGGCAAGACGTTTCATGTGTGACTCCTAAATAAAAGTGGGGAACAACGGGTTATTTGCCGCTGGCGGCAATGCGGAACTTGACCTGGACTTCATTGGCGACGGTGGCGACATCGGCCCACATGCCTTCGCCGATGCCGAACTCCAGACGTTTGAGGATGAACGCACCGTCGAAGGTGGCGGCGTTCTTGCCGGGGCTGAACGTCACCGGCACGATCATGTCGCGGCTTTTGCCCTTGAGCGTGAGCATGCCGCGCATTTCAAAGCGGTTGTTGCCCAGCGCACGAATCTGGCTGGAGACAAATACCGCCTTGGGATACACGCTGCGGTTGAACCACAGCTTGCCGGCCGATTCATCGTCAGCTTCGGGCGAACCGGCATCGATGCTGGCGAGATCGATTTCAATGCGCGCGCTGGCAGCTTCGGGTTTGGCCGGATCGAACACCATCTGGGTGGTGAATCGCTTGAAGCCGCCCGCCACCGGCACCCCCATCTGGCGGAACTCAAAGCTGATCGCGCTTTGTGCAGGCAGCACGGTGCGGTATTCCACCGCGTGTGCCATCGGCGTGGCCAACGCCAGTAGTAAAGCCAGGCCGTTCAGAGTCGGTTTCATATGCGCTCCTGTTTGCCCCAGCCCATGCGCTGCAAAAAAGGCTGGCGTTCGATGAAATGGTGTTTGAGGGCGGCGCCCACGTGCAGGATGACCAGGGCCAGCAGGATGTAATTCAGCGTCTCGTGAACCTCGGCAAGCAGCTCGCCCAGGGCCTTGTCCTTGCCGACCAGGTCCGGCAGCGGCAACACGCCGAACCACACGGTCTGAAAACCCTTGGCCGAACTCATCAGCCAGCCCGTCAGGGGAATCGCCAGAATCAGCAGATACAGCAAGCCATGCACGACCGTGCTCGCGCGGATCTGCCAGCCGGCAATGTTTGCCGAAAGAGGCGGCGGCGTATGCGTCAGCCGCCACACCACGCGTATGCCTGCCAGCAGCAGAACCGTGATGCCGATCCATTTGTGATAGCTGAACAGCTTGAGCTTGACGGGCGACAGGGGCAGGTCGGCCATGTACAGGCCGAGCGGAAACGCGACAAAAATCAGCAGCGCCACCAGCCAGTGCAGCACGATGGCGGGGGTCGAATAGCGCATTACGGTAGTCATGCTGTCTCCTCTCTGAAAATCTGTTCCAGCCCGCGCAAGGCAGTTTGCCAGCGCTTGTGTTCAGCCGCGCTCACCCCAGCCAGGCGCGCACCCAGATGCGCCATGTGCGCGGGGAAACAGGCGGCAAACAAGGACTTGCCCGTCGCGGTCAAGCGGATGATCTGGCAACGGCGGTCGCTGCCGTGCGCGGCGCGTTCCACCCAGCCGCGATCGATCAAACGGTCGACCACGCCGGTGAGCGTGCCCTTGGTGATCAGGGTTTTTTCGCCGAGTTCGGTGGCAGTCATCCCGGTGGTGTTGCCGAGCGTGGCAATGACATCAAACTGCGGCGGCGTCAGCCCCAGCGTACGGATATGCGCGCCGGAATAGGCCTCGAAAGCCTGGTAGCAGCGCACCAGGGCTTGCACGGTCGACAGGAATTCAACTTGCTGGCTCATCGAACACTCATTTGGTTCTAACACGAACCAATTTAGTTCGTGTTAGAACCAATGTCAAGCATCCTGCATAAATGAATTCAGCCAGCCGAAACTCAACGCTCCTGCCAGCGCGCAGCCGCCACGTCGTCGCTGACGCGCGCGTCCACCCAGCGTTCACCTTGCGGGGTTTCTTCCTTCTTCCAGAACGGCGCGCGGGTTTTCAGATAATCCATGATGAATTCGCAGGCAGCGAAGGCGTCGCCACGATGGCTGCTGGCCACCGCCACCAGCACGATGGGATCGCCCGGCAGCAGGCGGCCAACGCGGTGGATGACGGTGACATCGAGCAGCGCCCAGCGCGACCGGGCTTCTTCGACCAGCGCGGCCAAAGCCTTTTCCGTCATGCCGGGGTAATGCTCCAGCGTCATCGCCTGCACGCCGCTGCCGTCGTTGTGGTCGCGTGCCAGGCCGACGAAGCTGGCGATGGCGCCGATGTCGCTGCGACCCCGGCTCATCGCATTCACTTCCGAGCCAAGATCGAAGGCGGCAGTCTGGACTATGACTTTCATCGCCTCAGCCTCCGGTCACCGGCGGGAAAATCGCGACCTCGGCATGCTCGGTCAACGGCACATCGAGCGTGACGATGTCCTGGTTGAGCGCCACCCGGAACGCCCGGCCCGCCGCCAGTTCTTCTGCCCACACGCCGCCGCGCGCCTGCAGCATCGCGATCAAATCCGCGACGCTGCCGCCGTCCAGCTCGATGGCTTCCTCGGCCACGCCGAAGCACTCGCGCAGCCGGGCGAAATACAGCACGCGCAGCTTCACGACAGCAGCTCCGGCAGCGGGATGAAGCGCACCCACTCGCCCGGCTGGACGGTCTGGCCGATTTCCAGATCGACCAGCCCGTCGGCCCAGGTGCACGAGGTCAGCACCCCCGAGCTTTGATTGGGGTACAGCGCCGCGCTGCCGTCCGCCTGGATGTGCGCGCGCAGGAATTCGCGGCGCGCGCCGGGCGTGGACCAGACAAAGTCCGCCTTGACCGGGAATGCGCGGTACAGCACGTTGGCGACGCCCATGCGCTTCAACAGGAACGGCCGCACGAACAGGCAGAAGGTGACGAAGGCCGACACCGGATTGCCGGGCAGGCCGATGAAGTCGGCTTCGTCCACGCGTCCGTAGACGATCGGCTTGCCCGGTTTCATCGCCACCTTCCACATCTCGACGCGGCCGAGTTTTTCGACCGCCGCCTTCACGTAATCGGCCTCGCCCACCGACACCCCGCCGCTGGTGACGACGACGTCGGCGATGCTGGCCGCGCCTTCCAGTGCGGTTTCGGTCGCTTCCAGCGTGTCGGGCACGATGCCGAAATCGATCAGCTCGCAGCCGAGGCCGTTCAGCAGTCCGGTCAGCGTGTAGCGGTTGGAGTTGTAGATCTGGCCAGGCTGGAGTGCCTGACCGGGGGTGACCAGTTCGTCGCCGGTGAAAAAGCACGCCACTTTCAGGCGTTTGAACACCGGCAGTTCGGCCAGCCCGACCGAAGCGGCCAGCCCCATTTCCGCTGCGCCGATGCGGGTGCCGGCGGCGAGGATGTGCGCGCCGGCTTGAATGTCTTCCCCGGCGCGGCGGATGTTCTCGCCCGACCACGGAAGCTTGTTGATCACGACGCTCCCACCATCGGCCGTGCAGTCTTCCTGCATCAGCACGGCATCGGTCCCGGGCGGCACCGGCGCGCCGGTGAAGATGCGCGCGGCGC
>JBAVFD010000087.1:0-44532 GCA_049588075.1 Thiobacillus sp.
CCGCCCTGCTGCTGGCGACCGCTCCCATGGTTCACGCCGCCCCGCTGACCGCGACCGCGTCCCCCTCCGCCGCCGTGGAAGAAAAAGTGGTGTATCACATCAACGACAGCGAAAACGCCATGGTCGCGTTGCGCAACGTGCAGAACCACCTCAACGCCAGCAAGGGCGTACACATCGTCGTCGTCACCCACGGCAAGGGCATCGATTTCCTGCTCACCGGTGCGCAAGACAAAAGTGGCAACCCGTATGAGCCTGTTGTGCAGGGCCTGAAAGAGAAAGGCGTCGACTTCCGCGTCTGCAACAACACCCTGATGAGCCGCAAGCTGGACGCCAGCGCCGTGATCGCGGAAGCCACCATCGTGCCGTCCGGCGTGGCCGAAATCGGGCGCCTGCAGGCCAAAGAGGGTTACGTCTACCTGAAGCCCTGAAGGACTCCGATCCAGTGCGCGTTAAAGTCCCGCCAGACGGGATGGAATCGTGTGCCCTGAACCACATGCAGTTTGACTCGACAGGGTTGGCTTGTCTCGGCAATCCCTGCCGGCCTCAGCGCCGGAATGTTTGTACGCTCCGGGAGGGGTAGCGGTGAAAATCAAGCCCATCGCGGTCATGCTGGCCGCTTGTCTGTCCTCGTCTGCCCATGCTGCCAACTGGGTGGACGTACTTGCGAGCGAACCTGACGATGCCCCCGCCATCAAGCCTTTCGGTTTTGTCCAGCCCACCTACACCTATTTCGATGCCAACCCCCTGTCAGGCATGGGCGGCGCGGCAGCTAGCACCAACGGCCAGTATCAGATCCAGAATCAGGTGGGGCCGACCTTCGAGAACAAGGATCAATTTCAGTTCTTTCGCGCCCAGTTCGGCCTGCGCGGCCGACTCACCGACCAGATCAACTATTTCCTGCTGACCGACGTCGGCAGCAACCTCACCACCGTACAGCATCCGGTCATGGTCACCGATGCGTCCATGACCTTCAGTTTCATTCCCGGCGCAAAAATCCGTGCTGGCCTGTTCAAGCTGCCCACGGGTGAAGAGGCCCTCGTCAGCAATCCTGCCGCCTATTCCTATGTCTATTACAGCGCGGTCACCAGCGCCCTCGTTCAGGAGACGTTCTACCAGAATGTAATCGGCACACCCGCAGGCTGCGCAGTGATCTCGGGCAACACCACCCTGGACTGCGGCATGGCCATATCGGGTAACAATGCGTTTCGGGACTGGGGCATTCAGGTATTTGACAGCTTCCGCAAGGACAACTGGGAGCTGGGATATGCCGCCATGATTTCCAACGGCAACGAAATCGAATCCATCAGCGATAACAACAACAGCAAGGACTTCACGGCCCGCCTGCAACTGTCCTATGTGTTCAAGGGCACGGGGGCGCTGCGGGAAGATGCCAATGCCTTCATCTGGCACCAGTCCGGCGAGCGGACCTATGGCGGAACGGACTACGATCGCATCCGCGAAGGCGTGGGTTACCGCGTAACCAAAGGCCCCTACCGTACATCGGGCGAATATATTCGTGCCAAGGGCATGGTGGCCGCCGGCCCCAACCCGCCCGTGGTGCCCGCCAGCGGCAACCTGGAACCACCCTACAACCTGAACCTGGCCCCCCGGGGCAAGGCCGATGGCTGGTATCTGGAAGCCGGATGGCGTTTTCTGCCCGATTGGGAAATCGAGGCGCGCTACGACGAATTCGACCGCAACACCAACGATGCGGCCGCTGAACGCCTGTTCAAGACCTGGACCCTGGGCGGCCAATATTTCATCAACAAAACCACTCGCGTCACCCTGAACTATGAATGGCGTGACGCCGAAGTTCCCAGCCCGCTGGCCACCACCAATGCCACCCAGCGCAAAAATGCCAATACCGTTGCGGACAATCTGGGCAACCGGCTCAGCCTGCAGTTGACCTGGAGTTTCTGACATTCACCGAAAGTCAGCTCCTGTGGCGGCCACCTGACCGCCATTTTTCTCATGCGCTGCGGATGAAGTGTTCGCGGTAATACTTCATCTCGTCGATGGATTCGTAAATATCGGCCAGCGCTTCGTGCTTGTTCGACTTCTTGAATTCCTCGGACAAACCGGGGCGCCAGCGCTTGGCCAGTTCCTTCAGCGTGCTGACGTCGAGGTTGCGATAATGGAAAAATGCTTCCAGCTGCGGCATGTAGCGCGCCAGGAAGCGCCGGTCCTGGCAGATCGAATTGCCGCACATCGGCGAGGTGCGAACCGGAACGTGCTGCTTCACGAACTCCAGCATCTGCGTTTCAGCTTCGGTTTCGTCCAGCTGCGAGGCCTTGACGCGATCGATCAGCCCCGACTTGCCGTGGGTGCCCTTGTTCCAGTTGTCCATCGCATTCATCACTTCGTCGGGCTGATGCACCACCAGCACCGGACCCTCGGCCACGGTATTGAGATCGGCATCGGTCACCACGATGGCCAGTTCGATGATGCGGTCGGAGTCGGGCGACAGGCCGGTCATTTCCATGTCCAGCCAGAGCAGATGCGTGGGATTAAGCGCCATAACGATTTCCTTGATTGAAGTAAGCGCATTTTCGCATAGACCCTGACCCGCGCGGGGTAGCAGAAGGTTCTGCTTGCGGCCATAATCAACGCATCATTGTCCAGGAGCACTGTCCATGAAAATCCTGATGGTTTTATTTGCTACGGCCATGCTTTCCACGGCCGTCCATGCCGCGCCTGCCACCAAGGGCGATCCCAAAACTGGCAAAACCCTGCACGACAAATCCTGCACCAGTTGCCACGTCAGCATGTTCGGCGGCGACGGCAGCAAGATCTACACGCGTCCCGACCACAAAACCAAAACGGCCGCGCAGTTGGCCGCCCGCGTCTCGGGCTGCAACGCCAACTCGGGCGCCGGCTGGTTCCCGGAAGACGAGGCGCACGTCGCCGCCTACCTCAATCAGCAGTACTACCATTTCAAGTAAGGCCCATCCAGACAAGGACACACCATGACCACTATCGTTGAAGAACTCGTCCGCAAAAAATGCGCGCCCTGCGAAGGCGGGGTCGCCGCGATGACCGATGCACAAATCGGCCCGATGCTGAAAGGCCTGACTGGCTGGCAGCGCGACGGTGTGAAAATCGTCAAGGAATTCAAGTTCAAGGATCACTACCAGGCGCAGGCCTTCACCAACGCCGTGATGTGGGTGTCGCACCGCGAAGACCACCATCCCTACCTGATCGTGGGCTACAACACCGTCAAGGTCGAATTCTGGACCCATGCAATTGGCGGCCTGTCGGAAAACGATTTCATCTGCGCGGCCAAGGTCGACAGCCTGCTTGAACTGTAATATTCAAGTTGTCTGATATTCCGTCCGTTTAACGCCCAGTTATTTTCCAAAGAAAGATCAGATCAAGCATGGACTGGATGGAAGTTATTGGTGCCCACGTGATGTGGAAGCAGCGCCTCATCGGATTTTTGGCCGGCAGCAACTCGGAAGCACTCGATCCCGCGGCGATCCGGCTGGACAACCGTTGTGCGCTGGGAAAGTGGATCTACGGCGATGGCGCATCCATGTCCCAATTGTCGAAATACGATGAAGTGCGCGATTTACATGCCCAGTTTCACCAATTTGCCGCAGACATTGTCGATCTGCATCTGGCCGGAAACACGGTCGATGCCGAAAAACTGCTGCTGGGCGACTACTCTCGGCTATCCGAAAAGCTCAAGCACCGCATCACCGGTCTGTCCCAGCAGGTGAAATCGGCTTCCAACGGAATTCCGCCATTCTGAACCCCCTAACCGGCCAGGTCGTCGCCGCATTCAGCCGCCGCTTCATCGTCGCGACCGCTGATGGCCTGCTTCCCTGCCAGGTAAAGGGCCGTCACCTGCGCGTGGTGTGCGGCGACCGCGTCGACATCCAGCGCGACGGCGACAGCGGCGTGATCGTGGCGGTGCTGCCACGCGCCAGCCTGCTGTACCGCTCCGACGCCTTCAAAACCAAGGCCATCGCCGCCAACGTTACCCAGCTTGCCATCGTGGTGGCAGCACGACCGAGCTTTTCGATGGAACTGGTGCAGCGCTGCATCCTCGCCGCCGAAGATCAGGGCATCCCCAGCCTGCTCATTCTCAACAAGACCGACCTGCCTGAAACACCCCGAGCGATCGAACGCCTGCAGCGACTCACCCGCATCGGCTATCCGCTGGTCACGCTGTCGGCGTTGACCGATATCGCACCGCTGCGCCCGGCCCTGCATGGCCATACCACGCTGTTGATCGGGCAGTCCGGAATGGGCAAGTCGACCCTGATCAATGCCCTGTTTCCCGATGCCGACGTGCTGACCGCCGAGTATTCCGAAGCCCTCGACAGCGGCCGCCACACCACCACCCATACCCGCCTGCACCGGCTGGATGCCGACTCGGCGGTGATCGACTCGCCCGGCCTGCAGGAATTCGCCCTGCAGCATCTGGACGCTGACGCCCTGGCGCACGCCTTCGTCGAGTTCCGCCCGTTTCTGGGACACTGCCGTTTCCGCGACTGCAAGCACGAAACCGAACCCGGCTGCCGACTGCAGGAAGCGGCCGCCGCAGGCGACATCGATCCGAAGCGGCTGCAGCTGTTTCAAACGCTCTGGCGCCTGCAAAAAAACGCCGCACAACGCCTATAAATACAAGCTGTAACGGCTAATCAGGAGACCGCCATGAAGCCTGTCCTGACCCTGTTGATGCTGATGTGGCTGAGCGTGGCAACCCCGGTGCAGGCGGCCGGAAAATGGGTGGCCACACCTTATGCCCCCGCCAAGGTCATATTCGAGTTCTACCTGGACGATCCGCAGAAAATCGGCAGCGCGCTGTATTGGGTGCGCTCGCTGATGAATCCCTTGCTTGAAGCGCCTTACAACTATTCACCTGAAGATTTGAGCATCGTCGTCCTGATCCACGGCACCGAAATCGTGACGGTGGCGAAAAAGAACGAGGCGAAATACCAGGAAGCGGTCGACCGCATGCGTTACTACGCCGGCCTCGGCGTGACGTTCAAGGTATGCGGCCAGGCCGCCGAGGATTTTGGTTATGCGGTGAAAGACTTCCAGGATTTTATCGAGGTCGTGCCCAACGCCATGACCGAACTGGCGCACTGGCAGCAAAAGGGCTATGCCCTGATCGTGCCGCGGGTCCTGGACAAGAAGATCGACACGGAGTCGATCCGCTAGCCCCCCGCTGACTTATTCCGGCCAGTGTTTGATATACCGCTTCAGCAAGCTGTTCTCGAATTTGGCCTGCTTGAGGCTGGCGCGCGCAACGTCGTGGAAGGAAATGATGCCGTACAGCTTGTTGCCGTCGAGAATGGGCAGATGGCCAATGTGCGACTTGGTCATGACATCACGCGCATAGTCCACCGAATCATCGGCATTGGCCACTACAGGCTCGCTTTCCATGATGGTACCGACTTCGGCGTTCTTCAGATCAAAACCCTGCTTGATCATGCCGTGCACCACGTCGCGCTCGGTCAGCAGCCCCACCATTTCCCCATTCTTCAGCACCACCAGCGAACCCACGCCCAGGTTCACCATCTTGTCGACGGCGCTGGCCACCGTATCGGTCGGGGCAATGCTGTGGATGTCGTCACTCTTGAGGGTGAGAATTTCGCGAATCTGCATGGTGTGATCTCCGGGTCAGCTGGGTGAGTGCCTCTGATGATACTCAAGGGGCGTCAACATCCAAAGGGGTCAGGTGAACGTGCTGCGTGGCAGGCAGGCTACGGCCTGAGCAGCGCAGCTTCGACCTGACGGCGCTTGTCGGCACCCGCCAGCGCCTCGATCAGCGCCAGCGCAAAATCCATCGCCGTGCCGGGTCCACGCGAAGTCAGCACCTTGCCGTCCTGTACCACCGCGGCGGTGCTGAGGGTCACGCCGGGCAGCGCGTCGAGAAAACCGGGATAGCTGGTTGCCTGTTTGCCGTTGAGCACGCCCGCCTCGGCCAGCACCATCGGCGCGGCGCAAATGGCGGCGGTGTATTTGCCGGCGGCCGCCATGGTTTTCAGCAGTTCAATGATGCGCACATCGGCCTTGAGGTTGGCTGCACCCGGCATGCCGCCCGGCAGCACCACCATGTCGTAGCGATCCTGCAGCGCCACATCCAGCGTGACGTCGGGCATCAACTGCACGCCACGGCTGGCCTGGACAATGCCCGGCTTGAGCCCGGCGACGACGACTTCGATGCCCGCGCGGCGCAACAGGTCGATGAGGGTGACGGCTTCAAGTTCTTCGCAGCCGTCGGCGAGTGGAACCAGCACTTTAGCCATTGCCGCCTCCCGGATGTCAGTCGCGGAAATTCTGATATTGCAGGGGGAAGTCGGTGATGCTCTTGCGCACCAGCGCGATGGTGTCCTGCAACAGGTCGCGCTTGGCGCCCGACACGCGCACCGTGTCGCCCTGGATGCTGGCCTGCACCTTCAGCTTGCTGTCCTTGATCACCCGAACGATTTTCTTCGCCAGTTCGGTTTCCACGCCGGTCTTCACCGTCACGCTGCGCTTAACCTTGTTGCCCGAAACTTTCTCGACGCTGCCGATATCCAGGCATTTAACGTCGACGCCACGCTTGGCCAGCTTTTGCGACAGGATGTCCTGCACCTGATCGAGCTGGAAATCGGTGTCGGCATGGATCGTCAGCACATAATCGGCCTGCTCGACACGCGCGTCCGAACCCTTGAAATCGAAGCGGGTCGAGACCTCCTTGTTGACCTGATCGACCGCGTTCTTCACTTCCTGCTTGTCCACTTCGGACACGATATCGAATGTCGGCATCTCAATTTCCTTTTACTGCATCCAATACAAACGATTGCACCGGCAAACCCGTTTCATCGTGAAACTCGGCCGCCGCCATCACCCCCAGCCGCGCCACTGCCTCGGCGTCGAGCGCAGGCGCACGATAGGCCGCATACATCGCCCCAAGCGCATACGGGCTGCCGCTGCCATAGGCATAAAATTTCGAGAACTCCTGCACCGTGCGGTGCGCGGCCACGCCGAAAATGCCATGCCGATTGGCAATCAGCACGTCCATCCGGCTCGATTCCAGTTCGTCTTCCTTGTCCTCTCCGACTTGCAGGAAATACTGCTCTTTCAGCGCCGCATGCAGCGTGTTCCACACGCGGAAAATCCCCAGTGCAGAATCAAGTACGGGCGGCGTTTCCAGCCCGGCGAAATAATCCGCCAGCACCAGTTTCATCGTCGCCGAACCGGTGATCGCGATATAGCTGTCGCCGACGCGCACAATCTTCTCGTGGTTGGCGACGTAGTCGGCCGATTCCTTGCCGCCGCCCCATTTCGTCAGGGTGTCCGCCGCAATCGCGATGCGGCCATCCTTCCTGACGACGGTGACGGTGGTCATGGCTGCTTATCCGAAGTGGCACACGTAGTGATACGGCTCGCCCGATACTTCGATGTCGAAACTGGAATGGCCGGGCACGCTGAACGACTGCCCGGCGCCGTAGGTTTTCCATTCGTTCTCGCCGGCCATTTTCACCTTGCAAGCGCCCGCCACGGTTTCCATGATTTCCGGTGCGCCGGTATTGAAGGTGAGCGTGGACGGCAGGATCACGCCGACCGATTTCTTCGTGCCGTCGGCGAACTGAACGGTGTGCGACACGCACTTGCCGTCGAAATAGACGTTGGCCTGCTTGGTGACGGCGACATTATCGAACTGGGACATGCTTATTTCCTTTTGGAATCGAGTTTGGCTGCGATCCGCATGCGCAGCGCGTTGAGCTTGATGAAACCACCTGCGTCCTTCTGGTCGTAGGCACCGGCATCGTCCTCGAAGGTGGCAATGGTGGAATCGAACAGCGAATCGGTCTTCGAATCGCGGCCGGCGACGATGACATTGCCCTTGTAGAGCTTGAGCCGCACCGTGCCATTCACGTTGGTCTGGGTGTGGTCGATCAGCGTCTGCAGGGCTTTACGCTCGGGCGACCACCAGTAGCCGTTGTAGATCAGGCTGGCGTAGCGCGGCATCAGATCGTCTTTAAGGTGCGCGACTTCGCGGTCCAGCGTGATCGATTCGATGGCGCGATGCGCGCGCAGCAGGATGGTGCCGCCGGGGGTTTCGTAGCAGCCGCGCGACTTCATGCCGACGTAGCGGTTTTCCACCAGATCGAGGCGGCCGATGCCGTGCTTGCCGCCGATTTCATTCAGCCTGGCCAGCACTTCGTGCGCACGCATGGCCTGGCCGTTGATCGCCACCACGTCGCCGTGCGCATAAGTCAGCTCCAGATATTCAGCCTGATCCGGCGCTTTTTCCGGCGACACCGTCCAGCGCCACATGTCTTCCTCGGCTTCGGCATTCGGGTCTTCCAGATGGCGGCCTTCGTAGGAGATGTGCAGCAGGTTGGCGTCCATCGAATAGGGGCTGCCACCGGCCTTGTGCTTCATGTCCACCGGGATGCCGTGGGTTTCGGCGTAGGCGAGCAGCTTCTCGCGCGACAGCAGATCCCACTCGCGCCAGGGGGCGATCACCTTGATGTCGGGCTTCAGGGCATAGGCGCCAAGCTCGAAGCGCACCTGGTCGTTACCCTTGCCGGTGGCGCCGTGGCAGATGGCGTCGGCGCCGGTGGCGTTGACGATCTCGATCAGACGCTTGGCGATCAGCGGCCGGGCGATCGACGTGCCGAGCAGGTACTCGCCTTCGTAGACGGTGTTGGCGCGGAACATCGGGAAGACAAAGTCGCGCACGAACTCTTCGCGCAAATCGTCGATGTAAATCTGCTCGGGCTTGATGCCGAATTGCAGCGCCTTGGCGCGCGCCGGCTCGAGTTCCTCGCCCTGCCCCAGGTCGGCGGTGAAGGTCACCACTTCACACTGGTAGGTGTCCTGCAGCCATTTGAGAATGACCGAGGTGTCGAGGCCGCCGGAGTAGGCGAGAACTACTTTTTTAATGTCGCTCATGGGGATGTGCTTAATTCAAACTCAGTGAGTGGAACCAGATGTGTTTTTATCGATGATTTCGATCTGGCTGGGGAAGCCGCCGATTTTCAGGATGCCGAGATTGCTGGCCTGGCTGGCCTTTTCGATTTCGATGCCGACCACGCGGCCGTCCTCCGACAGGTTGAGCACGATGCCTTCGTGCGCCTCCCACGCCCGAGCCGGGTTCTCGGGGCTGATCTCGATGTACAGGGAATCCATGTCCTTGAAATAGGCGATGTTCATGATTCGATTTTTCCCAACAGCAAATATTCCATCAAGGCCTTCTGCACATGCAGCCGGTTCTCGGCTTCGTCCCACACCACCGACTGCGGCCCATCGATCACGTCCGCCGCGACTTCCTCGCCGCGATGCGCCGGCAGGCAATGCATGAAGACGGCATCGGATTTCGCCACCGCCATCATGTCGGCGTCGACCTGCCAATCGGCAAAATCCTTCAGCCGCTCATCGTTTTCCGCTTCCCAGCCCATGCTGGTCCACACGTCGGTGGTCACCAGGTCAGCGCCGCGGCAGGCATCCATCGGGTCGGCGAAGCTCTCGAAGTGATCGGTGCCATACAGATTGGCGCGTTCGGGCTCGACTTCGTAACCCGGCGGGGTCGACACGTGCACGTTGAAGCCGAGCACTTCTGCCGCCTGCAGCCAGGTGTTGCACATGTTGTTGGAGTCGCCGACCCACGCCACGGTCTTGCCCTGGATCGAGCCGCGATGCTCGATGAAGGTGAAGATGTCGGCGAGGATCTGGCACGGGTGGTATTCGTTGGTTAGCCCGTTGATCACCGGCACCCGCGAGTGCGCGGCAAAGCGTTCGATGATGTCCTGCTCGAAGGTGCGGATCATCACGATGTCGACCATGCGCGAGATGACCTCGCCCGCGTCTTCCACCGGCTCGCCGCGCCCCAGCTGGGTATCGCGGGTGTTGAGGTAGATCGCCGAACCGCCGAGCTGGTGCATGCCCGCCTCAAAACTGAGGCGGGTGCGAGTCGAGCTTTTCTCGAAAATCATCGCCAGCGTGCGGTCGACCAGCGGGTGGTACGGCTGGTAGCGTTTGAACCGGCTCTTGATCAGACGCGTGCGCTCGAACAGGTACAGCAGTTCGTCGCGCGACAGATCATTGAATTGCAGAAAATGCCTCAGCATCACGCCGCCTGCAGCAGATAGTTCTTGACGATTCCGGACACCGCCGCGACCAGCGCATCGACTTCGGCTGCCCCATAAATCAGCGGCGGCACCAGGCGGATGACCTTGTCGGCCGTGACATTGATCAGCACGCCGGCCTCGCGTGCCACCGCCACCAGTTCGGCGCACGGACGGTCGAGCTCGACGCCGATCATCATGCCCTCCCCCCGGATATCCACCACGCCGCGCACGCCGTTCAAGGCAGAGCGCAGCCCGGCGCGGATCGCCTCGCCGCGAAGGTTCACGTTCTCCAGCAGCTTGTCTTCCTCAATCGCATCCAGCGTCGCCAGTGCCGCCGCGCACGCCAGCGGATTGCCGCCGAAGGTCGAGCCGTGACTGCCGGGCGTAAACACGTCGGCCGCCGCGCCGCGCGCCATACAGGCGCCAATCGGCATCCCCGAACCCAGCCCCTTGGCCAGCGCCACCACGTCCGGCATCACGCCCGAATGCTGGAAGCCGAACCAGGTACCGGTGCGGCCAATGCCGGTCTGCACCTCATCCAGCATCAGCAGCCAGCCATGGGCGTCGCAAATCTGCCGCAGCTGGGCAAGATAATCCGCTGCGAGCACGTTGATCCCACCCTCGCCCTGCACCACTTCGACCAGCACCGCGACCACGCTCTTGTTGTGCTCGGCGACATGGCGAATCGCTGCCAGATCGTTGAACGGTACCCGCGCGAAGCCCGACAGCAGCGGCTCGAAGCCTGCCTGGATCTTGCGGCTACCCGTCGCGGTCAGCGTCGCCATGGTGCGGCCATGGAAAGCCTTTTCCATCACGATGATGGTCGGCACTTCGATGCCCTTGCCGTGGCCATATAGGCGCGCCAGCTTGATCGCGGCTTCGTTGGCTTCGCAACCCGAGTTGCAGAAAAACACCTTGTCCATGCCCGACAGCGCGCACAGGCGGTCAGCCAGTTCTTCCTGACGCGGCACGCGATACAGGTTGGAGGAATGAATCAGCATGGCAGCCTGGTCGGCAATCGCCTTCACCAGTTTGGGATGGGCGTGGCCCAGCCCGTTCACCGCCACCCCGGCAACCGCATCGAGATAACGCTTGCCGGATTCGTCCCACAGGTAAGCGCCCTCGCCGCGCACAAAGGCAACGGGCTGACGCGCATAGGTGTTCATCAAATGTGTTGTCATGGCAGTCTCAAGCAGGCTGTCCTGAAAAAATGAAACAACTCAATAGAAAACGGCGGCCTAGGCCGCCGTGCTTATCGTGCACCAACTTAATTATAGGCCGAAAAGCGCCCGATGCGACCATCCGTTCGCCATGAAGAACAGCATCGGAATCGACAGCATGGTGTTGGTGCGCGAGGCCAGGAAGGCCACCCGACGCGCTGCGTTTTTCTCGTCGTCGCGGGCAGGCGTCATGCCCAGAATCTTCTTCTGGTTCGGCCAGATCAGCACCCACACGTTAAACAGCATGATGGTGCCGAGCCAAGCGCCAATGCCGATCGGCCCCATGCCGTTACGCAGCAGGAAGGCGTCGACAAACAGCGGACCCAGCAATGCGGCACCGGCAAGCCAGGTCACCACGGCGGCCCAGCGGAAAAACAGCAGCGCACGCGGTGCGACATGCTTGGTAATACCCGCTGCAGTGCCGTCGGCACCGGCATTTTTCAACGCCGCCACCTGTACGAAATTGAAGTAATACAGCAGGCCTATCCACATCACGCCCGCCATGAAATGAATCCAGCGGGACAGCGCGGCAACCAGATTGATGTTTTCCATTGCTTACCCCCTTAACCCAAAAAATTTCTGGCAAAAACAACCAGCACAGCAGTCAGCACCACGCCTGCGATAACCGTCCCCCATAGCGAATCCAGCGGATTTTTCATGGATCTCTCTCCCATTCTAAATAGTTGACCATTTTGGTCGGGTAACCCCGCGCCAGTATCATCAAAATGTCATGCCTGCGCAAGCTCAACCCGCGACAGCACCGCCCTTACTGTGCCCGTTGGGCTGCATGCTAAAATCCGGCAACTCCTTCAGAAGCCACCCACCCACGCATGGATGACGCCACCGCCAACGCTCCTTTTATCATTCGCGGCATCACCGCCAAGGGTGCGCGGTTCCGGCCGAGCGACTGGGCGGATCGTCTGGCCGGTGCGTTCGCGGTGATTGACCCGAACAATCGCACCAACTACTCGCCGTATGTTCAACCCACCACGCTGGACAACATCCCGTGCGTGGTGGTGGATAAAAAACTCAAGACAGTCGATCCCGACGCGTATCGTTTTTTGCAGCAATTTGCCCGCAGCAATGAATTGCTGATCGAGAACGCGGACTGAGTCCGGCCGGGACAGGCAATAAAAAACGCCGCAAATGCGGCGTTTTTTATTGCGCTGAACGAATGAATCGTTCAGGCCATGCTTTTGACGGCCAGCGACAGCCGGCTCTTGTGACGTGCAGCCTTGTTCTTGTGGACAATTTTCTTGTCTGCAATGCTGTCGATCACGCTCATCGAAGCCTGGAAAACCTGTTGCGCAACGGTCTTGTCGCCTGCGTCAATGGCTTTACGCACTTTCTTGATTGCAGTGCGCAATTCCGAGCGCTGGCTCATGTTGCTGTCGCGCTGGGCGCTGGCTTGACGTGCGCGCTTACGCGCCTGGGCGGAGTTCGCCATAGTTACTGCTCCTCTATACCTCGCATGCATGCGAGGCGAAAAATTTAATCTAGGCACCCCGTTTTCGACGGAGCTGATTCACCAAAGCCCGCGATTGTACGGGACAACCCACCAAAAAATCAAGCCTGTTTGAAGCCGGAGTTGCAGCGCGCGCGCACGACCCGCACAATGCGCGCACTCATGAACCTACTTAAAGCCCTCGCTGCGGTCAGCAGCATGACCCTGCTCTCACGCATCCTGGGATTCGTGCGCGACACCGTGATCGCGCGCGCGTTTGGCGCCGGCATGATGACCGACGCCTTCTTCGTTGCCTTCAAGATCCCCAACCTGCTGCGGCGGCTGTTTGCCGAAGGCGCGTTCTCGCAGGCGTTCGTGCCGATTCTGGCGGAATACAAAAATCGCCTCGGCCACGCCGCGACCAAAACCCTGGTCGATCAGGTGGGCACCGCACTCACGCTGGCGCTGGTGGCCGTCGCCCTGCTGGGGATACTCGGTGCGCCGTGGGTGGCGTTTGTCAGCGCACCGGGGTTTCGCGCCGATGGCGAGAAATTCGAACTGACGGTGACGCTGCTGCGCATCACCTTCCCCTACATCGTGTTCATCTCGCTGGTCGCACTGGCGGCTGGCATCCTCAATACCCACAGCAAGTTTTCCGTTCCCGCATTCGCGCCGGTGCTGCTGAATGTGGCGATGATCATCGCTGCCCTGTGGCTGGCGCCGTATTTCAACCCGCCGGTGCTGGCACTGGGCTGGGGCGTGGCTCTGGGCGGGGTGCTGCAGCTGGCGTGGATGCTGCCGCACCTGAAGAAGCTGGATCTGCTGCCGCGTCCTTCGCGCCAGTTCAACGACCCCGGCGTGCGCCGCATTCTGACCCTGATGGCGCCCGCGACGCTCGGCGTGTCGGTCGCGCAAATCAGCCTGCTGATCAACACCATCTTCGCCTCCTTTCTCGCCACCGGCAGCGTGTCGTGGCTGTATTACGCCGACCGGCTGATGGAGTTTCCTTCCGGCATGCTGGGCGTGGCGCTCGGCACCATCCTGCTGCCCAGCCTGGCCAAACATTATGCCGACGACTCGCCGGCAGAATACTCGAAGCTGCTCGACTGGGGCCTGCGCCTGACCCTGCTATTGGCCCTACCCTCCGCCGCCGCGCTGGCAGTGCTGGCGGTGCCGCTCATCACCACGCTGTTCTATTACGGCGCTTTCACCGCGCATGACGTTGCCATGACCCAACGGGCATTGCTCGCCTACAGCCTCGGGCTGCTGGGGCTGATACTCGTCAAGGTGCTGGCGCCCGGGTTTTATGCGCGGCAAAACATCAAGACGCCGGTCAAGGTCGCCCTCTTCACCCTGGCCGCCACGCAACTGATGAACCTCGCCTTCTACAAGCCGCTGGGGCATGCCGGTCTGGCGTTGTCGATCGGCCTGGCGGCCTGCCTCAATGCCGGCTTGCTGCTGCATCTGCTGAAAAAACACCGGATATACCAGCCCCAACCCGGCTGGGTCGGCTATTTCCTGCGCGTGCTGCTGGCGGTTTCGCTGATGGCGGCGATGCTCTACTTCACCATGGGCGACGCGCAATGGTGGCTGGAGGCAAGATCCCTCAAGCGGCTTGCCAGGTTATCGCTGCTGGTCGGGGGAGGTGTCGCGCTGTATTTCGCTGCGCTCGGCATGATGGGCCTGCACCCACGCCAGTTCGTACGCCGGGCAGCCGAATAAGTCGCTGAATCGGCTAGAATTAGGCCTTTTTTCGCGCCCGCCCGGCCATGCGCATTACCCACGGTTTTCCCTCACTCGGCACGCCCCACGCAGTCACCATCGGCAATTTCGACGGTCTGCATCTGGGGCACCAGGCCATGCTCGCCCGCCTGCAGGACGTGGCGCGGGCACGCGGTCTGCCCAGCTGCGTGTTGAGCTTCGAACCGCATCCGCGCGAGTTCTTTGCCCCCGATCAGGCGCCCGCGCGCCTGTCGAGCCTGCGCGAAAAATCCGAGTGCCTGCAACGACTGGGGATCGACCGGCTGCACGTATTCCGGTTCGACCGCGCGTTTTCAGCCTTGTCGGCCGATGCCTTTATTGAACAAGTGCTTGGTCGCACCCTGCAGGCGCGCTACGTGCTGGTGGGCGACGATTTCCGCTACGGCGCCAGGCGCATGGGGGATTTCGCCCTGCTCGAGCGCGCCGGCCAGTCGCTCGGCTTCGACGCCGAATTTCTCCCCACGGTCGAAGTAGCGGGTGAGCGCGTCTCGTCCACCGCCGTGCGCCAGGCGCTGGCTGCAGGCGACCTCGACCACGCAGCCCGGTTGCTGGGACGGCCTTACAGCATCTCGGGGCACGTGGTGCATGGCGACAAACTGGGGCGCGACATCGGTTTTCCCACCGCCAATATCCAGCTCAAGCACAACCGGCCGCCGCTGATGGGGATTTTCGCGATCGAATTGTACGGTCTTGACGGCGCGCCCTTGCCGGGTGTGGCCAGCCTCGGCAAGCGCCCCACGGTGAAAAATCCCGACGCCCCGCCCGTGCTCGAGGTGCATCTGTTCGATTTCAATGCGGATATCTACGGCCGCCGCGTGCACGTGGATTTTCTGCACAAGCTGCGCGACGAAGCCAAATACCCCGACCTTGATACGCTCGTTGTCCAGATCCAGCGCGATGTGGACAACGCCAAACATTTTTTAAAGCACCGTCATGCCTGACTATAAAAGCACCCTGAACCTTCCCGATACGCCCTTCCCGATGCGCGGCGACCTCGCCAAGCGCGAACCGGGCTGGGTGAAAAGCTGGCAGGAACACCAACGCTACCAGGCCATCCGCAAGGCCGCGGCCGGCCGCCCCAAGTTCATCCTGCACGACGGCCCGCCCTACGCCAACGGCGACATCCACATCGGCCACGCGGTCAACAAGATTCTCAAGGACATCATCGTCAAGGCCAAAACCCTGTCCGGCTTCGACGCGCCCTACGTGCCCGGCTGGGACTGCCACGGCCTGCCGATCGAATTGCAGGTGGAAAAAACCCACGGCAAGGCGATTCCCCCGGCGCAATTCCGCGAGCTGTGCCGCAGTTACGCCGCCGAGCAGATCGAACGCCAGAAGGCCGACTTCATCCGCCTCGGCGTGCTCGGCGACTGGGACCATCCCTACCGCACCATGGACTTCCAGTTCGAGGCCGACAGCCTGCGCGTGCTGGGACAAATCCAGCAGGCGGGCTATTTATATCAGGGCGCCAAACCGGTGCACTGGTGCGTCGACTGCGGCTCGGCGCTGGCCGAAGCCGAAGTCGAATACGAGGACAAGACCTCGCCCGCGATCGACGTCGGCTTTGCCGTGGCCGACCGCGCCGACCTCGCCCATCGCTTCGGCCTCGCTGCCATCGACGCGCCGGTTCAGGTGGTCATCTGGACCACCACGCCGTGGACGCTACCCGCCAACCAGGCCGTCGCGCTGCACCCGGAATTCATCTACGCGCTGGTGCGCACGCCACGCGGCCTGCTGGTGCTGGCCGAAAGCCTGCTCGAAGCGGCCTTGACGCGCTATCAACTGCACGGCGACATCATCGCCCGCGCCCCCGGCCAGGCGCTCGAGGGCGTACTGCTGTGGCACCCGCTCGGGATTCAAGGCGGCCAGGAGCGCCAGGTGCCGGTGATTCTCGGCGACCACGTCACCGCCGACGCCGGCACCGGCGCGGTCCACACCGCGCCCGGCCACGGCCTGGACGACTATGTGGTCGGCAGCCGCTACGGCCTGAAAGTCGACAATCCGGTGGGCGACGATGGCAAGTTCTACGCCAGCGTGCCGCTGGTCGGCGGCATGAGCATCTGGCAGGCCAATCCGCTGATCGTCGAAACCCTGGAAGCCAGCGGCAACCTGCTGGCGCACGCCAAACTGCTGCACAGTTACCCGCACTGCTGGCGCCACAAGACACCGATCATTTTTCGCGCGACGCGGCAGTGGTTTATCGGCATGGAAACAGGCAGCCAGAAGACCCTGCGCGAGCAGGCAATGGCAGCGGTCGACCACACGCAGTTCTTCCCATCCTGGGGCCGCGCACGTCTGGAGGCGATGATCAAAAACCGCCCCGACTGGTGCGTCTCGCGCCAGCGCAACTGGGGCGTGCCGATGCCCTTTTTCACCCACAAGGAAAGCGGCGAACTGCACCCGCGCACGGCGGAGCTGCTGGAAACCGTGGCCCAGCGCGTCGAACAGGCCGGGATCGAAGCCTGGTTCGCGCTCGACCCGGCCGAGCTGCTGGGCGACGACGCCGCGCACTACAACAAGACCGGGCACACGCTCGACGTCTGGTTCGATTCCGGCGTCACCCACGCCTGCGTGCTGAAGCGCCGCCCCGAACTCGCCCACCCTGCCGACCTCTACCTGGAAGGCTCGGACCAGCATCGCGGCTGGTTCCAGTCGAGCCTGCTCACCGGCTGCGCCACCGACGGCCACGCGCCCTACCGAGCCCTGCTCACCCACGGCTTCGTGGTCGACGGCAAGGGCCACAAGATGAGCAAGTCGAAGGGCAACGTGATTGCGCCGCAAAAGGTGATGGATCAGTACGGCGCCGACATCCTGCGGCTGTGGGTGGCGACCACCGATTATTCGGGCGAGCTGACGATCTCGGACGAAATCCTCAAGCGCGTGGTGGAAAGCTACCGGCGGATTCGCAACACGCTGAAATTCCTGCTCGCCAACCTGTCGGACTTCGACCCGCACGCGCATGCGCTGCCGGTGGCGGACTGGCTGGAAATCGACCGCTATGCGCTGGCGCTGACGCGCCAGCTGCAAGGCGAATTGCAGGCGCACTACGATGCCTACGAATTCCACTTCATCGTGCAAAAGCTGCAAAGCTTCTGCTCCGAAGACCTCGGCGGTTTCTACCTCGACATCCTGAAAGACCGGCTCTACACCAGCGGTGCCGACAGTCGCGCCCGCCGTGCCGCGCAGAACGCGCTGTTCCATATTACCCACGCCCTCGCACGCTGGATGGCGCCGATTTTGTCGTTCACCGGCGAGGAAGTGTGGACGCAACTGGCGGGGGACGATTCAGTCTTCCAGCACACCTGGCACACGCTGCCCACCCAGTCCGACGAAGCGAATCTGCTCGACCGCTGGACCCGCATCCGCGCCATCCGCGCCGACGTGCAGAAAGACCTTGAAACCGTACGCGCCGCCGGCGGCATCGGCTCGTCGCTGCAGGCCGAAGTCACCCTGCACGCCAGTCCCGACACCCGCGCCCTGCTCGACCCGCTGGGCGACGACCTGCGCTTCGTGCTGATCACCTCGCAGGCACGCCTGGTGGCCGCCGAGGCCGACCGCATCGAGGTCACGCCGAGCGCGGCAAAAAAATGCGAGCGCTGCTGGCATTACCGCGACGACGTCGACACCGATGCCGGCCACCCCGGTCTGTGCGGGCGCTGCGTGAGCAACCTGGCGGGCACAGGCGAGGCGCGCAGCCATGCTTGATTTCTTTAACCCGGCCCTGCGCAAATGGCTGGGCGTGGCGCTGGCCGTCATCGTCGCCGACCACCTCAGCAAATTCTGGGTGACGTCCACGCTCGGCTTCCAGGAAGCCGTGCCGGTGCTACCGTTCTTCTCGCTGGTGCTGGTCCACAATACCGGCGCGGCCTTCAGTTTTCTCGCCAACGCCGGCGGCTGGCAGCGCTGGTTTTTCATCGCGGTGGGTGTCGTCGCCACCGTCATCATCACGCGCCTGCTGCACCGCCACGCCCACCAGCCACGCATGGCTTTCGCCCTGGCGCTGTTGCTCGGCGGGGCGCTCGGCAACGTAATCGACCGCGTCGTACTGGGCCATGTGGTGGATTTTTTGTATTTCCACTATCGGGGCCTGGCCTGGCCGGCATTCAACGTCGCGGATTCCGCCATTACCGTCGGCGCCGGCCTGCTGATCTGGGACAGCCTGCGCGGCAAATCCGCTGCGGCTGACAAGACAGCATGAATACACGCGCCGTTGCCGAAGGCGACACCCTGCTGCTTCGCTACGCGCTGCGCCCGCGCGGCGGCGACGACCTCATCTCCAATTTCGACGACGCCGAGCCGGAGCAGGTCACGCTCGGCGAGGGCACCCTGGCATCCGAACTCGAGCAATGGCTGATCGACCTCGCCCCCGGCGAGCGCCATGTGTTTCTGCTCGAACCCTGGCAAGCCTTTGGCGACAGCCAGCCCGACCTCATCCATACCCTGCCCAAATCCGACCTGCCGACCGACATGGCCTTCGAAATCGATCAACTGGTCGAATTCGCCATGCCCAACGGCCAGACGCTGGCCGGACACATCCTGGAAATCGGCGATGATGCAGTGAAGGTCGATTTCAACCATCCGCTCGCCGACCTGTCGATTGAATTCGAAGTCGAAGTCGTCCGCATCCTGTAGCCGAAAACCCATGACGCCCACCATCCTTCTCGCCAACCCACGCGGCTTCTGTGCCGGCGTTGATCGCGCCATCGCCATCGTCGAACGCGCGCTGGAAAAATTCGGCGCGCCGATTTATGTGCGCCACGAAGTTGTCCACAACACCTTCGTCGTCAATGACCTCAAGGCCAAGGGCGCGATCTTTGTCGACGAATTGGCCGATGTGCCCAGCGGCGCCACCGTCATCTTCAGCGCACACGGCGTCTCGCAGGCCGTACGCGCGGAAGCGGAAGCGCGCGGACTCAACGTGTTCGACGCCACCTGCCCGCTGGTCACCAAAGTGCATGTCGAAGTCAGCAAGATGCGCGACAAGGGATTCGAGATCGTCATGATCGGCCACAAGGGCCACCCCGAAGTCGAAGGCACCCTGGGGCAATCGGAAGGCGGCATGTATCTGGTTGAAACACCGGATGACGTCGCCACCCTGCAAGTCAACGACCCCGACAAGCTCGCCTACGTCACCCAGACCACCTTGTCGGTAGACGACGCCGCGCGCGTGGTCGACGCCCTGCGCGCGCGTTTTCCCAGCATCAGCGGACCGAAAAAGGACGACATCTGCTACGCCACGCAAAACCGGCAGGATGCCGTCAAGGTGCTGGCCGGGCAGTGCGATGTGGTGATCGTGGTGGGATCGCCGACCAGCTCGAATTCGAACCGGCTGCGTGAAGTGGCGGAAAACCTCGGCGTGCCAGCCTATATGGTGGATAACGCAAGCGAAATCGATCCGCAGTGGCTCAGCCAGAAAAACCGGGTCGGGGTCACCGCCGGCGCCTCCGCGCCGGAAATCCTGGTGCAGGAAGTGATCGCGCGCCTGAAAGACCTCGGCGTCGACGCATTAACCCACCTCGACGGCGTACGGGAGAAGGTCGGGTTCCCGCTGCCGAAGGGCCTGGGCAATAGTGACTAGTCAGCTCTTCCAGCAATCAGCCAGCGCACCCGTGCCGCCCGATGTTGTTTTGGCTCCCGTCTGGTCAATCGTCAGGGTGCCACACAGGGGATCCGCGTAGCTTCCCGTGGGTGCCGCCTGAATCGTGAATCCCGTAGCCGTCGCTGCAGGATTCAGGGTAAGCGAATACTTGGCCGTACCACTCTCCGGGGATTGTTGCTTGGGTAAAGTGGCATTCGCATACGTGCCGTTGGTCGTGAAATACCGCTCCATGAACTGCGCGTTCTCCAGCATGATGGACTGTGCGTCGGCTCGATTGGCGCGCAGCACATATTGCTGATAGCTCGGAAAGGCAATCGCGGCCAGGATGCCCACGATGGCCACGACGATCATGAGCTCGATCAATGTGAAACCGTATTGTTTGTTAGTTGTACGCATGGCTTCCCCCCGGGACATCACTGAATCTGCAGCCAATAAACACGCCGGAGAGACCCGGGCACCCCCGGTGTCGTAGGCGGAGCGCCCTTGTTGCCGAGGGACTGAATCGCGCCTGTCGTACCGGTCATCACCTTGTAGTCCTTGCCGTCCGAACCCGTAAACCAGGCCGGCGGCTTGGTAATGCCAACCGTTGTCTTGACCCCGCTGACCGTCGAGCCACTCGCCAGATAATCCTTGCTGTCAAAGGCCCCATCGTTATTGAAGTCGAAGCTGGATCCCCCCACCTTGGCTCCGGTTACCGCATCCAGTTCCATCAGCCAGCTATCCCCGCCCGCCTGGCAGACGTTCGTGGAGGGAACCACCGTCAGGAAAACCACCCGCCCGTAATGCAGCAAGGCCTGGGTTACCACACGCTCGCCCGTCGAGGAAGGTTCAGTGAAGTCCAGATACCAGCCGCGTTTGACAGTCCAGTCAACGGCGTTGCCGCTGGTTTCCCGGAGTGCGGAAGTCTGCGTAATATCGTCCGCAGTCGTAACGGTTCCCTTGTCGTCAATGGTGAAGGTCTGGCTCGTTTGGGCGACGATGCTTTGTGCCTGCAATGCACTCCGGTTGACGGTCGCCGTCACAGCCAATGCACTGTCCTTATCCCAGAACCCATAAAAAGACTGCACTTGCGTGTTCAGCACATCCGTACTCTGGAGATATTGCCCGGTACCGAAATACACCATCGCGCCGCCGTTGGGGTGCGCCCCGACAACAGGCTGTGCCGTAATCGGTTGTACCTGACTGCTGGCATTGCTCGCAACAAACAGCGGGGCTGTCTGGTCGGCAAAACTGGTCAGGTCGAATTTCCACAGGTTGCCCTGCAAATCCCCCGCGTAGGCAAAGTCCGTAATCTGGTCATTGTTGGCGTCATACAGTGCGGGGGTCGACAATCCGTTTGACGTGGCGCTGCCCGCTGCTATTTTCTTGATCAGCGCCCCGTTTTCCAGGTTGACCACATACAGGTAGGCCTTCCCGGACGCGCTGTTATAGCCATTGCCGAATATGGCCACCCACTGGCCGTTGTTCAGCCGGCCAATCTGGGGTTTGCTGTATGTCAGGCCCAGATCCGGATCCGTGAATTCCCACATCACCATGCTGGCCGACGGACTGGCCACATTGCTCACGTTCAGGGCATAGATGGAATTCCCGCCGCCGCCGAGGCCGCCAACCAGTACCGTAGTCCAGCCGCCCGACAGATAGGCATCCCCTACCGTCGGCCCGCCATCCACATAATATTTATGGTTGTAGGCCGGATCGGTCAGCTTGCTGAGATTGGGAAACACGGCGTTCGGCACATAGGCAAACAGCTCGACGCCCGACTGCGCATCTTTGGCGTCCGCCCGGAAAGCGTGCAGCATGCCGTCGTTTCCGCCCACAAACACGGCGGGAGTACGGCCGGCCTTGGCCGTCACATAGGCTGCGTAGCTTGCGGCCTCGGAAGCCCCCAGGGTCGCATAACCAAAATCATCCGCCTGTGCGAAAGCAGGGTCCGAGTTGATGATGTCCCCCAGCACAATGGCACGATTGCGGAAAGTGCCGCCGTTCTTGATTTCCTTGGTCTGCACGCCCGTTAGCCAGTCGAGCCGGTCGGAGCCTTTGGTATCCGCAGTACCGGTTGGGCTCGTATTCAGATAAGCCTGCTGGCCACTACTGAGCGCGCCCCAATTAAAGCCCACCCCGCTGCCGCCATTGATCGTGAAAATAGTGCGCGAGGCCGCAGCCGGCAATTTGGCGGCGGCGCTCCACTCCGGCACCGTCCCCACCACCCCGCCAATCCCCACCGAAAAGGCTTTCAAGTCGCCGCGCCAGTCCTTGCTGTCAAAAGTGGCCTGATACACCAGGGCGCCCGTCTGGATACTGGTGGAGTTGGCCGCCAGTGCTGCCGCAGAAGGCGTGGCCACTTCGATCGCATCCTTGACCTTCTTGAATGAACCAACCAGATCGGCCGGGGTATCGGCGCTGAAAAACTGGCCACGGCTGTTGATGGCGGCATGCCAGAGGTCGGCCACGTTACCGTCCAGGTTGGCGCCCGTGGTCGGCCAGGCTTTGGTCCCGGCGGCGAGGAGGGGATAACTGCCGGTGTAGGTATCCGGCGTGTTGGGGTCGGTGTCCCCATAGGTCAGGCCCGTGCTTGTCAAGAAAGGCGTCAGGCCGATGCCGATCGTGAAGTTGACCATGTGCTGCCAGGTGGCGGGATCGTTTTTGGGGTTATTGGTCTGTCCCGGCTCCGCTCCCGATTCCACGATATACGGGATCAGGTTGTTGCTCAAACTTGGGGCCAGATCCGTCGACCAGTATTTGTAGGCCACGTCAGCCAGACTGTCTGAATTGGAGTCCTTGTAAGGCGCGGACAATGAGCCATCCGTGTTGCCGATGCCGGATGGCGTCGAATCATTCCAGATACCATCGGTCATCAGGATGTGAAAATCCTTGCGGCATGACGTTTGCCCGGCAGTCGCCGTCACCGTCCCCGCGGTATTCAGATCGTCATCATAGGGAGAGTTCTCTCCGGTCGTCGAATAGTAGACGCCCACCCGCTTCATGGCCTCGCGAAGCGGGGTACTGCTACTGGTGGGCAAATGGAACAACCAGGCGTAAAAATCCTGTTTGTGGGTGCCGGCAAACGGCTTGACGGCATTGCTGACACCCGTTGCCGCATCCCAGCCCTGGCATCCCGAGTACGGCAGAACGGTCGTTGAGCTTCTGCAGGTATTCAGCGACTGCCAGGCTACGCGGGTTGATGCGTCGAATGCTGCAAAAGCCAGGGAGGCCGACCCGATGGCCGCCAGGTTGCGGGTGCGGTAGAAGGAATACCAGGTGGCAAAGTTCTGTTGCTCGCTCGCACCAACTATCTTGATGTCGTAGCAATCGTTGTCCACAGCCTTCTGTGCATCCGTACCCGTACAATTACTGTTGGTTCCGTCGAAGACGTAATAGTAGGCGGGCATTTGGCGGGTTTGGCAGGTCGCATTGCTGGAACAGGAAGACCCCCCCATGTTGACCCACGTATTGGTGCCCGTCCCCACGGTACTGTTGTATTGACACGCCGAGGCCTGGCAGCGGACATCGCTGGCATAGTGCCTCATGAACTCATGACTTTTGGTCCCGGAGGACAGGAAAAGTCCCGCCGTCGGACGGTATTGCGTGGCAAGGTTGTAGTAGGAAGCACTATTCAAGGACAGGCTGTGGACATAGCCATCGATCCAGGCATTGTTGAACGAAGTGGTCAACGCCGTCCCGCTGGCATCCTTTGGTGCCGTGTAGGTAGTTGCCGGGTTGTAATAAATCGGATTGAAATGGGACGATTTCACATAGCGGGGATCGAGGCTGGGATCCGGATTGTTGTCGCAAATCGCATTGGGGTTGCCGCAGAGATCCGGCGTAAAGGCCCGGGACATACTTCCCGAATCATCCAGCGTGGTAATCACGTTGGGCGCCACGTTCGTGGTCAGGAACAGGGGATTCTCTGAAATGGTGAGGGGTGCCGAATGGGCGGGGACTGTCATCCAGACCAGGCTGCTGAACATCAGTAGCAGCGCAAAGGATTTTCGTGTGGCTTGATTGAGGTTCATGGAACGCTCCCTGGTTCAGTTGTTCTCGTACCCGGCCTGCAGGATGACGACCGTGCTGGTGCTGGCACCCACGCCGCGGGCAGTCACCCGGAAACGCTGGGTGGTAACGGCATCCGGTAATTTCTCGATCACGTAGCGAGGCTGTTGCGCAACCTGGGACAGTGAGGTCGCTGCGGTCTGCGAAGCACCGGACCAGTCGTAGGCATTCCAGTAAGCGGCATTGCTGGCATTGGCCGGGTTATAGGCCACGTAACCTGCCGTGCTGCCGTCGAAAACGGTGGTGATCTTGCCCGCCGCATCCTTGGGGAGTGCTTTCATCGCCGTGTCGGCAGCCTTCAATGCGGCTTCGGCCGACTGCAAGGCCAGATCCCGGTCCCGGGTATTGCCCGCCATGCGCTCTTCCATGCTGGAGGTTTGCGCCACGGTCACGCCCAGCAGCATCAGGATGGCCAGAAAGATCAGGGCAACGATCAGCGTAACCCCACGCTGGCGGGAAAGCGGTGCAAACTGAATGGATTTCATAGCCGGTTCCTCACCGCGATGGTGGTGGTAAATGGCTTGTGAAGGCGAGTGTCCCCCTCCGTCCCTACGCCGGTTTCCGGGCTGCGCATGTTCAGGGTGATGCGCACGCTGACGACGCGGTTCCAGTTGGTCACCGCACTGGCCGCTATGTACGGGATGGTGTTTGCAGAACAGTTGTCGTCCGGGCATTCCGGAGAGGCAACCTGGGTGGTATCTTCACCATAGGTAATCTGCATGTCCTCCACCCCTTCCACCAGTTCCTGGGCCTCGGTCGACCCGTCGGCTCGCAGCGTTTCCCGATACAGGCTCGGCTCACCCGCCGCATTGTTTTTCAGGTAATAAATATGGCCACTGAGCGGCAGCATCAAGAAATTGGTATTGGCCACAACCGGCGCACCCGGTTTGCAGGGCAATGCCGAGCCGGCATTCAGCGTGACGCTGGTGCCGGACGCCGCACTGGCGGTATAGACCGTCGCATCCGAATAGGCTTCGGTGATGACGACCCGCCCACCCGCGCTGACGCCATGCGCGGCCACCGTGGTGGTGGGTGACGCGAGCTGGGATTCCCGGCTTTTGTCGGCCCGCAACACCATGATCGCATCGGTGTTGGCGAGTTCCCCGGTTACGCTGCCCGGCAGGCCCGCGCCACTTTCATACCCCAGCAGGGGGCGCTTGAACAGGTTGTTGTACCAAGTGGCATCCACAGGATCGGTGTTGACGGAGGCGCAGCCAAACCCGACCTGGCGCAAGTCGACGGACATCGTCTCGAAGGCATAACGGGCGCCTTCCTGCATGCGCGCCAGGGAATCCTGGGTACGGAAAGATTGACGACTGCCCAGATACACCGTTCCCACCGCAGCAATGATCAGCCCCCCCAGTACCAGGGAAATCATCATCTCAATCAGGGAAAATCCCTGCTGGCGGAAAAATGGGGGGGGTTGGGATATGCGCATCACAAGGCCGTCTGGGTAATGAACTGGATAGGGTTCGTGCCGTCGCGGTTGTCGTCCCACTGGATGGTGATCGTGGCATTGCCGTTCAAATCCACAGCAACCGAGGCCTTGCCATCCGGCAGGGCGGCCGACACATTGTTCTTCCAGTCGATCACGTCCTGGTATGTGCCCGCAGAACCGATGGCCACAACATAATTGGCGAGATTGGGCCGGTTGGCGCGCATGCGATCCACAATGTCATAGGTGAGCATGGTGGCCTGGCTGCGCTGGTAGGCACTGTTGTTGTTTTTCAGGGAGATCGTCTGCAGCCCCGCATAACCCAACAGGCCCACGGCAAGCACCACAATGGAAATGAGCACTTCCAGCAAGGTGACGCCACGCTGGTCGCGCGGCAGGCCTGGGCGGAAGGAAGGGGGGGGGAGTGATTTCATCAGCAGGTTCCCGAAGAGGTACTGACACGCCCGGTGTTGATGATGGAAACCACCCGCGCCACTCCCCCGTTGCAAACCTGGAAACTTCCCGCGCCCGAGCCGCCATTGCCCTGGCTCTCGCCCGAGGGGAGGTAGCTGATGTAGCTGGAAAAATTGGCGTCAGGCGTAATAACCGGTGCGTTGCCGGCATTGGGCTGATACACCCTGAGCACGGTATCCCCACTCGCATCGCCAACTGTTCCTGCATCCACAAACACTTGCCAGCCACTCGTCCAGTTCGCCGAAGCGACCGTCACCCGGGCTGCGCGCTTGATTGCTTCCGAACGGGCCAGGGCCAAGGCGGAAACCAGGCTGTTGGATGCTGCCACCACGCGATTCCTGCGCGTAAATTCCTGAAAACTGGGCACGGCGATCGCCAGCATGACTGCCAGCACCGCTATCGTAACCATGAGTTCGACGAGCGTGAATCCCCGACTGAGAAGCACCCGATATCCAGACATGTTCAGCGTCCAATTTGTATGGCGTTACGATAGATAGGCATCCGGCATGCTGTCCAGCTCCGCGAGATGGATGGGTGTTTTTCGCGCATGAGCGGCAGCGCCCAAACTTTGCCAGACAGATAAAGCCTGAGTGTTAACGGCTATTCATCGTCTGGACTTGAGCGTCCGCAGGCCGGGAATTCGTCCGGCTAACATGCGCTTTTGTCGAGCCGTATACGCCCGATTTGATTGATAACGATGCTTCGTCTGCTTCCGGCAACGCAGATGTAAAACGTCCCATTGCCCAGTCCGTTGGGGCCCTGACTGACCCCGCTGGGCAAGTAGCTGGCATAGGTGCTGTAATTGGAGGCGGTTATTACGGCTCCCCCGGGGGTTTCTCCGTGGACTCTCAGGATCTGGTCGCCGATGTCCAGCACACCCTTTATTCCATAATCCACAAAAACCAGCCAGCCCTGCTGCCAGCTGGCATCCTCGTCGCAGACAGGAATGGCCTCCATCGGTGTGCTGCTTTTGCAGACCGTGACCCGGGTGCCACGCTTGATCGCTTCCGACCGGGCCAGTTGCAGCGAGGAAACCAGGCCATTGGTCACCGCAACCAATCGGTTGTAATTCATGAAATTTGCATAGCCCGGAATGGCAATCGCCAATAAAATTGCACCCACCGCCAGCACAACCAGCAGTTCAACCAGTGTGAATCCACGCTTTCCCATATCCCCTCCCCCTGTTTTTTTATTCAAGGGAATGAGCTTGTCACTCCGTGGCGGGCATATCTATACAACTTTAGTTGTAGGTGCGGGCCATGCTTGAGCCAGGCCCGTCCGGGCTGAAGACGTCCGTCATCATCGTGGGCGCCGGGGTTTCAGGCATGAGTGCAGCACTGGCATTGCTCAGGCGTGGTTATGGCATCACGTTGCTGGAGCGCGGCGAAGCAGGCGCCGAATCGTCCTGGGCGGGCGGCGGAATTTTGTCGCCGCTGCTGCCGTGGGATTATGCCGAACCGCTTTCCAGGCTGGCGCTGCGCTCGATGGCGGAGTATGCGGACTGGGTTTCGGGCATCGAAGCGCAATCCGGACGCGTCGCGGAATACTGGCGCTGCGGGATGAAGGTGCTGGGGGCAACCCGGCCCGATACGGCGCTCACCTGGTGCGCTGCGCACTGCCTGGCCGCACAAATCCAACCCACCCCTGCAGGCGACAGCCTCTGGCTGCCTGACATTGCACAGGTTCGCAATCCGCGTCTGGTGGCGGCGCTGCGCGAGGCGGTTGTGAGGCTGGGCGGGGTGATCCACACGCACGGTGCGGTCGAATCGGTGACCACTCAGGCGGGGCGGATGCTGGCTGTCAACACGGCTCAGGGCACGTTCACGGCAGATCGGTTCGTGCTGGCGACCGGTGCGTGGGCGGGGCTTGCGCTGCCGGGACTGGCCGCCTCACCCCACATCCGCCCGATTCGCGGCCAGATGCTGCTGTTCAAACTGGAGCCGGGCGCGCTCGATACGATCCTGTATCGCAACGGGCTGTATCTGATCCCGCGCCGCGATGGCCACATTCTGGTGGGCAGCACGCTGGAGGATGCGGGGTTCGACAAATCGACCGACGCTGCCACGCGCCTGCGTCTGCACGTTGCGGCCGCCGAACTGCTGCCCGCGCTGGCGGCTGTCCAGCCGGTGCAGCACTGGGCCGGGCTGCGCCCCGGCTCGCCGGACAATATCCCGATCATCGACCGACATCACGATTTCGATAACGTCTTCGTCAGTACCGGGCATTACCGCTACGGGGTGACGATGGCGCCGGCGTCAGCCGAACTGCTGGTCGATTTGATGGAGGGCAATACGCCCGCGCTCGACCCCGCGCCGTACCGCTGGGAGGCCGCGCGGGCGCGCTGCTGGCGCGAAAGCCTGTCGTGAGCCGCAAGCCGATGCGGCGCAAGATGCTTTACACTTTGCGTCAGCCTAGTCTTGCAACGCCCGCATGCTCCCAGTCCCCACCCTGTATTCCAGCCTATGACCTCGCCTGAACCCGGTGGGCAGCGACCATTGATCGTCTGGATCGTCGTCGACGGCAAGCCGGGGCACGTGAATCAGTCGCAGGGGCTGGCCGAGGCGCTGGCGCGCGCCACCCCAACCACCATCCATCGCCTTGCCGCCCTGCCCGTCTGGCGCGCCTGTCTGGCGCTGCTGATCAAGCGTATGCCTGCTCCCCCGCTTCCCCAGCCGGATTTGATCATCGGCGCGGGGCACGCCACGCATCTGACGCTTCTGGCGGCGCGGCGCGCGCGCGGCGGACGCGCCGTGGTGCTGATGAAGCCGAGTCTGCCGCGCCGCTGCTTCGATCTGTGCGTCCTGCCCGAGCACGACGGCGTGGCGGCGGATGCGCATACGCTGGTCACCGCAGGCGCGATCAACCGCATCCGTCCGTCCGACGCCCGCAGCACGGGGTTGGGCCTGATGCTGATCGGCGGCGTCTCGTCTCACTTTGAGTGGGACAGCGACGCCATTCAGGTGCAAATCAAGAGCATCCTCGCGCGCACGCCCGACACGCACTGGACGCTCACCACCTCGCGCCGCACGCCGGATGATTTTCTGGCGCAACTGCCATCCTCCGGCAATCTTGATGTCGTTCCTCACACCACCACGTCATCCGACTGGCTGCCCGATCAGCTCGCGCGCTGCGGCACGGCGTGGGTCACGCCCGACAGCGCATCGATGGTCTACGAAGCGTTGACGGCAGGTGCGGATGTCGGCGTGTTCGATCTGCCGGTCAACCCGAAAAGCCGGGTCGGCCGGGCGATGGCGCACCTCGCCGACGCACAGCGCATCACCCGTTTTGTGAGCTGGTGCGCGAGTGGAAAATTAAACCCCAATACGCAACCGCTGGCCGAAGCGGATCGCTGTGCCAAATGGATTCTTGGAGCAGGCTCTAAATGGCTGAAGAAAAAAAACTGACTGTCCTGCAGTTGCTGCCCGCGCTTGAATCCGGCGGAGTGGAACGCGGCACGCTCGAAATCGCCGCGGCGCTGGTGATGCACGGCCATCGCGCGCTGGTGATGTCGGCAGGCGGGCGGCAGGTACCGCCGCTTGTTGCATCGGGCGCCGAACATTTCGCCTGGCCGATCGGCAAGAAATCATTCAAGACCCTGCTGCTCGTCGGCCAATTGCGCACATTCCTGCTGGCGCAAAAGGTGGACATCATCCACGCACGCTCCCGCGTGCCGGCATGGATCGCCTGGCTTGCGTGGCGCGGCATGAACCCCGCCACGCGCCCGCATTTCGTCACCACGGTACATGGCCTGTATGGCGTCAGCCGCTACAGCCGCATCATGACGCGCGGCGAGCGGGTGATCGCGGTGTCGAACACGGTGCGCGATTACATCCTGCGCGAATACCCCGCCACCCTGCCGTGGTGCATTCAGGTGATCCATCGCGGGGTCGACGGCGCAGACTATCCGCACGGCTGGAAACCCGAGACGGCCTGGCAGCAGGCATTTTTCGCCCAGTTTCCGCAAGCCGCCGGCAAGCTGCTGCTTACCCTGCCGGGTCGCATCACGCGACTGAAAGGGCACGAAGACTTCATCGAATTGATTGCGCGCCTGAAGCGGCGCGGCTTGCCTGTGCATGGCCTGATCGTCGGCGGCGCGTCGTCCTCCAAGCAGCGCTATTTGCACAAGCTGCGCTACCGCGTGCGCAGCATGGGGCTGGCAGGCGACATCAGCCTGACCGGCCAGCGCGACGACCTGAAAAACATTCTGGCGATGTCGAATCTGGTGCTGTCACTGTCCAGCCAGCCCGAATCATTTGGCCGCACCACGCTGGAAGCGCTGCGGCTGGGCGTGCCGACGGCGGGTTACGACCACGGCGGCGTCGGTGAAATCCTGCGTACCATCTACCCTGCCGGCCTGCTGCCGCTCGACCGCATCGACGAAACCTGCCAGCGCATCGACCAACTTCTGCAACACCCCGAGCCGGTTCCGGCCGGCGACTTTTTTCCGCTGCAAGCCATGCTGGACCAGACGCTGGCGTTGTACGAACAGCTGGCGCGCACCCCGCGTCGCTGATCACGCCGAGCGGCCGCTGATCGCCTGTCAACGAGGAGCGGGGATTGCCCGCCCTTCGACTGGCTCAGGGCGAACGGAGCGAGAACTGCCTCAGGGCAAACGGAGCGAAGACTGGCTCAGGGCGAACCGTGTCGAAGCTGTTCACATCGACTCCGGCTGGTATTCCGGCACCCAGAGTTTCAATTGGCGTTTGACCGTCGCTTCGTCGAACGTGTCGGACCGCGCCAGCCAGGCCAGACATTCGGCATGCCAGCCGGCATCGGCCGCGCGCGCCTTGGCCACCCGCAGTTTGGGATGCGGCGTCGGCAGCGTGGATTCGTCATCGGCGAGCAGTTCTTCGTAGAGTTTTTCGCCGGGGCGCAGGCCGGTGTATTCGATGCGGATGCGGTCTGCGTCCGCGCCCGACAGGCGAATCATCAGCCTGGCCAGCTCGGCGATTTTGACCGGCTCGCCCATGTCGAGCACGAAAATCTCGCCGCCCTTGCCCATCAAGCCAGCCTGCAACACCAGCTGCGCAGCTTCGGGGATCGACATGAAATAGCGCGTGATCTCGGGATGCGTCACCGTCACCGGTCCGCCCGCCTCGATCTGCTGCTGAAACTTGGGAATCACGCTGCCGGACGAACCCAGCACGTTGCCGAAACGCACCGATACGAAGCGCGTGCCATCCGCCTGTTGCATCGCCTGGCACGCCATCTCGGCCAGCCGTTTGGTCGCCCCCATGACGTTGGTCGGGTTGACCGCCTTGTCGGTGGAGATCATCACGAACTTGTCCACGCCGTTCGCCTGTGCGGCGGCGGCAACCACCTGGGTGCCCAGCACGTTATTGCGCACCGCCTCCCAGGCGTTGACGTTCTCCATCAGCGGCACATGCTTGTAGGCGGCGGCGTGAAACACCACGGCTGGGCGATGTTCGGCCATGATCCGGTTGACCCACACGGCGTTCTTCACGTCGCCAATCACCGGCGCGATCTGCAAACCGGGGAAACGCTGCGGCAGTTCCTGCTCCATCGCGTACAGCGCCAGTTCGGACTGTTCGAACAACACCAGTTTCGCCGGTACAAACCGCGCAATCTGGCGGCACAGTTCCGAACCGATCGAGCCGCCCGCACCGGTCACCATCACCACCTGACCGGTCAATAATTGATGCAGGCCGCTGTCGTCGAGCGCCACCGCATCACGCCCCAGCAAATCGTCGAGCTCGATCCGGCGCAGCGTCGATACCGACACCCGACCGGCCACCAGGTCTTCGATCGACGGCACGGTCAGCACATTCAGGCCGGCGTCGCTGCACATCTGGGTGATGCGCTTCCGCACCTCGTGCGCCGCCGATGGCAGCGCCAGCACGATGTCGTCCACCTCCATCCTGCGCGCATGAATCGCCACCTCATTCAACCCGCCCAGCACGGGGATGCCCTGCACCAGCCGCCCCTGCTTGATACGGCTGTCGTCGAGCAAGCCCACCACATGAAATCCCGCCGGGCTGCGCGCCAGTTCGCGCAGCAGGAAATCCGCCGCCGACCCCGCCCCCACCACCAGCACCGGGCGGCTGTCGGGATGCAGCACGCTGGCGAGGCGATGCTCCTTCCAGGCGCGATACCCCAGCCGGCTGCCACTCATCAGAATCAGCAGCAACAGCGGGTCGAGAATCAACACCGAACGCGGCACCACCGCGCTGACGCGGAACAGGATCAACACCACCGGCACCATCACCGCCCCCAGTCCCACCGCCAGCACGATGCGCTTGAGATCGGGCAAGCTGGCAAACCGCCAGATCCCGCGATACAGGCCGAAGCGCCAGAACACCGCGGCCTGCAGCGGCACCACCCAGGCCAGCGTGGACAGCGCCGCAGACAGATACTCGGGGGGCAGCGCCAGATTGAAGCGCAGCCAGTAGGCGCCCAGCCAGGCGAGAGTCGCCGCCAGGATGTCGTGCAGGATGATGGTGACGGTGCGGGGATTAATGTTCATTGCGGGAAAGGTGCCAGCGCCGGTCGATGCTCAGAAAAATCAGTACATAGAGTATGGCCCACAGCGCAAGCAGCCAACCCGTGAATTGCGGCAGCAGCAACAGCGTGAAGGCGAGTGCGGCGCTTGCCAGCATCAGCATATAGGCGGCCAGCGCCAGCTGGCGATGCGACGCACCCAGCAGCACCACGCGCTGGTAATAATGCGAACGATGCGCCTGCCATATTTTTTCGCCACGCAAGCCGCGCCTGGCGAGCGTCACGCTGGCATCGACAATGAAGGGCGAGAACACCAGCAGCGGAAACAGCCCCGGCCACAGCTTGTGTTGCACGCCCAGAATACCGAGCGCTGCCGCCAGGAATCCCAGCGGAATCGATCCGGCATCGCCCATGAACAGTCGTGCGGGCGGAAAATTGAAGCGCAGAAAAGCCAGCGCCGCCGCCGCGATGGCCGCGCACCATGCTGCCAGTCCAGGCGCGCCGCCCAGCCACGCAGCCAGCGCCAGCGCGCCAAAACCAATCGCCGCCATGCCGCCCGCCAGTCCGTCCGCGCCATCCATGAAATTGTAGAGATTGGTCATCCAGACGATGGCGAGCACCGCGCCAACCAGCACCCAGCCCGTCAGCCCCAGCGCCAGCAGGCACCCCGCCGCCGCAACAAAATGCGCCAGAAAGCGCAGCGCCACCGGCAAGCCGCGCACATCGTCCAGCAGCGACAGCGCGGCCAGCGCAAATGCGGCCAGCATCACCGGCGCCACATCCGAATCCACGAGCCACATACTGGCAACAGCCACGCCTGCCATGATGCCCAGCCCGCCAACACGCGGTGTCGGTGTCTCGTGCAGCGAACGCGCGTTGGGGTGATCCATCGGCAGGCTCATCCCGCGGCGCAGTAACCCGGAAAGCAGAAGCCAGCACGTCAGAAAAGCGGCAAACGGTGCCATCAACATCATCACAACAACCCTGCCGAGAGTGCCATTACCGTACGATTAAACAAAAGGAATCCGGGAGCCATGCATTATTGATGGTAACAACCACTACCGATTCAACAATTTCCGAAAGTAATTGACATAGCCTGCAACCACTTTCTCCTGCCTGAATTCATTTTCAACTCGCGTGCGTCCAGCCAAAGCCAAACGTGTGCGCAATGCTTCGTCCACGGCAAGACGAGAGAGCGCTGCGGCAAGCTGCTGCACATCTCCTGGCGGCACCAGGAGGCCTGTTTCACCCTCGACAATCGCGTCGCTCACGCCATAAATGCGCGACCCTATCGAGGGGATGCCCGCAGCAGCAGCCTCGAGCACCACCATGCAAAAACCCTCCCGATAGCTTGGCAGGCACAGGAAGTCAGCAGCCGCAATGTAGCGCTCAGGCGTATGGGTGAAGCCCTCGACGAGCAGGCGCCCAGCCACCTCGCCCGTGAGCGTGGAAAGCAGCAGCGGGCCCACTCCTTCCTCGTCTGGCCCCACCAGTACCAGCCACAGCCTGGGGTTGCTCTTGGCGCACAAGGAAAAGGCTCGCACCAGATCGAACACACCCTTGTCCGCAGTCAGCCGCCCCAGAAACAGGCACACTACCGCATCGTCCGGGATGCCACGCGCTTTCCTGAAATCGCTGCGCACTTCCGGTGCAGTCCGGAAACGCAGCATATCCACCCCGGAAATCGAACCAGAACCCAAAACACTGACCTGGCCGGGCCTCACTACGCCCTGCTCCTGCAGAAACTGCCTCTCGCCCGGGCCTACCGCCAGCACATGGGTGGCCGATCTCGCGATCACCTTATCCATGGCTTTAAGCAAGCTACGCATGGGGCCACGTCTGGAGGCCCAAACTTCCCCCTGAAAAATATGCACGCGACAGGGCACCCCCATCAGAAATGCAGCCAACATGCCCAGCAAGCCTGCCTTGGGTGCAACCGACACGACAAGATCAAAGCGTTCGCGCCGAAACAAGCTGAACAACTCGAACAGGGTGATCAGGTCGCGTAGTGGGGAAATCTTGCGTTCCATCCCAACCGCCGCCTGATGAACAGGTAAATCCAGCGGAGGCAGGTAGGCATCGTTTTTTGGATTGCACGCCAAGGTGACGTCGAAGTGCTGTGAGAAAGCTACAAGATGTGGCTTAAGAAAGAAATGGATAGTCAGAGGCGTAGCCGCCAGCACACAAATCTTCGGCACAGAACGGCTCATCGCATTCTCCGCATGATCCACAGACGACGTAGAAATTTGGTATACGACCAAGCGACCGCAAGAGTAAAGACGATCCACCCCATTTTTCCGGCCTTCAACAAGGCTCGCAATACAGAAATTTCTCCTTTTTCGTGTTGCCACAGCTTCCCGCTCAGTCCTCCAGGGCTGAAATCAGGGCGAAAACAAAATACCAACGGCACTTCCAAACGATAGGCCGGGCATCCTGCATAAATAATTTCCAGCCAGAGCAAATAGTCCTCGGAGAAACGCCTGTTGCTGAAACGAAATGGCAGGTCTCTTCGCAACATGACCGATCGCGTGGGCAAGCGATTCGAAAACACCATTTGCAGCGGTGAAAGCCGAATCGCATCGGGCGCATCGGCCACGGGGAAATCAATCGCCCCGCTGGAATACCGTGAAGCATGGCCGCACAGCACCACATCCGGGTGCGATTCGAGCCAGGCCCATTGAATTTCAAGTTTGCGCGGATGCCATGCGTCGTCCGCATCGAGAAACGCCAGCCAGGGCTGGGTTGCTGCTTCCCATCCCGCATTACGCGCCAGACCTGGCCCGCTGTTTTGCTTCAGCGAGATAACTACCACTACAAAACCATCACCGTATTTGTTAGCCAAATGATGTAGCGCATTCAGTGTATTACCACTGTCTGGGCTCGCGTCTTCTACAAGAATCACTTCATGTGGCAACATGGTTTGTACCGCGATTGAGGCTAAAGCACGGCCTATGGTATCGCTGCAACAATAGCAAGGAATGATGACGCTTATTGGAGCCTTCACTGTGTTCTTTAAAGTTGTAAGCCATGGGCGATGGTTTCAGCTGAAGTGGCTTCAATCATGAGGGAATAGCCTTCCAGGCCAACCACCTGCAGTGAAGGTCTGCCGACCTACGAGACGCCAACTGAGTTCAAAAAGCAATCGGCGAGCAGCTCGAGGCCCACGCTGCGGCCCAAAAAGTAGCTTGCCAGCACCCAAGAGCACAGCTCGTAGCATTCGCAACGGTAGCGTCAGCCTATGGGACTTAAGTGCTTGATCAAATGACCGGGTAGGCGGCATAGCGCTATCACGCGCTTTGGCCGCCAAGGCAAAATCAACAACTTCGGCTAAGCGTCGTTCATAGGTATGCTCTCGCAAAGTACGCTCATAGCCGGCGCGTGCCAGACGATCGCGATCATTCGGGTGTGAAAGATAAAAGTGGATCTTACTAACCAAGTCCTCAAAGTCTTGGTATATGGCGATTTCAACACCCGGAACAAAATATCTATCCAACCCTTGGGCAGGCCCAGTCAACAAAAACCCACCGGCACCAGGCACCTCAAAAGTACGAGCCTTAATCTGGTTTTCGCCCTTTGAATTAGCAAAATTAATACTAATAACGGATTCGCGCATAATTTTTGGAATGTCATCGCTTGCTATAGGGCCGGCAGGCCAACCGTAGCCGAAGCACGCCACCTCGACATCTCTGGAGTGAAGCCGTGTCACTAACTCACGGCGGTCTCGGTTAGCGGTTCCAATAAAAGTCACCGGATAACGACAATTCCGAGCCTGCAAAGGCTCTGCTAGCCATTCTGAGCTTGCAGCCCACTGTGTTAGCAGAACATCCAAAATACCATCAGCATGGTATCTGGGTATCACATAACTATAGGTAGTAGTCATGGCATGGTAAGCATGGCCAATGAACCGAGAAACCTCCCGATATTTCCAAGAGTCATCCGTTGTCCAAGAAATAGTCGCTACATCCCCCCGGCCGCGAATGGCCTCTAGTGTTTCCAACCACAACTCATAATTCATCTGGACGGTAAGCATTACATCAGGCCGAAACACCTCTACCTTCGCGAGTAGCGCCTCGTTTAGAACGCCTAGATCTGGATAATTACGCCTGTCCCAACTCTCGAAGTGATGCACTTCATGCCCAAGCCGCTTTAGGGCTGGAACAAAGGCAGCATATTCTGGGCTAATGTCCCTACTTGGGTCGCCATAGTTATGGCGCCCAAAAACACAGAGCACCTTCAAAATTTGACTCCATAATTACAGGCCAAAATCATGTTTTTTATTATCTGAATCATGGGCTTTACGCTTGTGGCTTGCTACGCAAATTTCCCGCTAACGTTAGCAATGCCGCAACACCCAAGCAAATAAGTAATATCCACCAAGGGTACCTGTAGCGATAAAGAGCCCCGAGAAATGGCGTGGCCATTCCATATGTAGTCATAACGGTTGTACTTAACACTATCGGGATTGAAACACTCCAAGCTTTATTCCAAACGAGCCAAACCACCAAACTTGCAAAGCCTATATAAAGCAAGATCGCCTCAATCGGCGTGACCGTGTAAAACACGGATGGCTTCTTATAAAAGGCATAACCCCATCGGTCCGGCCAAGGGGAAAAAATACCAAGTAGGGCTGCACGTGGGAGATAGGCCAAAGCCTCGCTAGAGCCACGGGGAAACCGATCCATATCAACAATGGATTCTCTGGTTGTGGTATTGGACTGCGTCTCCAAGAGAGTAAATATATTGCAACGCTGCCCCATCATTGCCCTTAGTTTTTCGTTCACAAAGTTCGGAAGATATTGTTCATTACGCCAATTTCTAATGTCTATAGTTGAGCGGCACTTTTCCGATACGGTTTGGCTTTCGCCCTGCCATTTGAAATATTTGAAGTTATCGAGTGTCGCATCAGAGGTCGCACCTTTACTTAACAAGCCAAGGCTCACAAGCATCACCCCACCAAATAGAGCTACGCCAAACCACACACCCTTACCCGGTTTCCTTGATAGCCGCACCAAGGCAACTACCAAAATTAGGCTGGTAATTGGTAGTAATATCTGATTTACATATGGCCTCATGATCCAGATCAGCACCATACCGAATAGCGCAACAAGCAGATACAACAGAGCTTCTTTGTAAAACGGAACCCTTGCTTTCGGATTCAGTAAATTCAACAAACCGTATGTAAACAACATTACACCTAGCAAAACGAAGGAATCCTTATTTATTTGTGAAAACCAGACAATCATGTACGGAGAAAGAGCCAAGGGCAGTGACGCAATGATTGAGATACAACGTGAAAACCACTGCATCAAAATCAGCACCGTCATAAACGTCGCAAGTGCATGCATAGTGGCATTGAGCACAACCATACTGTACGTGCTACCTGTGCCCAGATAGAGCAGACTCGCTACTCCTGCAGGGCCCTGCCCTTCGGGCCGAAGTTCAAATTGCCGCACCCCGCCCGACCGAATTTCATCAACCTTCTTCAAAGCCAATAAATGGTAATACTGTGGATCCCCTTCTATGTGACCATCTATCGATAATGTCATATGTGGAATCACCAACTCCCGGGAAACCACCATTGCAACAATCGCATAAATGAATACGCCAACAAACACCATGGCCAAGGTGCCAAGACTCTTACGCTGATTCATCAATATATTCACACAATCACCAAAAATAGACCCTTGCATTGTTAAATGCATGATCCATGATTGTCGCGGTTAAGTTTATTTATTTTCTGTTTACGGCAATGAAATTAGTTGTCGAGAAAAACTCATCGCTTTCCTTATAACCCGTAATTTCTTCTAATCCAAACGGTGTTATTCTGAAAATAGAAAAATCATGTTCTTTGAAGAAATACCAGAAATCTTGGAAATAGGTTCTTGTGTCAATATTGCACCCTCCAAACTCAAACTGAAGAACACTTGTAGCAAATATTGCCTTGCCAAACCCTTTTAATGCCGTCAGTTCGTGTCCCTCTATATCAATCTTGACGATATCTAAGCGTCGGCTACTAAGATTGTTTATCCAGTAATCTTCAAATCGAACAGTATTGATTGTTTCTTTAACGCTAAAGTCGATATTAAAATGATCAAGTCTGCGTTGAGTCAGGCTTCCCAAACCAGAACCAGCTTCATTAGAAAACAAAGTCGCCGCTTCAGTTTTGTCAGATACCGCAAAAGGTAAGATAAAAATGCTTTTATCGTCTTTGAATCTTTTTTTCAACTTTTCAATGTTAATTAAAGAAGGCTCAAATACATGTATCTCAATATTTTGATTTCTACGTCTTAGCTCTGCAGAATATTCACCAACATTACCGCCAATATCTATTGCGAGTTGTGGTGCATTCTTAAGCAACTTATGGACAAGATTGTTTTCTTGACTAATTGTTGCTGAACCATAGCCTTTACCTTGCGCGAAAGCGGCCATCCTCTCTACATGCTTGGCAATTTTCAGTATCAGCTTGGAGAAAACAGCGTTTTCGCTCATTTTTACTTTCTTTCCGGGATGAATTCTATGCCTTGGCAAACACGAATATGCCAAGGTTGTAAGTTTCTTCAGCAAGGGCTTGCAGTGTTTCGTGGCTGGCTTGCACTTCCCTCACCACACCACCGTTCCCGATCACAGTCAATTGATGCAATACCAAACCATGGCTTTCGGCCAGTCGGATAATGCTGAGCGGATCGAATACGCGATTGGCGTTGAATTCCACCCGCTCTCGTCCAATGGGCGTGGAGAGATAAAACGTCCCACCTGGTTGAAGCAATAACGCCATGTTGGCAATGCCCCGCTCATGGCCAGCAGGATCAATCGGATCGCCATATCGACCAAGGCCGAAGTGTTCGATCGCATGCAGGCAAGATAAGGAATCGCAGTACCCACCACCGACATTCGGCAGGCTACCGCTATGCATCAGATCGGCCTGCTTGAATACCACGCCAGGTATTTGAGTGCTGATGGGCCGTACATCAAACACCTCGATGTCGCGAAAACTCGCCACATGGGCAACAAAGCCATCCACGCGTGAGCCGACATCCACATGCCGCTGTGGCTTGGCTTCGAAGATCCAGCGCGCCACCAGCAAATCTTGCCAGAAGTATTCATTTTTGGTCGTGCCACCTTCTTCGTAGCGGTCATGCAGACAGGGTAGCCAAGTCAACGTGCCGGAGAAGCCCTTCCTGAACCTCCACCAATCAATCACGAAGTGTGGGATGCCGCGCAGGGAGAGTAAAAAACGGCGGGGATCGAGACCAAATTGACTCGATAGGATCCAGTGAATTTTGTTAAGCGTTTTCATAACGTTCTAAGATGATGTCTGGTCGACGTTGGCGAATGCTGAGCGAGCCAAGCCATCCAAAAAAAATAGATGCCGGAAAATAACACAAGGGCTGCCACAACCCCTGGTAAGCCAAACTGTTGGGCGCCATAGACATTCAGGGCTACGCCAAGGATGGCTGTTACTATCTTGGCGGCAGTCATCGCAGCGGGTTTCATTTCTGACATCAATTTAAGGGCAAGCATCTGGCCTGCGGCAAAAATGCCACCTGCAAGAACCATCCAAGGCAGAAAGTGGGACACCGAGCGATATTGAGTGTCAACCAACAAATGAAAAATCCATTTATGCAGCATAAGCGTGAAGACAAAGGCTAAGGCTGTCACCAGAAGACCCACAAACGTAATGCGCCAGGCAATACGGTGTACAGATGTATTGCGGCTATGGTCTATCGCAATACCAGAACGCTGATAGAGAACTGGTCCAAGAAATGTTATTGCCATACCAGTTGCCAGCCCAATAGGGACATATCCCAACTGGAACAACACCGCGTACATGCCGACCTCCTGCGTGGAAGCAAAGGTTTGCAATGCCCACCGGTCCGAGACTTGCTGGGCCCAGGTAAATACACCCCAAGTAGAAAATGGCCACGAATATGCCCATATTCGCCGTACCCATTTCGCAGATGCCTGCTGCATTTCACCTAGGGGGTGAACCAGCCGACGCAAGAAATAGAACTGCGAGCCAGTAACAAGTAACGAAGACAGGGCATATCCTAATATCACCGCCGCACTGGATTTTCCCAACCAAAACATCACACCGACTGCGAGTAATATCTTCAGCCAAGCGTCGAGACCGCCGTGAAAGGCAACGATAGCCCGCTGACGCGCGGCATTCTGAATGCCACTGAGCGATGTGTTGTAGCCACTTAGCACCGAGAACAGCAAAGCCACGGCTGCCAATCCCATCCAGTTGGAATAGCTGAGCCAGTACAGTCCCGCCATCAACACGAGTGCGATCACCACCACTGCAGCGGTGGCATACAGCATCAGCCAGCGTGAGGCATGCAAGTAGCTTGGCAGATCATTCTTTTCGGCAGCGACAGAATAAAAACGGCCGATGCCGGCCGTCACGCCCCCCATCACGACCTGGTTGATCAATCCCGCAACGGTGAGGCCCAGCGCGAGTTGGCCATACTGCGTAGGGTCGAGGTATTCTGTGAGAACTCGCACCAATGCCAGAGCACCCAAAACGACGGCGATCTGACCAGCCACAATCCAGCTGCCTTCCTTAGCCAAGCGGAGGAAACGAGGCGAGGGAATAACAAACCTCACGTAAGTACACTCATGTTCAATTAGTTCTGATACGTGTGTATCAGTCCTTGTGACAACCTTATGCCCGCATTCCAACCCATACCAAACAGCCCCCCGCATCCATCAGCTTGCGGGGTACTGTCGGGTTTGCTGGTATCGATCTCGATTGCCCGTGGTGGCCGACACCAATATTCACAAGCAGCGGACCGGCGCCCAGAAAGCCAAGTTGAATAGCGCTGTCATAGCGCCTACTTGGGTCCGCCGTTACTGATGGCGGCCGCAAACGCATCGATCACCGGCTGGATCAAACTGCGCTTGAGCTTGAGCGCGGCCTGATTGACCACCAGACGCGAGCTGATGTCGCTGATGTGTTCGACCGCGACCAGGCCGTTGGCCTTGAGGGTACCGCCGGTGGAAACGAGATCGACAATGACGTCGGACAGGCCGACCAGCGGGGCAAGCTCCATCGAGCCATACAGCTTGATGAGGTCGATGTGCACACCTTTGCCGGCGAAGTGGTCGCGCGCGGCGTTGACGTATTTGGTGGCGACGCGGATGCGCGCGCCCTGCTTGACCGTTCCCGCGTAATCGTAGCCTTCGCGCACGGCGACCATCATGCGGCAGCTGGCTATTTTCAGATCGAGCGGCTGATACAGGCCGTTGCCGCCATGTTCGTTCAGCACGTCCTTGCCGGCGATGCCAAGGTCGGCCGCGCCGTATTGCACATAGGTCGGCACGTCGCTGGCGCGCACGATGATGAGCCGCACGTCGGCGCGGTTGGTGCCGATGATGAGCTTGCGCGAGGACTCGGGATTTTCGCTCGGCGTGATCCCGGCTGCGGCCAGCAGCGGCAGGGTTTCTTCAAAGATGCGGCCCTTCGACAGGGCCAGCGTGATGCCGGTGTGGTTCATATTGGAATTTTCCGCCTTCAGGGCGCTCAAAAAATGCCGTTCGCCCTGATCGTGAGCCTGTCGAACGATCGAAGGGCTTGCTCGCTAATACGCGAATACTGGGCGGGGCTTCGACAGGCTCAGCCCGAACGGCCCCAAGGGGCCGTTAATAAAAACGTCTCAATGCACCCGCTTGATGCGCGCACCCAACTGGGTGAGCTTTTCCTCGATGCGCTCGTAGCCGCGGTCGAGGTGGTAGATGCGCTCGATGGTGGTCTCGCCTGCCGCCACCAGTCCGGCCAGTACCAGGCAGGCCGAGGCGCGCAGGTCGGTGGCCATCACGATGGCGCCGTCCAGCCGTGGCACGCCACGCACCAGCGCAGTGTGCCCCGAGACCTCGATGTTGGCGCCCAGACGGCGCAGTTCCTGCACGTGCATGAAGCGGTTTTCGAAAATGGTTTCGGTGACGCTGGCCGCGCCGCTGGCAACGGTGTTCAGCGCCATGAACTGCGCCTGCATGTCGGTGGGAAACGCCGGATGCGGCGCGGTGCGCACATCGACCGCGTTCAGCACGCCGTCGGATTCGACCTCGATCCAGTCGTCGCCCGAAGTCACGTGCGCGCCGGCGTCGGCCAGCTTGCCCATCACCGACACCAGGGTATCGGGCTGGGCGTCGACGGCGCGGATATGGCCGCCGGTCATCGCCGCCGCCACCAGAAAGGTGCCGGTTTCGATGCGGTCGGGCATCACGCGATGCGCCGCGCCATGCAGCGATTCCACCCCGTGGATGGTGATGACGCCGCTGCCCGCGCCCTCGATTTTCGCGCCCATCGCGATCAGGCAATTGGCCAGGTCGACGATTTCCGGCTCGCGCGCGGCGTTCGCCAGCACCGTGGTGCCGTCGGCCAGCGTCGCCGCCATCATCAGATTTTCGGTGCCGGTGACGGTCACCACGTCCATCGCAATGTGCGCGCCCTTGAGCCGCTTGGCCTTGGCGTGGATGTAGCCGTGTTCGATGTGGATGTCCGCGCCCATCGCCTGCAAACCCTTGATGTGCAGATCGACCGGACGCGAGCCGATGGCGCAGCCGCCGGGCATCGAGACGCGCGCCTCGCCAAAGCGCGCCAGCGTCGGTCCCAGCACCAGAATCGCGGCGCGCATGGTTTTCACCATTTCGTAGGGGGCTTCCTTGTGCGGGATGGATTCGCCGCACAGGGTGACATGGTTCCGGTCGTCCAGCGTGACGCGCACGCCCATGTGGCCGAGCAGCGCCAGCATGGTGCTGATGTCCTTCAGATGCGGCACATTGGTCAGTTCCAAGGCCCCGGCGCTGAGCAGGCTGGCGGTCAGGATCGGCAGCGCGGCATTCTTGGCGCCGGAAATGCGCACTTCACCGGCAAGCTTGTTGCCGCCCTGGATCAGCAGAGCGTCCATTCAGCGTGCAGCCCAGTCTTCTGGGGTATAGGTTTTCATCGACAGCGCGTGGATCTGCGCGTGCATGCGGGTGCCGAGCGCGTCGTACACCAGCCGGTGCTGCTGGATCATGTTTTTGCCGGAAAACGCCGGGCTGACGATCACCGCATTGAAATGCTGGCCGTCGCCATCCAGTTCGATGTGGTCGCACGGCAGTTTTTCGGTAATCCAGCCTTTGATGTCGTCGGGTGTAACCATGCTTAATGCCTCAGTTTGTAGCCGCTCTTCAACATCAGGAGCGAAAGGGTTGATATTGCCACAAAGCTGGCGGCCACGACCAGCAATCCGAACCCCGGGGCGATGTCGGACTGCCCCAGAAAGGCGTAGCGAAAGCCGTCGATCATGTAGAACACCGGGTTCCAGTGCGACACCCCCTGCCAGAAGGCGGGCAGCGAGTTGATCGAATAAAACACGCCGGACAAGAACGTCAGCGGCAGGATGATGAAGTTCTGGAACGCCGCCAGCTGGTCGAACTTTTCTGCCCAGATGCCCGCCATGATGCCGAGCGCGCCCATCAGCCCGCACGACAACAGCGAAAACGCGAGCAGCCAGCCGGGGTGTGGCAGCGTGAACCCGGAAAAACCCAGCGTCACCGCCCACACCCCCAGCCCCACCACCAGCCCGCGCACGATCGCGGCGATGAGATACGCGCCGAAGAATTGCAGGTAGGACAAGGGCGGCAGCAGCACGAACACGATGTTGCCGGTGATCTTGGACTGGATCAGGCTCGACGAGCTGTTGGCGACCGCATTCTGCAACATGCTCATCATCACCAGCCCCGGCACCAGAAACCGCGTGTAGCTCACGCCGGGATAGACCTCTACGTGCGCTTCCAGCACATGCGAAAAGATCAGCAGATAGAGCAGCGCGGTGACGATGGGCGCGATCAGGGTCTGCACCGCCACTTTCCAGAAGCGCAGCAGCTCCTTGTAGAGCAGGGCGAGAAAGCCGTTCATGGCCGGATTATCCTATTCACGCCTGGCGCATGATGTCGGTGAAGACATCCTCCAGATCGGGGTCGAGCAGTTGCAGTTCAGTCACCTGTCCCCCCGTTACGCGCACATCGGC